>JBHYDF010000022.1:29136-61422 GCA_051861145.1 Nostocaceae cyanobacterium
TTTGATCGGGATAATCACCAGCCGCAACAGGCTGCCCAGTAGAGTAGGCTGCTTCCTGCTGGCTGAGATACTCCTGCCGGGTGCTGGGATAATCTTTTTGATCGGGATAATCACCAGCCGCAACAGGCTGCCCAGTAGAGTAGGCTGCTTCTTTACGCTTCTTCTTGTTGATGTAAATGTTAGCCACAACAATCGCAGTTACGAGCGCGGGGATATCCATGAAGGGATAGAGTGCGCCAGCCCATGGTTCGTATGGGATTTTTACTTCTTCCAGGACTGTCAGGGCGGCTGCCATGGTAGAGCCACTCACCGCACCAAACAACCCCCCGGTCGCGATCGCATCCACGGTTTTGACCTTTGGCAGCTTGGCTAACGTATAGCGAGCGATGAATACAACAACAATGCCTGTGATTACAGCAAATGCTGCGGGTAACACCATATCCGCCAGGTTGGAATTACGGATCGCAATTCCACCGGTCAGACCGATTTTGGTGAGCAGCATGAAGACTATGATCGTACAAATCGACTCTGGAATTACCAATTCGCTACCGAGAGCTGCAATAATCATACCACCAATCAAAAAGCCGAGTGTTGGGGACTGCAACTGCTTAACAAAGTCCATTAAAAAAAAGGACAAAAAATCCACGAATACCTCCTTATATCTCCTGTTAGTAATTTTTGTTTTTAAGCATGAGGAATCAGGCAAAGGAAACTTGGTGTTTCTTGCATTCTCAAGCGTATTTAACGCTATGTATTGTGAGTTGCCATCAGTCAATCTCAAAAGAGACGGCAAACCCCTATTGATAAAAATTCCGTAATTTCTGTCACGCTGGTGTAGTTAATAAATGAGAACATCATTAAGTCTGTTTACAATAGCTTACAGCTTTTAAAGCCAAAATGGTTCATTTGCAACCAGCAATTATTAAATAAATATTAGATTAGAGATATAAGTAAAAGTTTATAGATACACATAGATGCTCATTTTAACTATTTTTAAATAATCAAATTCTTATCACTGCCATTGCTTTAAGTCTATGCTTGATATCAAAACCTCGTGTTTTACACCTCAAATTAAGTAGAAGACAGGCAAATTAACTACAACAAAAGAATAATTTTGCAAAAAATCAACAACAACTATAGATTTATATCTATGTTTCAACTTCTTAACAAAATAGACTTTGATAATCTTTATTTATCGCCCTTATTTTTGCGTCTTAATATTTATTTACCAATTCTGTCGATGGCGTTTACAATCGCTTCTGGTTGAGTTTGGGGGATGGCGTGGCCTGTATTCGGTAAGATAATTAGCCGAGACTGAGGGATACGAGAGTGCAAACGATAGGCATTATCTTTGGCAGAAACCAAATTATCAGAATCACCTGTAACAATTACAATTGGTAAGTTAATCTCGCCATAGCGTTTTTTCATACTATTTAATGTAGATTGCAAAGTACTGCCATCTTGTAGGGCGGCTTTAATTTGGCGAGGTCTTGTCCAAAGTGCCAGCGCTGCCTTTAAATAACCCATTGGTAAGGTTGCTGGTGAAAATGCCTCACTCAAATTTCGCTTTAAAAAAATACGTCCTAATAAAATTGATGGTATAATCTTTAATGTTTTATCCAACATTAGTAACTTTGCTATATTAGCTGGCGGTAAAGGCAGATTACCGACTTTATGGCTGATGGCAGAAAGGAGAACAATTCCGGAAAGTTCTTCAGGATAACGCAGCGCATAGGCTAAGACTAGGGCACTACTCCAAGAATATCCGACTAATATTGGTTTCTCGATGTTGAGTTTTTGCAGTGCGCCACGTAACAATTGAGCTTGTGCCAAGGGTGTTGCTGGCTGATCAATGGGGCGATCGCTCCAGCCGTGCCCAGGACGGTCAAAAGCATATACAGTATATTTTTGGGCGATGCGGTCAAGGGTTTGGGGTGCGTAATCTTGCAAAAAGCCAGGGTTGCCATGCAGCAATACCACCGGTTGACCCGAACCTTTGCAAACATAGTGTAGTTTTACTCCGACGACTTTGACAAACTTTCCTTGGGGTGGAAATTCAGCTTCCGCCGCTCGAATTGCTTGATTTGTGTAATGATAACAAGCGATCGCAACTGCCATCAAACTCCCTATAACGATAATAATTCCCACAACAACCAGCCAGCCCATTGATTTTCCTTTGCAAGTTTTCTGTTTCCAGCTACAGTCTACTTCCTGAAGTTTAATTATTGTGGGGATGCAACTTGCGAATGATGCAATTTTACAGGTGTCACAAGCAGGATAGGGGTTAGGGGCTAGGGGCTAGGGGCTAGAGGCTAGGGGCTAGGGGCTAGAGGCTAGGGGCTAGGGACTAGGGGACTAGGAGAAGTTCTTCGCCCCTCCCCCACTCCCCCCACTCCCCGACTCCCTAATCCCTAGTCCCTACTCCCCCATCCCTAGCCCCTAGTCCCTCATCCCTAGCCCCTAGCCCCTAGTCCCCCTATTAACAAAAAAGAGGTTTATTATATGTTTGTGCCACTCGGCTTTAGTCAGAATTCTGTCATGACCAAGCTTGGCAGAATGGTATACTATAGTGTTGACGGAGAACCTTGGGTAAATATAGATTCTTCAAGGTCAAGCGATAAAAAATTACTTTTTTTGCACGCCTTTGGTGGTGGTTCTTCTGCCTATGAGTGGTCTAAGGTTTATCCTGCGTTCGCTCCAGATTATCATATTTTGGCTCCGGATTTAATTGGCTGGGGACGCTCTGACCATCCAGCGCGAAATTATCAAATTGAGGACTACATTGCCACAATCATTGAATTTATCGAGAATACCTACAGCTTTCCCACTACTGCGATCGCTTCCGGACTAACAGCAGCTTTTACTATTCGTGCGGCGATTCTACGCCCAGATTTGTTCAAGTCTCTGATTTTAGTTACTCCCGCAGCACTGGAGGAATTCGGCGAAGACTACACCCGTAGCCTTTCCGCTCAATTCGTTAAAATTCCCTTTGTGGATAAGTTGCTGTACATGACAGGGGTTTCCAGTAGTTTTGGTATTCGCAGTTTCTTAGAACAACGCCAATTTGCTCGTTCAGAGCGAGTATATCCGGAAATTGTGGAAGCTTATCTACAATCTGCCCAACAACCTAACGCAGAATACGCCGCACTCGCGTTTGTGCGTGGAGATTTATCTTTTGATTTGTCGCGGTATATTCCTCAGCTTACTGTTCCCACTGCGATTATTTGGGGGAAGAAGTCACAATACACCGGACCGGAAGTGGGGCGTCGTTTTGCTGAGATGAATCCACAAGCTATTCGTATGTTTATACACTTAGATGATGTGGGATTTACGCCGCAGTTAGAGCTTCCCGCTGTTACTATTGGGCTAATTCGGAAGTTTTTGCTGGTATTGGAAGAGTCTGATTAAATACCCATAATGGTTTGTGAGGTGCGATTATCCCGACAGGCCCAAAGGCTAGAAGCCTGGGGCTACACGAACAAAGCCCGCCTTCGCGGGCTATAAAATATTAGACATCGACCGAATTTAATTATGCGTTACCCAAAATCCTTGTAGAGACACGAAATTTCGCGTCTCTACATTCTTTTCACCAGATGTCTATTTGTTATTAAGTGTTATATTTTTCTATGGCGATGTTCTAGGGAGTTAAATCACAGTGGTACGTTGATACAACAAACACGCAAATCATTTAAGGCGCTGCGATCGGGCTAAATGTCCGAATCATCTTGATTGTCTGTTTGTTGTAATTACGATGAGAGTAGCTGTGAAAATTCCTTGCTCGTACCTAGAAAAAATTCGTGCTGTTTATCCAAACATTTCTTTTGACCATCTAGATTTTAATCAAGATGGCATGGTTAACGATGTGGTAATCGTGAATCATGAAATTGTATGTCGCTTTGCTAAAGATGACTGGGGAAAAAAGGCTCTTTATCATGAAGCCAAAGTGTTGGAAGTGGTGGAAAAATATGTTAATTTACGAGTTCCGCACTTTGAACACTTGGAAGATGGCTTTGTTAGCTATAGATTTATTCAAGGTGAACCGCTTTCCCGCAACACCCTGTTGAAGTTAAGCGAAGCATCACAAACCCGCGTTATCTCCGAATTAGCGATATTTCACCAACAATTACATAGTATTCCCAATGAAGTTTTAGTTACGGGTGAAGTTTCTTCTTCTGGTGCGGAACGTTCCCGTGAGGATTGGTTGCTGTTATATGAACAAGTTCAGGAAACTCTCTTTCCTCATTTGTGGCGTCATCAGCAAACTTGGATACATGAACTTTTCACGCCCGTAGTTACAGGTGAACTTGACCTGAGTTACACGCCTGTACTGATTGATGGCGATAAATCTGTGTATCACATCCTGTTTGACCCTATCTCAGAAAGCATCAGCGGTCTTATTGATTTTGGTACTGCTGGTTTAGGCGATCCGGCTTGTGATATTGCGGTGCAACTCAGTAATTATGGAGAAAGTATTGTGCGATGTATGGAAAGTGACTATCCTATGCTACCGGATGTCATCGACAGGGCACGCTTTTGGGTGGGGACAGTTGAACTTCAGTGGGCTTTAGCTGGGATGAAGTACAATGATATTTCATTATCCTTAGCACATATTGGTTTGGCGAGAGATATTCAACCTGTAGGTACACGGCTAAGCAATCAGCCGTGAAATAAATTTCCACACTTTAGCTAAAACCCGTTGGAAACGGGTTAAAATTTTTGTCTCATACCATTTTGAAAAAAGAATGCGACAGATGGATTGACAGAACCCAGACATATGAGGCGATTTACAATCCAAAATCTAAAATCCAAAATCCTGTTAGGGTATCAGTTAGCAAAGAGCGCTCCTTCAGTAGAAAATGGATGTGTTAAAAAAAGGAGTAGATGCCATGTTGTTTATGGTTATCGAACACTTCAAGAACCGTGATGCTGTAGCAGTCTACCGGCGATTTGGAGAACAAGGACGGATGATGCCTGATGGCTTGAAGTATGTTAATAGTTGGGTCGAGGTTAACTTCAACCGATGTTTTCAGTTAATAGAATGCGATGATTTACGCCTTTTACAACAGTGGGTACTGAAGTGGCAAGATTTAGGTGAATTTGATATAATCCCCGTCGTCTCGTCAAAAGAGACTGTAGAGGTAATTACACCTATGCTTTGATTTATTAAAGGAGAAGTTTTTGTCAGGATTCAGTAATGAAAGCTAGTTGCTTAACTATCAAAGAACTGACTGAGGTTGTGGGAGGTGGTATCACACCGCGTATGGTTCGCCACTATCATGAATTGGGACTACTACCCCAACCAATGCGATCGCATAGTAACTACCGCCTCTACACCGAACAAGATGTCATCCGCTTGCAACGAATTGTTGCACTCAAGCAGCAAGGCTTTCAGCTTAACCATATCCGCCAAATTCTAGAGGTGGAACCAGAAGCAGATATAAATGCTAGTTTCATAACACAACTTCAGCAGCAATATCGAGCAGTTATCCAGCAAATTTCCCAATTACGACAAACTGCGTCTGCGTTAGAAGGATTATTGGGGCGCGATCGCCATTGTCAAATTATGCAAGCTGAAGTTTTAGCCCAACTCAAGTTACTAGAAGTCGAAACCAAAACTGGACAGGAAGGATTAGAAAAACTCTGGAATGGTTTAGATGCTCAAGTCCACGCTCATCCGGAAAATTTTCATGAATCTTTACATCATTTATTACCTGATTTATCGGCACGTTCTGCGATTGAACGAGATCTGATTTCTAAGTTAGTGTTAGCTTGTGGAGATATTAGCTTAGCGTCGTTTGTGAGAGTGAGTCCACAGGCGATCGCAACCAGTCGTGAAGCCCTCAAGTCCGGATGCCAAATTATTGCAGATATTACCAGTGTTGCTGCTGCATTGGATCAGACGCGATTAGTTCATTTAGGATGTCGGGTAGAAACTTTAATTGATAATCCTCACATTACCACAGCCACAGAAGCAGAATTTGCCTTTTGGCAGCATCAGGAATGGCGAGAAAAATTGCTGCAAGTAACAAAAGGTTGCGTGTTGATAGTTGGTTATGCACCATCGGTGTTACTATCGGTTTGCGAAGCAATTGAACAACAGAAAATTCAGCCTGCGCTTGTGATTGGTATGCCCATTGGCTTTAGCCATGCTCCCGCAGCTAAGCGACAATTAATGCAAAAAAGTGTTTCTTGGATTGTGATAGAGGGAACTTTGGGAGGAGGTTTGTTAGCTGCTACTGGTTTGAATGCTTTGCTTGAGTCAGTGATTGAGAAACCTCATTGTCATTGTCATCTGAGCAAAAATGGGGAGTAGGGAACGCTCTCCCCGTGATTAAAAATTAAAAATTAAAAATTGGATTGAATAAATTTTTAATTTTACATTTTTCATTTTTAATTCCGAAGGTGGGGAGTAGGAAATAAACTTACTCCTAAGAGGTTATTTATAACCTAATGGCACGCTTGTTAAGCGCTGAAATAAATTTCGCGCTATGTAGAGACGTGCCATGGCACGTCTTTAGAACCCGTTTCAACGGGTTAAAACTTTTATCTGAGTTAGCTAAAAGCTAACTTTAGTTTTTAGTTCCCGAAATTTATTTCCGGGCTAAAAATATCTTAACAAGCGTGCTATTCGGTTTATAAACCAAGGCTTACAGCCATTTTCAGGTAAATAAACCACACGATATTGTAGGGGCGGGTTTAGCAGATATCCTTTCGACTTTAGTTAGAGATTGAAACAAAACCCGCCCCTACGAAAAATTGTGGTTAAAACCAATAAAATTTGCTGTAATTTTTGAATTTTATATCCAATTCAGCAACGCTGATTCTTTTTCTGTGTGTAACTGCGGGCATATGCAAATATATATATGATTGCATAGACTTAATTACTAGTTTTCTTCACAAATCTGCGGGATTAATAGCAAATATGAACGTTGCATAAATTAGGAATAAATTGTAGGGTGGGCTATGCCATAAAAATTTGGTAATGGTGGGCAGTGCCCACCCTACTACTTCCATATTTTATTTGGTGAAAATTTAGAGACCTGGTATCATTTCAACCTTAAATATAGTTTATTATCAGTAATTGTATTTAGTGATTTCAGGTATAAATTATGATTATTTTAGAAAGAGATTGATTTAAATATGTTTAATAATATCAATGTTTAGTTCTCAAATCAATTAATTAAATTTATCGTGCAACACAATAAAAAAATGAGTATAAATGACTGTAAGCTATGCTATAAGGGCGATTGGATATACTTTAAGAAAATATAAACACAAGAGAAATATGCTCGGAAGGCAAGATAGAGTTAAAGCGAGGTATAGATGAACATAAGTATCTCTAGTAACTTAAGAAAAAGATAACACAATTGTATAATTAGCAAGTCTCCTCCAGAAAAGATAGCAATTAAGACTGGCCAGTTTTCTGTTTCCTCTACCTGAATTCGTCTACCTTGAATATGGGGCATATGTGGCAAAAAGAAAAAAATGATAGTTCAATAGTTAGTCTGGCATTATTGCTGGCATTAGCTACAACCCCGATGGCAGCAACTCTACTGGTGTCAGACTCAATATTGGCACAATCTTCTAATGATGTTCCATCTTTCCCACTACCGCAAACAGTGCCAAATGGGACTACAGTGCGGATTGATGGTTCGAGTGGCATGATTACAATTAACCAAACCTTGAAACAAAGGTTTGAGAAACAGTTCTCTGGCACTACAGTGGAAGTTGCTGCTAACGGAACCGATGCGGCTCTTTTGGCTTTGCAAGATGGCAAAATTGATATAGCGGCAATTGGTCGCGGACTGACACCAGAAGAAAAAGCCAACGGTTTGGAACAAGTCCGTCTGCGACGAGAAAAGATTGCGATCGCCATTGGTGCAGAAAATCCTTTTCAGGGGAACTTAAGCGATCGCCAATTCGCCAAAATTTTCCGGGGAGAAATTACAGATTGGTCGGAAGTTGGCGGAAATGCGGGTAAGATTCGCCTTATCGATCGCCCTGCAAGTAGCGAGACTCGAAATGCTTTTCACGGCTATCCAGTTTTCGAGAAAAGTAAATTTGCAACGGGTGCAACTGCAAGCCAATTAGCTGAAGATAACGCCGCCGAAGTTGTCAAGCAGTTAGGGAAGGATGGCATTGGTTACGTTTTAGCCAATCAGGTATCGAAATTGCAAGGTGTACGAGTTGTCAAAATGTATAATACCTTGCCAGATAATCCTAAGTATCCCTTCTCGCAGCCTTTAGTCTACGTTTACAAGAAAAATCCTAGCCCAGGCGTAGCGAATTTTCTCGGCTTTGCTACCAACTCGCCAGGAAAGCAAGCACAACAAGAAGCGATCGCAAACGAAGCTGAGGCGATCGCAAATGCAGTGTCTCAGATTGATGCCACTGAAACAGCAAGCAACGTCAGTACTTCACCCAGTGTTGAGACTACAACTACTGCGATCGAAGCTGTAGCCAATAGTACTACAACTGATACAACTACTTCTGTAAATGATTCAACTTTAACTACTTCCACAACCAGCAATCAAACTGCCGTAAGTCCAAAATCACTTTGGTGGTTACTGTTGCCTGGATCTGTGTTAGGTTTAGTCGGATTCTTATTATGGTGGTTGCAAAGAAAGCGATCGCTCAATGCCGAAACAAACAACATACTAGAATCAAATCCGACTCCATCTTTAGGCGAGGCTACATCACAGGAAATGCCTGATATCAGCGCTACTCCTGTCACCGTTGCTACAGAAACCACATCCGATCTGGAACCAGAAGTAACTAACGCTTCATCTAATCAGAACAACGCAGAAAACCTCTTACCCTTGACTGGTGCTGCTTTAGCAGGTGGTGCAGGTATCGCAGCAGGAGCTACACTTGCCTCAAAATTATCCGATAGCGATTATACAGCAGTTACTGATAATACTATGAAAGATAGTAATTTTGCTGAAAAAAATCCAACAGATGAGGTGCAACCAGCAGCAGATGAAGTAAAAACACCATCTCAAGTGGAAATGCCATCTCCTGACGAAGCAGCATTAGATTTAGAAGCGCCAGTAACAGTTGTTAATACTTCATATCCTTCAGTTTCAGACCTTCCCCAAATTCAATCTGATGTAGAATTGCCATCAGTAGAGGTTGCTAACCAAGTAATAGAAGAAGTACCCCAAACAACAGAATCTAATTTGTTAGAAAATATTTCAACTGCTGCTAGTGCTGCATTAGCAGGTGGTGCAGCCTTTGTAGTAGGAACTGTACTTGGTAAGCAATTGTCAGACAAAGAATCAGATACAGAAGGCAGCGATCGCCAGTCAACGCCAACTAACGATATTGCTGATGTGGAAGCACCTACAAATGAGGATAAAACTTCATATCCTTCATTGGCGGATGCTTGGCAAAATAAATCTAATCAGCAAGTATTGACAAATGAAGTAACACCTTTATCTGTAGAACAACCAAATATTTCTAAAGTTACATCTAATGTAGAAGCGCCATTAGTAGAAGTCACAACTTCTACTTCTGAAGTATCAGAAGTTCCCGCAGTCAAATTGGATGCACAGCCATCAGTAAATTCTGCTTCCGAATTGCCAGAAGTTTCCACAGTTGAATCGGATGTAGAACCAGCAGCTTTTACTGTAGAATTGCCAGAAGTTTTCACAGTTGAATCGGATGTAAAACCAACAGCAGATTCTATTTCTGAATTGCCAGAAGTTTCCGCAGTTGCATTTGAAGTTGAATCCGAAGAATCAGCAGATTTAACTTTAGAATTACCTGAAGTTTTTGCAGTTGAATCAGAAGAAGAAACAGTAGCAGATTCTACTTCCGAGTTACAAGAAAGTCCCGCAGTTGAATTAGAAGAAGAACCAGTAGCAGCTTCTACTTTTGAATTGCTTGAAGTTTCCGCAGTTGAATCAGACGAAGAATCAGCAGCAGTTTCTACTTCCCAATTGCAAGAAAGTCCCGCAGTTGAATCGGATGTAGAACCAGCAGCTTTTACTTTAGAATTACCAGAACTTTCTACAATTGAATCAGAAGAAGAACCAGCAGCAGTTTCTACTTTTGAATTGCTTGAAGTTTCCGCAGTTGAATCGGACGAAGAATCAGCAGCAGTTTCTACTTCCGAGTTGCAAGAAAGTCCCGCAGTTGAATCAAACGAAGAATCAGCAGATTTTGCTTTAGAATTACCTGAAGTTTTTGCAGTTGAATCAGAAGAAGAACCAGTAGCCGTTTCTACTTTTGAGTTACAAGAAAGTCCCGCAGTTGAATCAGAAGAAGAACCAGCAGCAGTTTCTACTTTTGAATTGCTTGAAGTTTCCGCAGTTGAATCGGACAAAGAACCAACATTAGCTTCTACCTCCCAATTGCCTGAAGTTCCTGAAGAGGCATTAGATTTAGAAGCACCAGTGGCAGTTGTAAATACCTCTTATCCCCCACTACCGGATATTTCCCAAATTCCATCATCAGAAGATGTGGAACAGCCGCCAGTTGAAATGACACAGGAGGAGGTACCTCAAACAGAATCCAACTGGCTAGAGAATCTTTCCACTGCTGCTGGTGCTACGTTAGCAGGTGGTGCTGCACTCAACTCACAATTGTCTAACAAAGAGTCTGACACCGCAGCTAATAGTGAGACAATACCAAACAGTGATATTACGGATGCAGAAGCGCCATTAGAGGTAAAAGCATCATATCCACCATTACCTGATGTATGGGAAGATACATCTAATCAACAAGCTACAACAACTGAAGTAACAACTGTATCAGATGTGGAAACATCGACAACGGAACTGCCAGATGTTTCCGAGGCTACATTGGATCTGGTAGCGGATGAAGCTGAACCCATTACTGAGATGACAGAGGAAGTACCTCAGCCATTGTCTATCACAACAGAAGACTCCACTGCAAGCATCTCGAATCCTTTGGAAGAGACAACTCAACTAGTAGATGAAGCAGCAGACTCAACGATTGGGCTATCGGCTACTGTTAATGGCATACATGAAAATGATGAATTAAATGTCAATCCGCAGACTAGCAATACAGAAGAAGTAGCACCAGTAGCAGATGAAACAACTACTGAATCAAAAGATGTAGAAGTAGAAGCTGAAAATAGTATTGTCCTCATACCGCGCACTTCCAAATGGGCTTATGTTTCTTGGGAAATTGCTAATGCTAGTAAGGAAGCATTGCGTCAGCAGGGAGGTTCTCAATTAGCACTACGACTGTATGATGTCACTGACATTGACTTGAGTTATCAGACTCCGGTGCTGGTGCAGCAGTATGAATGCGAAGAAACAACAGACGATCGCTATGTGGCTATTCCAGCGAGCGATCGCAATTATATAGCAGAAATTGGCTATGTCACCGAAGACGATCGCTGGTTGTTGCTAGTCCGTTCAGGTATTGCTCGTGTTTTCAATCGTCCTGAGAAAGATTTCTGGTTTATTGCTGATGCTGAGTTAATCATCCACGGTGCAACAGAACCAGGTGCAAACGTAACCATTGGTGGTCATTCCATTAAACTTAAACAAGATGGTACTTTCCACTTGCGTATCCCATTTACAGATACCCTAATTGACTATGTTATGACAGCTATGGATGCTGATGGCAAACATGCTAAAACCATTCGTATGCACTTTTCTCAGGAAACTCCACAAGAAGACTCTGACAGCTAGTAAGAGTTAGGAGTTAGGAATTAGGAGTGAGGAATGAAGAGTGAGGAGTTAGGAATGAGGAATTAGTGGTTAGGAGTTAGAAATTTAACTTTTTACTCCTAACTCCTCACTCCTAACTCCTCACTCCTAACTCCTCACTCCTAACTCCTAACTCCTAACTATTTACTTTTAACCTCCTTGCGTCAACTCCACATAAATATGCTCCAACCTGACAGGTTGTCGAGAAATTGAATCAATAGCAATCCCATCAAACCGCGTAATAATATCCTTTAATTCTAAATGCTCCGGCAACCAAAAAGCTAAATCACTACCATAACGCCGAGGCGTAAAACCATATTTAATTGCTCGTGCGATCGCTTTTTCTTCTTCCGCAGTTTGCACTACCAAAATTTCTTTAGCTGGAATGCAGGTACGTAATTCTTCTAAACTACCTTCAGCTAAAATCTGACCATTTTTCAAAATACCAATTTTGTTACACAGACGTTCAGCTTCATCTAATAAATGAGTGGTTAGTAAAATTGTAATTCCCTGATTTTTTAATTGTTTAATCAATTCCCAAATTTCATAGCGTGCTTCAATATCTAATCCTGTTGTCGGCTCATCTAAAATTACTAACTTTGGCTGATGCACTAAGGCAATTGCAATATTTATCCGCCGCTGCATTCCACCACTCAGGGTTTCTACTGGACTCTTTGCCCGATCTAATAAATTTACAGCCTCTAGAGTTTCTTTTACCCGTTGCAATCTTTTTTCTCTATCTAAACCATAAATTTTGGCAAAAAAATTGAGATTTTCTTCACAAGACAAACATTTATACAATAAATTTTCTTGTGGTGCAATACCAATTAATTTTTTTGTTTCTGCCGAAACTATTTGATTGTTAATTTTTACAATACCGTTATCAGCTTTCAACAAATTACAAATAATATTAATTGTAGTAGTCTTTCCTGCTCCATTTGCACCTAATAAACCATAAATTTCTCCAGGAGCAACATGCAATGTTAAATTTTTAAGAACTTGTCTTTTCCGATAAGATTTATTGAGATTTTCGATATACAGCATAAAGTTACTATTATTTGGTGGGCAATGCCTATAAGTACAATTAAGATTTGAGGTTAGTAGAGTTTTGCATAATACCATTTCTATATGAAGATGCACATTATTAGCCTGCGCAGGCAGGCTTTGTATATGTAGCCCCAGGCTTATAGCCTGTGGGAATAATATGCAGCTTCATAGAGAATTGGTATAAGGAAAGTAGCGTTTTTAAACGCAGAGGAGCGCAGAGTAAGCGCGGAGGAACGCAGAGTATTTTTGAGTTTAATTGGTTATGAATTTCTTAAAGTCTTCTTTCTACCATTAACATCCGTCGATAAGATAACCAACCACCTAAAACCATTAGGAAAGAGAAACCTGATAAGAACTGTAAATGAGACGCAATATCTCCTAAATTGTTTCCTTGAGCAGACACTCCTATAAGCGCTTCATTCATGTGATAAATAGGATTTATTTTGGTAATATCAAGTAATATTTTTGGTAAAAAAGTAGTTGGGAAAAATGCACCGCCTAAAATTAACAAAGGAACTCCAAAAGCTGCAACCAGTGAGTTTACATCTTCAGTACGACGTGCTAATTGTGTTCCTAAAATAAAACCTAAGCCTACGTAAGCAATAATGCTCATTAAAATAATAATTGCTCCCAAAAAAATCGAACCCTTAAATGTAGCTCCCCAAAATGCAGCAATGGTATAAACAAGTAGTGTTTGTCCAACACCAATGCAGGTATGAGCCAAAAAAATTCCCAGAAAGTAGGATGTACCGCTCAAAGGAGAAATAAAAAGGCGTTTGAGGGTTTGCTGTTCTCTTTCTGATACTACAGTGGCAACACTGCCGCCCAAACAGCTAAAAAATAATGCTGCTCCTACTAAGGTTGAAGGTGCAGCATACTCAAAACCCCGTTCTGTAGACTGCTTCATACTTTCTGCTAAAACAAATCCGTTGATTAACATCACAGAAATGGGAAAAATAACCCAAAAAATTAAGCTGCGTCTTCGTCGCAATAGATCAATTAAAATGCGCTGAGCCACAGCCATCGTTTCACGCCAGTGTTTCATGGTGATTGCTTGCAACAGTGTAAGTTAATGAGAAATTCACATCTTGCCGCATTCTCAAGAATCGAGAGGCGGTAGCCCACTAAAACCTCGTTACCAGGTTCAACCTGGTAACGAGAATGAGAGCCTCTGGCTCTTGTTGAGAAGGGTGCATTCCAGTCAGTTAATGAGAAATTATCCATTATCTCCCGACGCTTGTTTAGGTTAATCGGATACTCTCGGTCAGTAAAACCAACGTTTCTTAAAATACCGTAAACTTGTTGATAAATCTACTTAAAAAGATAGATGATTTTTTAACAATCAAGAAAAGCAGTTCCTGCAAGATTTACAGCAGAATCACTAAATTCCGAAAAGCCTGGGGTTAATTAGTGTCAGGCTATTATTTATTACTAATATGCCTTGGAACGAAGTACACGTCCTGTCTTGAGCAAAACATTATCTTGCTCGTGTACTTAAGTATTAGTATTTAAAATAACTAATAATCTACAGAGAATAATTGAAACTTTGTTTGATTAGGTTAAGTAGAACAACCAAATTAAATATAAAAAGAAAGATGACTAAATTACTTCTTAGAGGTGTTGCGCAGTCTAGAAATTAGCTGGTTAATTGGAAAATAGAAACACTGAAGAGGAGACCAAGATGGAAAGGACACTAATAATAACTTTGATGTTTGTATTTTTACTATTGTTCATTATATCTCCCTTTGCTTCTCTTGCTAGCTTGATGCTGCTATTGTTATTGTCAGCGTTTTTATTTTTTGTCGGGAATTTACTGCAAATTATTATTGGTAGCAAAGATGCCGATACGAATTCGTAATGTATATTTTCTCTCTTTTGCCAGAGGTTAAATATATAGTCACCATTACGCGATCGCTTTCCCGTCCTTGAAATTAAAATAGTGTTTGCACAAGTTAGCCAGACTGAGTAGCAAATTATGCCTACATCACCTCGCTCATCATTAAAAGAATTGCAAACCTCCAAATTATTACGGGATTTCTTGGAACAGCATTCGGGAGAGCGTATTTATTTTAGAGATTTTATTAATGCTTTAGGCGATCGCTCTTTTGCTCCCGTCTTACTGATTTGTGCATTACCAGAAGCTTTGCCATTACCGATTGCTGGAGTTTCTGCTATTATAGGTATTCCTTTAATCATAATTTCAACTCAGTTGCTTTTGGGTTTCCGCAAACCCTACTTACCTGGTTGGATCGCAAATCGTTCCTTGAAACGCAAAGATTTTGAAAAGCTGATTAATAAAATTTTGCTCATCCTAGAAAAATTCGAGCGTGTAATTCGTCCGCGCTGGAAATTTGTTGCTTCACCTCTAGCGCAACGCTTCCTTGCACTATTGTTTCTCATCCTTGCTATTGTCATTGCACTACCAATTCCTTTTGGTAATCTGCCGCCTGCCATTGTTATAGTTGCGCTCTGTTTAGGTATGATTGAGCAAGATGGACTGGTGATACTTTTGACAGCTTTGAGTGCTTGTGTAGTTCTGGCGGTTATGGCGAGTGCGATATATGCTTTATTTTCCGTTGGACTTACGAGTATTCAGAGGCAATTTAATAAAATACAAAATTAACTTTTTTGGTAAAACTTGTTTGTGGTAATTATTAGCAAATAATGGCAGACTGAACAAATAGTTATTTTTCTGGTGAAACTTCAATTAACGTTATGTCACAACAACCGGGTGAATTTATTTTCATCATGTTAAAACCTGCCGCTGCTAATGATGTAGAACTAAGTAGTTTTATTAAGAAAAGATTAGCTAAATATGGTGATATTAAATACATCAGAAATTCTATTATTGTTAATAAAGAAAAAATATCAAAACATTACAAATATTCTAAATCATCATTTTGGTATCCATTACTTGTCAACTATTTCTCTAATAAAACAGTCCAATGTTTTATCCTCGAATATAATCCAGACAAACCCTATCCTGATTTTGATAGCGAACACAGTTCTTTTGCCAAATTTCTCAAAACCGAAGTGATAGGCCCGTCTGACATTTGCAAATTAAAAAAACATCATCTGAGAAGGTTGGCAATGAGAAAAGTTACTTTTTTGCTAGATAATTTAATTCACTCTTCCGATAATAATCAAGAAGCATTAGAAGAAATACGTATTTGGTATGAAGATGAGCCAATGGTAATTGCAGAATTTGAACGCAAAGCTTTAGCTTAACTTACATCTTGCAAAGCGCCAGATAGCGCATCATAAATATAACTAAGTATTTCAGAGTTTTTCGACTGCGCTTACATCCGCCTGGGACTATAAGTCCCAGTCTCATAGCAAAAGCCCTCTAAAAGAGGACTGAAGTAGAATTTGTAATTTTTGTAAAATTTATTATGCTTTATTAAATAATTCGTGGTTTATGCTTAAAGGTGCAAGATATCAGTTAAAGGAAGAAGGAAGGAGACAAGGGGAGAGGGGGGAAGGGGAGTAAAAAGAGAAATTATTTATTTTGACTTTTGAATGCGTGACTTTTAACTTCCCCGTAGGGGTTCTCTTCCTAGCCATTTTTCTAGGGTGAATTCTCCCCATTTTTCTGATGTCATCTGTGAGGGCAAAAAGGCACTATTGATTTTAGATTTGGGACTGGTTAATGGTTAGTGGTTAATAGTTAATAGTTAATGGTTAATAGCCATGAACTATGAACTATGAACCATGAACAACCAACATATTTTAGGAGAAATTCTATGTCCTCATTACTGGCTCTTTCCCAAAATTTAGCGGAAACTGTAGAACAAGCTGGAAGTGCTGTTGTTTCAGTTAACGCAGGTTCCCGATTTTCTCCTAGTGGTATTCACTGGTGCAATGGTATCATCGTTACTTCCGATGAATCGCTGCAACGTTATGATGAAATCACTGTTACCTTATCAAATGGCAGCAAATTACCAATCACACTCTTGGGTCATGACTCTAGCACCGATGTAGCATTTTTTAGCATAGACAATGCAAACATCCCTGTAGCGAAAATAGGCGATGCTAGCACACTCAAAGTTGGTCATTTGGTACTGGGACTAGGAAGAAGTAGCGAAGGTGATATTCGAGCCGCGATGGGTGCGGTGAGTGTCGTTGGTGGTGCTTGGCGGAGTATGAGCGGTGGCAATATTGACCAGTTTATCCGCCCGGATATTACGTTATACCCTGGTTTGGTAGGCGGGCCACTCGTAGATGCTGCTGGTAATGTGGTAGGAATGAATACATCGGGTCGGCGTCGTACTGCTTTGACTATCCCCGCTGCAACAGTAAATCGCGTGCTTGACCAATTGTTGTCTAAAGGACGCATTACAAGGGGTTATTTGGGTGTGGGAATGCAACCCGTACGCTTGCCGAATAATTTGCAAACGGCATTAAATTTAACTTCTGCTACTGGAGTGATAGTAGTTAATGTAGAACCGAATGGCCCTGCTGACAATGCAGGTATCTTGCTTGGAGATGTCTTGGTGTCCTTGGATAGTATTCCTATCAGCGATACGGGTGATGTGTTGGGGTTATTGAATAGTAGCGATCGCGTTGGCAAAACAGTGAAAGTGCAGATTGTAAGGGGTGGCGCTTTAGTAGAGTTAGCGATCGCAGTCGGCGAAAGGCCTAGTAGGGACTAGGGGCTAGGGGCTAGGGACTAGGGGCTAGGGACTAGGGACTAGGGACTAGGGGAAAATCCAATGACAAATGACAAATGACAAATGACTATTGACTATTGACTAATGACTACTACAACATTTACTAACATCGCTTCTGAATTAGCAACGTTAGCTCAAAAGCTACAGAATATTACTGTCAAAGTTCGTAGCGGTTCTCTAGGAACAGGTTCTGGTGTTATTTGGCAATCTTCACACACCCCCTCCATCTCTCCCACTAGTAGGGGAGAGACAGGGAGTAGCATAATTATCACTAATGCTCATGTAGCAACCAGCAACAACAACTTAGTCGAACTTGCAGATGGAAGAGTTTTTGATGCTGTACGTACGCACTTTGACCCCCAGCGAGATTTAGCCGCCTTGAAAATTAATGCTACTAACTTACCAACTGCAACCATAGGCAATTCCGATGCGCTGCGAGTGGGTGAATTAGTCTTAGCTGTAGGTAATCCTTTTACTGACACGGGTGCTGTCACAACTGGGATTATCCACACTAATAACCAACGAATGCTGATGGCTGATATCCGTCTGTTTCCCGGCAATTCTGGTGGTCTTCTTGCTGACTGTCTCGGTAGAGTCGTCGGGATAAACACTATGATTGCCTACGGTCTAGCTGTAGCCATTCCTACTTCTAGTGTAGCAAACTTTCTCCATGGTCAAAGCCGTCCACAGTTGGGGTTAAGCGTTCAACCCATAGTCCTACCAAACCAACGTAGATTAGGTTTGTTGGTATTGTCGGTGCATTCTGGTAGTGCTGCTGAAACTGCTGGTTTGCAAGTTGGTGATGTGCTAATTGGTGCGGCGGGACGGTTGTTTACCAAACCGAATGATTTAGCCAGCTATCTCTATCAAATTAATGATACCGAAGTTCTGCCGCTACAAGTTCTGCGTGGTAAACAGCAATTAGTTTGCTATGTGACGCTGCAAAGTCTTGCACAGAAGGAGATTGCATGATTCGCGTGCTGGTAATTGCTACTTCCTCGGTGGTAAGGGCTGGTTTGTCAGCTATGCTAACAACTGATCCGAATCTAACAGTAGTGGGTAGTACTTCCAGCTTGAATGCACTCGCCACGGAAATAACCGAATTAAAACCCGATGTGGTGCTGCTAGATTTGAGCAGTAACCCTCTGGATTTAGAATGGGAGCAGCAATATCCAGTTGCAATCATTGTCATTGTTGACGAAATTAAGCATATTGACTTAGAAGCAGCATTACGTGCTGGTGTGCGGGGTATATTATTAGATGTCTGCACAGAGTCAGAAATGATTGCAGCTGTTGAGGCGGTTGCTTCCGGACTAGTAGTTTTGCACCCCGATACAGTTGAATATTTGCTTCCTCTCCAAGAGTCGAGTGTGCGAGAAAAAGTATTGGCAAATCCCGTACAAGCATTGACAGGACGGGAAATAGAGGTTTTAGAAATGCTAGGTTCTGGGTTGGGTAATAAAGCGATCGCCAAAAGCTTAAATATTTCCGAACATACCGTTAAATTTCACCTCTCCTCTATTTTTCAAAAGCTTGGAGTCTCAACCCGTACTGAAGCTGTTAGTGTTGGTGTGCGGCTGGGTTTAATTATGCTGTAATTATTGTTAATGGTTGATAGTTAATGGTTCATGGTTCATTGCTATTAACCATTAACCATTAACCATTAACCATTAACATGAATAATATCGAAAAAATCCAAGCAGAATACGAAACTTTTACCGAACAATTTCAAAGTCTTATTCTCTGCACCGCTAACGATAAAGGAATACCCAATGCTAGCTATACTCCTTTTGTAATGGATGAGTCAAAAAACATCTACATTTATGTTAGCGGTCTTTCAACTCATACCCAAAACCTTTCTGCTAATCCTCAAACCAGCGTTATGTTTATCGAGGATGAAAGTAAGACACAGCAAATTTTTGCCCGTCGGCGTTTAACCTTTGATTGTACAGCAACCTTGATAGAGCGTGAAACCGATACATGGCATCAAATTGTCAATCAATTTCAAGCCCGTTTTGGTGAAATCGTAGAAATACTACGCGGTTTAGCCGACTTTCGCATTTTCAAACTAACTCCCCAAGAAGGACGCTTTGTGATTGGCTTTGGTGCAGCATATTCTATTAGTGGCGATAATCTCAACAAACTCGAACATACTACAAATTAATTCATAATTAATTATGAAAAGCTCACGCAAAGTCGCCAAGGCGCAAAGAAAATCTTAGTACAAATTTGCATAAATTCGTAGCGTAAAACTCTGCGCCCCTCTCTTGCTTACCTCTGCGTACCTTTGCGTTTTTTTAAATCTTATTCAGCAACTGTCACTGTTTCACTTTCAGCAGGTGAGAAAAATTTCTGAGAAACCCAATAAGTCAAAATGTGAGAAAGTAATCCTAACGGTCCAGCAAACAAACAGAGTGCTAGAGAGTGAATTGTCCAAACTCCTGTTTTCTGCCCTTCCAAATAAATGTAGCGCCCGGTAAACAAATCCAACACCAAAAAATGAATCCATCCCGCAGCAGTAACTTTTTCATCAGCAAAAGCACGGGCAATATCAGCTAATTGCGGACTCGATAAAGCTTGGGCATTTTCTGGTGTGATGCTATTGATAAATAAGTATAAATATGCTATAGCCAAAGGTACAAAGGGAATATATGATCCCATTACTCGTTGTGTAACTTTCCATTTGGGTAAGAAAATCATCAATACCCAAAAGGGTAAGACGAAAATATTAGCAATATTAAACAGTTGAGTGATGGTCATAGCTTTAACAAATATTTTGAAAATCAGGTACTGAAAACTATTGTCCACCTCGAGAACGAATTATTTGCCCTGTAATCCACTCGGCTTGTGATGAAGCAAGAAATAATACAATCCGTGCGGTATCTTCTGGTGTTCCAACACGACCGAAAGGTGCTTTTACCTCAAGTTTTGAATAGAGTTCATCACTCATCCACCCTGTATCTGTCGGACCAGGATCTACAGCATTGACAGTGATTTTTTTACTAGCAAGGTTCGTACTGAGGCTTAAGGTAAGTGCTTCTATTCCCCCTTTTGTAATAGCATAGGGCAAATTTTCGGGCATGGGTGTAAGACTCTGACCAGAAGTAAGATTGATTATTCGTCCTCCTGGTCTTCCATCATGGCGTTTGGCAAACTCTGCACACAGCAGCGTAGTACCTCTCACATTTACAACATAATGAGCATCAAGTAAATCCGCTGATATTGAGTAGATATCTGCTTGCTGGTCATGGGCGGCGTTATTAACCAGAATATCCGCAAAACCGAAAGATTGCTCTACTCGGTCAAATATTTGCTTGGGTGTATGGGGTTCAGCTAGGTTCGCCTCTAAACCTTCCGCCTTGATACCTGTTAATTTCAGTGATTCAATAATTTCTTCTGCCTCGGTGTATTTACTACCCCAAGGCATTAACTCATCAAATGGTCTATAGTACGTGGTAAAGACATTTGCCCCAGCTTTTGCCAAAGAATGAGCGATCGCAGCACCAATTCCAATGTGTCTGCTAACTCCGGTAACTAGAGCAACTTTACCCGTTAAACCATAATCTATCATGGTACTAGCATAGACTCGCTTCCAACTGTGCTGCAATTTCAGTTCGATTGAGTTTGTTACCAATAAAAACTAGCTGGGTTTGCTTTGGTTCATCTGGTTGCCAAGGGCGATCGTAAAATTGTTCAAAACGATTTCCTACACCTTGCATGACAAGACGCATCGGTTTATTAGGCACTGCAACAAAGCCTTTTATTCGATAAATTTCTTGCTGTTGTGCGAGTATTTGTAATTGTTGTTGTAGCTTTTGTGGGTCAAAGGTACGGTCTAAAATTACGGAAGTTGAGGTAATTTCCTCGTCGTGGTCGTGGTCTTCTTCGCTATCGTGATGACTAGGACGCGTATCTAAATTATCTTCAACTGCGGATTGAAATCCTAATAATATAGATGAGTCAAGCTTACCTTCACAACTCTCGACTATTTTTACTTCTCTCGGCAATTCTTGTTTAACTAACTCCTCAACTTGCGCTTTTGTTTCTCCATCCACTAAATCAGTTTTATTCAAAATTACTAAATCAGCACAAGCAAGCTGGTCTTCAAATAATTCTTGCAAGGGTGTTTCATGTTCTAGACTATCATCAGCTAGCCTTTGCGCCTCCACCGCCTCTGGATCGCTGGCAAATGTTCCAGTTGCTACCGCCGCACAATCTACTACAGTAATTACAGCATCCACTGTCGCACCAGCACGAATTTCCGGCCAGCGAAAAGCTTTTACTAAAGGCTTTGGCAAAGCTAAACCAGAAGTTTCAATCAAAATGCAATCAATACTTTCTCGCCGTTTGAGTAACTGTTGCATTGTCGGCAAAAATTCTTCTTGCACTGTGCAGCACAAACAGCCGTTGGTTAATTCAAAAATATTATCCCCGTCTTTACCATCTTCTGGGCAAATTTGACAGGATTTTAACAATTCGCCATCAATACCGAGTTCGCCAAATTCGTTAACTAAAACAGCAATGCGGCGTCCTTGGTTGTTTTGTAGCAAGTGACGAATGAGAGTGGTTTTTCCACTGCCTAAAAATCCGGTGATGATTGTAACAGGAATTTTTGCTGCCATGCTGTAAATATTGTTTTTCTGTGTTGTTGATTCAGTAACAATGGTGTAAGTATTTACTTAAATAAATACTAATTAGGCTGATGTTGAAAATCGCCTTTGCTATTTTAAGCATAAATTTTATGCGAAAATTAAAAATATTTAGCTTGCAGGTGGTTGCATCGGTTGCAATAACGCCGTGAAATAAATTTCCGAATGTGTAGAGACGCGAAATTTCGCGTCTCTACAAACCCGTTGGAAACGGGTTTAATCTTTAGATTTTTTGCACGCATTCATGATTGAGGATAATTAACCACAGATGGACAATAAATAAAATTATTTCCTTATCTTCCCCCCTCAAGAGGGGGGATAGAGGGGGGTGGACACAGATAATTTATCTGTGTCCATCTGTGTTCATCTGTGGTTCCATCTAAAAAATATTGACTTATGCAAGAGACACCATAAGCAAAGTTCACAATGTTCGTAATGAAAATATTTCTTTCCCTAGCCCCTAGCCCCTAGCCCCTAGCCCCTAGCCCTTTCATAAAATTAGGGGCAATCTCCTTGCGATCGCCCATATCTTCTACAGGAAATCCCAAGGCTATTGCCCCTAAAACTGAATTATTTTAGATGTGATGCTGCTTAGACCATTTGGAAAAATTTTTGCGATAGATGAATTGCACTCAACACCCAATTAGCAAGGTTTTGACAATCCAAAATCGTGCTTACTCAGCCGTAGCCAATCCGGTTTCAGTGCTACCGCGAGTACGACGACGGGTGAGGCTGTTGAACACCATTACGCCGATCGCTTTAATCAGATTACCTTCTAATTCGCTAAACATCTTCATATTCATACCAAAAGCATCGTTAGCTTCCTCAACAATGCGATCGGCTGTAGCATCATTAATGGGCAGTTCATCCAAAGCCTGACGATACTTATTCTTGAATGCTTTCTCGTCGTCAATGTCTGCAAATTCATAGAAAGCTGTTCCATCCCCACTTAGGTTCATCGCTGTTTGGGCGATACCTTTGAGAATTTGTCCGCCAGACAAATCACCAAGATAGCGGGTGTAGGAATGGGCAACTAACAATTCTGGTTCTTTTTCCGAAATTTCCCGGATACGCTGTACGTAAGCTTCACCAGCTGGTGATAGTTGGATTTGCTCACGCCAGTTGGCACCATAGTAAAAACTTAGGTCTTTTTCTAAGCTGTGTTCTCTGTATAGTTGTTGAAAATTAATTTTAGAAACAATCGGGTGATTTTTGTGCTTTTCCATCTCCTCTTCCATCGCCTTGTACACGAAGTAGAGGTTAGCAACAAGCTTGCGATAGGAGGTTTTCTCTACTACTCCTTTTAAAAAGCACTTGACAAAACCAACGTTTTCTGCCATCGTGTGGGCTTTTTTCGTTCCTACACGTAATTTGGTTGCTAAATTTGTACTCATGCTAAATTTCTCAACTTTTAAAAAAAGGTCAACTGCCCCAGGGGACTAAGGTTGGTTGTTGATGGTTAATAGTTAATGGTTAATGGTTAATAGCCATGAACCATTAACCATGAACCATGAACCATTAACCATGAACCATCAACAAACAACAATCATTACAAATGCCACTAAAACGTTACAGTAGAGCTAATTGATGAGAATTTCTATTAAAATTTCTTAAGTTACTAGATATGTTTACATTCAGATCGCAAAGCTGCTACAGGAATATCGCTAGATTTACACAGCTTACATAACTTAAATTTTTGTTACAAGTAGATTTTTTGTCAAAAACCATACTTGGCATTTTCTTTGTAATTGCTTTAGAATACTTATAAGTATTTATACTTAAAAGTAAAATATGGTAAATATAATTTATGAAAATAAAAACCTATAAAATATCCTGATGAAAGGTATTCAGGAGCAATTGTTGAATAAAGATTAAAGTGTTATCCTCCTGTGTGACTGTGTGGAGTGTTTCAACTTATGGTCTCATCTATAACTCGGACTCAGGGCCTTGGTGGGAGTTCTGCTTCCGAATCTGATGGATCGCACCCAAAAGTGATTGAGGGCAATATAGCACTTAATTACATACCACTACCAGCAACTCCTTTATTCGGTACAGATGGCATTCGTGGCCGAGTAGGAGAATTGCTGAATGCGCCCTTAGCTTTACAAATAGGTTATTGGGCGGGTATTGTATTGCGATCGCATTCTTCCCATCTTGGACCAGTCATTCTCGGACAGGACTCCAGAAACTCCAGCGATATGCTGGCAATGGCCTTGAGTGCAGGGTTAACAGCAGCGGGGCTAGAGGTTTGGTATTTAGGCTTATGTCCTACTCCTTGCGTCGCCTATCTAACCAGCATCAGTGATGCTATAGGCGGAGTAATGATTTCTGCCAGCCACAACCCGCCAGAAGACAACGGCATTAAAATTTTTGGTGCCGATGGTCTAAAGTTACCTCAAGCCTTGCAAGCAGAAATTGAGGCGGGTATGCGGGGTATGGCATCACCGACTATTAATTTTACTAATTGTGGTAGACATTATTCTCGCCCAGAGTTAGTCAGTAATTATGCTGAGGCGTTGAAGTCGCCTTTGCAAAAAATCAATCTTTGTGGTGTGAAGATAGTTTTAGATTTAGCGTGGGGTGCAGCAGTTGGGTTAGCACCATCGGTATTTGAGTCGATGGGGGCGGAAGTTATCAGCTTGCATAATCAACCGGATGGCGATCGCATAAACGTCAGCTGCGGTTCCACTCACCTAGATATTCTGCAAGCAGCAGTGCGGGAACACAATGCAGACTTAGGCTTTGCCTTTGATGGCGATGCCGATCGCGTTTTAGCGGTAGACAACACCGGAAGGCAAGTTAACGGTGATTACATCCTCTACCTATGGGGACGCCACTTGCAACAAAAGCAAGAATTACCAGACAACTTAATCGTGTCTACGGTCATGGCAAACCTAGGCTTTGAAAGGGCGTGGAAACAAATAGGCGGTCAATTAATTCGCACCTCTGTCGGCGACCAATATGTTCAGGCAGAAATGCACCGCACAGGGGGAATGCTGGGTGGAGAACAATCCGGTCACATCCTGTGTCGTCATTATGGCATAACTGGAGACGGATTGCTCACAGCAATACATATAGCAGCCTTGGTACAGGAAGCGGGAGTTTCCCTAGGAGAATTGGTGGATCGAAGCTTCCAAACCTATCCGCAACTATTGCGAAACGTGCGTGTAGAAGACCGCACCAAGCGCATGGAGTGGAAAGAATGCCAAGCCTTAAAAGAAGCGATCGCTCGTGCTGAAACTGCAATGGGAGATGCTGGTAGAATTTTAGTTCGTGCTTCCGGTACCGAACCAGTCATCCGAGTTATGGTAGAAGCCGAAGAAGCCGAACTTGCGAATTACTGGACAAATGAATTAGTGTTACAAGTTCAGCAACATCTCGCAGTGTAAGCCCGCCCTGCACTGCAAGTGCAGGGCTAATAGCTAAAGTCCATTTTAATGGACTGAAATCTTTTTCTAGTCATCTAAAAGATGACTTAAGCTATTAGCCTAGGGTTGAAAACCCTAGGCGGCTATTTTCACATTCTCAATTTTTGGTCGCAGTTTGGGCATTTGTCCAAGCTGCGGCTTTTGTATTAATGTGGTTCATTTTTCTCACGCAAAGGCGAGCCAGCGCTCTTCGGAGGGTTTCCCTCCGCAGGCGACTGGCGCGCAAACGCGCAAAGTTGAGCATTGAGAGAGTAACTTTTACAAGAGTTATAATTATCAATTAAAAAGTCGAAAACATCGAAATATTTATCATATATTTTATTGACAATAAAGGTTAAAATTTTATAGTTGTTGAGTCTACCAATAAAACAACTCTAAAAATTTCAGGTTACGTAGAGACGTGAAATTTCACGTCTCTAAAAACCTTTCTTTGTCCAATGTTCCAAAATGTAAGACATAAAAATCTTTACTCTTTGTGTCCTTAGCACAAAATTGCACACATTCATAACAAACTAAATTCAAAAAACTCTGCGTTCCTCTGCGCGTACTTTGCGTTCCTCTGCGTTTAAAAATACTACAATTTTAGCAAAACAGTACAAAGACACCAAGAAAAATCCATTTATGCTTGTTTTTGTAGTACCGCTCAAAAGTCCACAAGCGTCTAAATCTTGGGAATTGGTTACTAAACTATTTGCAAGATGCGTGAGTTCAATTTGTAATCAAACTTCACCTAATTATAGAGTGATTGTTGTTTGCAATGAACGACCGCGCTTGGAATTTTATCATCCTCATATTAAATATATTGAAGTTGATTTTCCATTAGCAAACGAGCCAGATTATATATCCAGAGGACATACAGATAAAGGACGTAAAATTTTAAAAGGATTAATTCAAGCTCAAGAATTTTCACCATCTCATACTATGGCTGTGGATGCTGATGATTGTGTCAGCAAGTATTTAGCGGAATTTGTTAATAAAAATCCTAATTGTAATGGTTGGTTTGTGAATAAAGGTTATAAATATCAAGACGGCAGCGATTTTATCTATATTAAAAGAAAAGAATTTTATAGAATGTGTGGAAGCTGCAATATTATTAGGTATAACTTGAATCAACTACCTGAAATTCCCGAATATAATCGAGGTTATGGTTACTATAAATTCTATATAGACCATGAAAAAGTTCGAGAAAAATTAGCTGAACAAGGTAATCCTTTAAAGCCATTGCCATTTTCAGGCGCGGTTTATATTGTTGCGACCGGAGAAAATCTGTATTATGGAACAACTACATTAACATTTAATATCTTTAATCGTAAATGGTTAAACCCATCAATACGGGAAGAATTTAGTTTGTATCCATTAACTAAGCAGTCAGTTACAGAAATGGTTAATGGTTAATGGTTCATGGCTATTAACTATTAACCATTAACCATTAACCATATTTATTTGCACTTAATTGAATCAAAAGTTATATTAGCTAGTCTAGCGAAAACATATTTACAGCACCGCTATGGTGAAAACAAAGGTAAAATCCCAGAAAAAGAAAAAAACAAAAAAGCAGAAACAGCAGAAAAATCAGGAAACTCCTACCCTAAGTCTTAAAGAACGTTTAGCACAAAAGCGCAAAGCTGCACAAGCACGTAAAGAACTGACAAGTCTAGTTACCAAGGCTGTCTTTGGGGGTTTGTTTCTTGGTTTTCTGGCGGCTTTAGCGGGTGGAATTAAAGCAGCGGTTCCAACTGTATTGGGAATCATAGTGCTGTCCCTTTCCTATAAATATCCCCGCCAAGCCCTTTATGCTTTCATTTTTTATGTGCCATTTGGGGGTACAATCACTTACTACATCGGCAATAGTCCCATACTGCAATTAGCTAAAGACTCTTTTTACGTTCCTGCGGTGATTGGACTTTGGCAAACTTGCCGTAAGCAGGGATTACCTTTCATTATTCCTCAAGGTATTAAAACCCCATTGTATATTTTACTGGGTTTATGCATGTTAACGCTGCTGTTTGTTAACGGTGGACAGCAGTTTAATCCGCCTCCTGGGGAATTATTTGAAGCAGCGCCAAAGGAATTTCCTATTGGTATGGGAATTCTGGGTTTAAAAGTATTTTTAGGTTATGTACCCCTGATTAGTTGTATTTACTATTTAATTCGTAATAAGCAAGATTTTCTATTTATTACCCGCTTACAGATTGTCCTCATACTTAGCTGTTGTGTGCTGGGATTTATCCAATATTTTCTATTATTAACTGGGGTATGTGCAGGTACAAGGTATGCTACAGGAGATGCCTTATTTAAAGCTTCATTGGAAGCGCGATGTTTTTTTGGTGGCGCACTAATTTATAGTCCTCAAGAAGGGATGATTCGCCTACCAGGAACATTTGTTGCACCTTGGCAATGGGCATGGTTTTTAATTTCTAGCACCTTTTTTACTTTTGCTACTGGTTTCAGCGACCCCTCGATAATTTGGCGGATAATCAGTTTAGCTTCAATGGCATCGGTGTTTATCAATGCTGTTATTTCTGGACAAAGAATTGCCTTAGCTTTGGTACCAACTTGCTTTGTACTATTGCTATTGCTGACAGGTCAAATTGGCAACTTGAAAAAGTTTATCCCAATTATTGGCGGACTCGTGCTGATTTTAGGAATAGCGATCGCCACTAATCCCGCCGTGATACAAGAGAGAGTAGACAGTTTTGTTGCTCGCTGGAATGCTTCACCCCCTTACGATTTTATTGTCCAACAATTTGAAGAGGTATGGAAAAACTTAGAAGGGCCGTTAGGAAGCGGCTTAGGACGTGCTACCAACTCAGCCCGTGCTATGGGTGAAACCAAGCTAGTAGAAACCTATTATCCCAAAGTTATGCATGAAGTTGGACCGCTGGGGTTACTGGGTTTTATAGTTTTAGTTACAACTCTAACAATTATTTGTTTTCAGACATATCGTACCGTAAAAAACCGTAATTTCCGCAGTTACGGAGCAGCAATGTGGGTGTTTATATTGTTTATTAGTTACAACACCTACTACTATCCTCTAGATGTCGATCCAGTGGCTGTCTATTACTGGTTAGCTGCTGGAATTCTTTTAAAATTGCCAGCAATAGACAAAATGGAAAGACTGCAAGAGGCGCAAGCAGAAGGTGGTACGCAAAGTAAAAAGTCAAAAGTAACTGCTATTGACTAATGACTATTGACTAATGACTAATGACTAATGACTATTGACTAATCATATGAATTTACCTTTAATTTCTGTAATTATTCCTACCTATGGTCGCGAAGAACCGCTTAAAGATAGTCTAATAGATGTATTAAAGCAGGACTATCCCAATTTTGAAGTCTTAGTAGTAGACCAAACTGCAAAACATCAACCAGAAATTGAAGCTTTTTTAACAGAACAAGCCGCAGCAGGTAAAATTAAATGGTTTCGGATCGAGTGGGCGAGTTTACCAGGGGCGCGGAATTATGCAGTACGGCGGGCAGCAGGTGAGATAATTTTATTTATTGACGATGATGTGCAGTTACACCCTGGATTTTTAGCAGCCCATGCGAAAAATTATTTAGAAAAACCAGAAATAGGGGCTGTCGCCGGACGGGTTTTTGACCGAATGAAAATGGCTGATGCAGCCCAAGGAAGAACACAGGGAGATGCACCTTACAAAACTATAGAATATTTGCCTCCCCAAGCAATGGATCCAGGAATCGCTTGGTACTATATTGATTTAGTGCATACAATCAAGCCCCAAGAAGTGCTGACAGGTAGGGGTTGCAATATGTCGTTTCGCCGCGAAATTTTTACTAAGTACGGACTGCGGTTTGATGAAAGATTTCGCGGTAGTGCAGTGCGCGAAGAATCGGATTTTTGTTTGCGGTTGCGGCAAACCGGCTATAAGATTTGGTATGACCCAGAAGCGTATTTAGTGCATTTAGGGGAAGAGACAGGCGGTTGCCATGATATTAGTATGCGATCGCTCCAATATCAACTCACCTTTTACCACAATCATTTTTTAATGGGGCTGAAAAACCTCACCGCTAGCCAAGCTTTACGCCTCTACGCCCGTTTATTTGATTGTCACGTCCTCGGACGCCCTCCCTGTCACAAAAGCGGTTCACCTATCAAAATCTTTACACGCGGTATTTTCTACTCTTTGGGCTTTCTCAAAGCCTTGGGTACTGTCATTCAATCTTCTTGGAATGATGGTCAAATTTATACTCGTCTTGATAAACAAGTTAATTGTTAATCGTTAATTGTTAATTCCTAATTGTTCCACAGCAATTAACCATTAACCATTAACCATTAACCATTAACCATTAACCATTTTTATGAAAATTTTAATAGCCAGTCATACTTATATTGTAGACCTTAACTGTGAAAAGCTACGCGCTTTATCTCAATTAGAACCAGATATTGAGGTAACGGTGGTAGTACCAAAGCGCTGGCGACCAGGAGGGGTGCAAAACAAAATTATTGAAACGCAGTATCGCGATGAAGGTAAATTTCGCATAGTACCCGTTTCTAATTTCAGTCAAAATCATCAAGGACTATTAACGTTTGGTGCTGATTTAATATCTTTGTTACGGCAATTTCGTCCTGAAGTTATCCAAGTAGAACAAGGTTCCAGAGGTTTAGCTTATTCTCAGATGATTACTCTCAACAAGTTACTGAGACTAAAAGCTAAAAATGTATTTTTTACTTGGTGGAACCTGCCTTACAATTTAAAATTTCCAATTTCGTTATTAGAAAAATACAATTTACAAAACAGTCACGGCATCATTTCTGGTAATCAAGACGGTGCGGAAATTTTACGGCAACGGGGATATAAAGGGGCGATACAGGTGATGCCGCAATTGGGTGTTGATGAAAGTATATTTACACCTCAACCGCAACCAGAATTAGCTAAGAAGTTAGGTATTCAAGAAAATGAATTTGTAGTGGGTTATGTGGGGCGCTTTGTTGCAGAGAAGGGTTTGCTTACGCTTTTAAATGCGTTAACAAATTTACCAGATAAATCTTGGAAATTATTGCTGCTAGGACGCGGTGTTTTACAGTCAGAATTAATGAGTAAAGCCGCAGAAAATAATATTCAAGACAGGATAATTATAGTTGAAAGTGTTCCTCATGATGACGTTGCTAAATATATCAATTTAATGAATACTTTAGTGTTGCCATCGGAAACAACGTATAAATTTAAAACATTAACTTCCGTTGGTTGGAAAGAACAATTTGGACATGTTTTAATTGAGGCAATGGCTTGTCAAGTTCCTGTGATTGGTTCTGACTCTGGCGAAATTCCTCACGTAATTGGTGATGCTGGTTTAATATTCCCTGAAGGAAATGCCAAAGCACTTGCTAATTGTATACTTCAATTGATGGAAAAGCCTGACTTTGCCCAACATTTAGGCGAAATGGGTTATCAAAAAGCAATAGTGCAATACACGAATAGGGCTTTAGCAAAACAACAGTTAGAGTTTTATAGAGAAATTGTTAATGGTTAATGGTTAATAGTTAATGGTTAATGGTTAATAGCCATGAACCATTAACTATTAACCATTAACTCTTAACTCCTAACTCCTAACTCCTAACTTTTAAAATGCGAATTCTACAAATTGTCCCTTCAATTTCCCTAATTTACGGTGGTCCTAGTCAAATGGTACTGGGATTATCTCCAGCATTGGCACGAGAAGGTGTAAAAGTTACTATTCTAACAACTAATAGCAATGGCGATGTTGGACAAAAACCTTTAGATGTTCCCTTAAATCGTCCAATTAAACAAGATGGTTATGAAATCATTTATTTCCGTTGCGCCCCATTTCGTCGTTATAAATTTTCTCTCGATTTACTAAAATGGTTAAATCGCCACGCCCACGAATTTGATTTAGCCCATATTCATGCTTTATTCTCCCCTGTCAGTAGTGTTGCTGCGGCGATTTGTCGTTGGCAAAAATTACCGTATATTTTGCGCCCTTTGGGTACTCTCGACCCCGCAGATTTACGCAAAAAACAGCAATTAAAACTGCTTTATGCCAAAATTTTAGAACGTGCAAATATTGCTGGTGCAGCAGGAATTCACTTTACTAGCACTCAAGAAGCAAAAATCTCAGAAAGATTTGGAGTGTCTACGCGAGATTTGGTGATTCCCTTGGGTGTGATCCCCCCTCAGTCCCCCCTTAAAAAGGGGGGAAGTGTGGTACGTCAGCAATACGGTATTCCTGTTGATGTACCTTTGGTACTATTTATGTCGCGGATTGACCCGAAAAAGGGGTTAAATCTGCTAATTCCCGCTTTGGAAACGCTTTTAGCTGAAGGGTTAAGTTTTCATTTTGTCTTGGCTGGGACAAATCCCCAAGATCCAGATTATGAAGAAAAAATTAAATCACAGATTCACAATTCACCTTTGCGATCGCACTCCACTATTACCGGCTTTGTCACAGGTGAATTAAAATCTACCCTCCTACAAGCTGCCGATTTATTCGTCTTACCTTCCTACTATGAAAATTTCGGTATTGCTGTTGCTGAAGCGATGGCAGCACAATTGCCGGTGATTATATCAGACCAAGTGCATATTTGTCAAGAAGTGCGTGAAAGTGAATCGGGATGGGTGGGTAAAACAGAGGTATCAGCACTAACTGAGTTACTTCGCACCGCTTTACAAAATCCTACTGAACTTCAACGGCGGGGGTTACGTGCCAAAGAGTATGCGTTACAGAATTTTAGTTGGGATGCGATCGCTCGTCAAACAATCGAAGCTTATAAAGAAATTATGGTTAATGGTTAATGGTTAATGGTTAATGGTTAATGGTTAATGGTTAA
>JBHYDF010000023.1:0-61221 GCA_051861145.1 Nostocaceae cyanobacterium
ACTCCTAACTCCTAACTCCTAACTCCTAACTCCTAACTCCTAACTCCTAACTCTTCAAGAAAGAGAATACCCCGTTGTCTGCTGAATATAGTTCACTACTTTTTCGTAGGATTCAGGATTACTCACTGGGTTAATAATGATGGGTATAATACCATCTGGCAACCAAAATGTGATTCTGCCATTCGGTTCATAACAAAAGGAACTGATGCAGTCTAAGTTGATTACATATTCGTTTCTCTCATACAATATTTTTACCCAGTAGCTGTTTCCTAATCCCGAATTAGTAACGTGTTCGATGTATTCCCGAATTTTTTGGTAGTCTTGTGGGTTACTTTGAGGATTAATCACAATGGGGATGGCACAATCAGGTAGCCAAAATGTTATTCTACCGTTTTGTTCATAACAAAAGGCATTCACGCGCTCAAAATTGACTACATATTCTTTCCTCTCGTAAAGGATTCTCACCCAGTACGCCACAAAATCTCCTCACGTCCCAAGTTTTTCAGGAACATATTGCCGTATTGCACCCTTAAACAGAGTATAATTCCTGAACTACCTGAAAGTTTTGCGTGAATTCTCTCAAAAATAGCGATCGCCTAAACATGAATTCAAGAAACTTGAGCGGGTGTTTGAGTTTCAGAGGAAGTTTGAGATCGAGCGATCGCTGCTTCTACGAATCCTTTAAATAAGGGATGGGGTGCGCTGGGGCTAGATTGAAATTCTGGATGAAATTGACAAGCTATAAAGAAGGGATGCTGTGGATATTCAATCATCTCTACTAAACGTCCATCCGGTGAGGAACCGCTTATCACGTAACCTGAGTCTAAAAATAGGCTGCGGTAAGCGTTGTTAAATTCGTAACGATGGCGATGCCGTTCGTAAACCACTTCTTCTTGATAAAGTTGGTATGCGAGGGTATGAGGAAGAACGCGACAAGGATACAAACCTAAGCGCATTGTACCACCTAAATCCACTACGTCTTGCTGTTCTGGCAAGAGGTTAATCACTGGATTTTCGGTATGGGGTTCAAATTCGGCACTGTGGGCGTCTTTTAATCCGACTATATTTCTTGCCCATTCTATTACGGAGCATTGCATCCCTAAGCATAGCCCAAGGAAAGGTATTTTTTGAATGCGGGCAAATTTAATCGCTTCAATTTTACCATCTACGCCGCGAACGCCGAAACCTCCCGGTACAAGTACACCATCCACGCCTTGCAGATGGGTTTCAACTCCCTCTACTTCCAATTTTTCCGAGTTCACCCAGCGCAGGCGTAGTTCACTACTCATCGCCATTGCAGCATGACGCAGCGCTTCGACTACGGAAAGATAAGCATCACTTAACTGTACGTACTTACCAACAATGGCAATTTCTACCTTATGCTTGGGACTGTACAACTTTTCTACCAAGGTTTGCCACTGGGTAAGATCCGGTTGGTGCTGTTCCATGTTCAGCAATTCTAGCGTTTGCTGTGCCAGTCCTTCCCGTTCTAAAATTAGCGGTACTTCATAAATACTTTTAGCATCGATCGCGGGTATAACGCATTCTACAGGTACATCGCAAAACTCTGATAATTTCTGTTTTAAGCCTGCTGCTAATGGGCGATCGCACCGACATACTAAAATATCCGGTTGAATGCCAATCGAACGCAGTTCTTTAACTGAATGTTGTGTCGGTTTGGTTTTCATCTCTCCGGCGGAGGCAATCCATGGCATTAAAGTTACATGCATGTACAATACGTTCTGCCGCCCTACATCTTTCCGAAACTGGCGAATTGCCTCTAAAAACGGTAGCGATTCAATGTCTCCTACCGTACCGCCAATTTCAGTTATTACTACATCAGGATTTGTATCTTTTGCAACTCTAGCAATTCTCTCTTTAATTTCATTGGTGATGTGGGGGATTACCTGCACCGTACCGCCATTATAATCACCGCGCCGTTCTTTGTTAATTACCGCTTGGTAAATTGAACCAGTGGTAACACTGTTGAGACGTGACATCGAGGTATCGGTAAAGCGTTCATAATGTCCCAAGTCTAAGTCAGTTTCAGCACCATCCTGAGTAACGAAAACTTCTCCATGCTGAAAAGGACTCATAGTACCCGGATCAACATTAATATAAGGGTCGAGTTTGAGAATCGACACCGAATAATCTCGGGATTTGAGTAATCTGCCCAGACTTGCTGCTACAATGCCTTTGCCGATACTGGAAACTACACCGCCGGTAACAAATACAAACTTAGTCATAATTCTTGATGTCTAGCAACTTCTCAAAATACACCCCGTCATTGTGCCATAGGAATTCAAGTTAGGAGTTAGGAGTTAGGAGTTAGGAGTTTTAAATTTTTTCTTGGATTGATTTACCATCTTTGCCTTTCGTAAAGTAGCTGTAATTTTGTCGTGAACAAAGTTTTAGGATTAGTACTGTTAACTTCGATACTGAGTTCCCCCACTGTCGTTTTGGCACAAGAACAGTCTCTTCAAGAACAATCTCTTAAGGTTGTTTTTCCTTCTAAAGACTATCAGACCAATTCTGATAGAATTTTCTTCATCGGTACAGCCCCTGCAACCGGACAGGTTTTTATCAATGGTAAGCCGATCGCTCGCAGTAAGTCTGGTCATTTTGCCCCAAGTTTCCCTTTACAGTTGGGAGAGAATCTCTTTAATGTCACCTACGAAAATCAAGCTGTTCAGATTAAGGTGACAAGGCTTTCCACTCAACCTGAAGTACCACAGGGGTTAGCTTTTGCCAAAGATTCCCTGACTCCAGTAGCAGATATTGCTAAATTACCAGGGGAACTGATTTGTTTTAGCGCGATCGCCGCGCCTAGGGCGAGTGTATCTGTGAAATTGGGCAATCAAACCATTTCTCTTTCACCCCAACCTCAACAAGCACAGTTACCAAGCAACTTAGCAGCGCTAACAGGACGAAATCAGCCTTCTGCTCAGTCTAACGCTAGTAAATACGAGGGTTGCACTACAGCTTTTGGGACTGGCTCCCTACTTTACGGCAATAATATCTCCTCTGGTGCAGTTGTCCCGGATTATACCAAAGAAGTTGATTTGGGTAAACCTCAGTTTCAACTTACCCTGAATGGTAAGACGATAACTCAGGAAGCGCCAGGAAAAATTACCATCCTTTCACCCGCGCAATTACCTGTTGTAGAAGTAACAGCTAATGCTGGCGTTGCCCGTACAGGGCCTTCTACAGATAACTCTCGAATGACGCCCCTACCCAAAGGTACGCGGGCAACAGTCACAGCTAGGGAAGGTGAATGGCTACGTTTGGACTACGGCGGCTGGATTAATAGCAAAGAAACCACTATTATATCAGGAGCAATTCCACCTCGTTCAATTATTCGCAGTGTTGCTTATCGCCAACTTGCTGACAGAACGGAGATGGTTTTTCCCTTGCAAGTTCCCGTACCAGTGAGCGTACAACAGGGCGATCGCACTTTTACCCTCACTCTCTACAATACTACCGCCCAAACAGACATTATTCGCCTGGATGATAACCCCTTCATTTCTCGCCTAGATTGGCAGCAGGTGACGCCAGGACAAGTGCAATACACTTTTAACCTCAAAAAAGACCAACAGTGGGGATATAAGCTGAGATACGAAGGTACGAGCTTAGTTTTAAGTTTGCGTAACCCCCCTAACCCCCCCACTCGCAGGAGGGGAAGAAAACGTTTATCGGGAATTAAGATTTTACTTGATCCAGGACATGGGGGTAAAGAATCTGGTGCATCGGGACCGACTGGATATCTGGAAAAAGATGTTAACTTGACGGTATCGAAGTTGGTGCGGGATGAGTTGGTGAAGCGAGGCGCGACGGTGGTGATGACGCGGGAGGATGATAGAGAAGTTTCGCTGGTTGATCGCCAAGCAATTATTGATAAAGAAGAACCAGCTTTATCTATTTCCATACATTACAATTCCCTCCCCGATGATGGCGATGCCGAAAACACCCAAGGGGTATCAGCCTTTTGGTTTCATCCGCAAGCGCACAGTCCAGCAGTATTTATGCAAACTTACCTCGTCGAAAAGCTAGAAAGACCTTCCTATGGAGTGTTTTGGAATAACTTAGCGCTAACACGTCCGGCGAGTGTGCCATCAATACTGTTGGAGTTGGGTTTTATGAGTAACCCGGAGGAATTTGAGTGGGTGACAAATGAGAAAGAACAGAAGAAATTAGCGCGAGCGATCGCAGATAGTATTGTCGAGTGGTTTAAGAAGGTTCGCTAGAATTTTCAGCTTTTGTCATTCGTCAAGTGTCATTTGTCATTTGTTTAAAGCGAATGACAAATGACACGATTTTTTAGGCAGTTTTCTTGTCGCCATCACTTTCAATATGACGACGTAACACTGAGTTAATGAGTGTTTTGTATTCTCCACCCTGTGCTTGAAACCAAGCCATCACATCTGGATCAAGCTGCACTAGATTCTTTGCTTGAGCAGCCGGAACTCTTAACACCGCTTTCTCGAAAAATTCGTCCGTCAACGGTGTAATATCAGAATAGTCAATATCATCATCAGACATTGACTCTAATGCTGACCAATTAGTACGAGAGGTACTGATACTTTTAACCCGAACAACTACAGACATCCATCATAGACATCTTAGCAATCCTGAGTATAACAACATCCAACGAATTGAATGCAGGCGTATCCAGCAACGCCTCAAAGCAAGCTTCAAGGCTCTAATTTTTTAATTTCAGACACCGGGCTTCCAGTAACAACTCGCCGTAGCATATGTTTGTATCCCGTGCAAGCAATTTATAACTTTCGTAGTTAAAGTCTGCTTGTGTCAAAGACGGAGCAAAAGCTTCACATCTTTATTTATCGTCGCACAAATGTATGGAAAAGTTCCAAAATGTTCCTAAAAAGATGCTCCTAGTAACTACTCTTCAAATCTTTGTCGTTCATATCCATAGCGCAGAGAAAGCAGCCATATTATGATTATAGTGATAACTTCACTTGGCTGATTTTAATCACTCTTTAAATTTATTATTTAATCTTATACCATTTCTATGTGAAGATGCACATTATTAGCCTGCGTAGGCAGGCTTTGTATGTGTAGCCCCAGGCTTATAGCCTGTGGGGATAATATGCAGCCTCATAGAGAATTGGTATTACCTGGGTTGCTGTTTTGGTGGAGTCTTAAGAGGGCGGCGAAAACTTTCAGCTTCAGCTTCTTCAGGACTGGCAAAGCACCAGTAAACTTCCACACCTCTGCGCTCATCTGGTAAATAGTAGATACCCCGCACACCTGGTTCTTTGGTTTTATCTGTGGCTCGAATAGGGTATTGTGCTGGACAGCTATAGCTATCCAATGGAGGTACACCATAGGTTAAACCTCGCTTTTCTCGCTCTTGTTCAACATATTGCCAGTAGCTTTCTACTCTAAGTCTTTCTGTTTCTTCCTCACGAAGCCTTTGTTGCCTTTGTTCCTCTTCTCGTTCTTCTCTCTGTTGTCTTTTTGCATTTTGTAATCTTTGAGCGTTTCCAATACCTGCGTTAATTTCCCGAAATATTTCGCTAATTTCAGGGTATTTTTGCATTGAAGAAGGCAGAAGTACGAAGGCAGAAGGCAGAAGGGAATCAGATGGGGATTCTGACCCCACCTGATTAAAGACCGCCTGTAGAGGCAGGGGTTTTAGACCCCTATGGCTCCAGCCAGAAGGCTTCACTACAAGATATTATTTATACCTTCTGCCTTCTGCCTTCTGCCTTCTGCCTTCTGCCTTCCGCCGAAGGCGGATAATTCACTACCAATAACTTCACTCGAAAAAATCTGTAAATTGGCATCTTTAAAACAGTTCTCGACATATTCTGATGACAAATTTTTAAACACTAGTCCCAAAGCATTGCCAATACGCCCAATCTGTTTAGGTTCCATGCGGTTAGGCGATCGCGGATGCAAACTTTGGTTGAGTTTTTCATACACACCGCCACCGTGAGCATACCAGAGATGCTGATAAATTGTTTTTAGCTTTTCCGCATTCACATTATTATCAGCCACAAAATTTCTCCTTGTTTAATCAGTCCTCTTATAGAGGACTTTAGCTATAAGACTGGGATTTATAATCCCAGGCTGATATAAACAAAGCCAAAAAATCTGTAAATACCTAATGATTTTTGTGATGCAATATTTTTCAGATGCAAAATATAAGCGATAAGCCGGAGGCTTAACGCTTCGCGTATCGCACCTTTTTTAAAATTAAAATAATCGTTTCTTTTGGCGTTGCAGCCATTGCCAAATGATTTCAAAATCGTAGGGTGGGCATTGCCCACCAACTAAATTTGGTGGGCAATGCCCACCCTACAATTTATTCGTAATTTATTTTTTGTTTCCATTGTCAAGAGGAAAAGAGATTCCTCGCCAACCTTTTCTCTCATTTAAAGGTGAGATTCGTTTAGAACCCCATAATGTCAATACACTTCGCGCATCTTACGCAAACGGAACAGCAAAAATAGGGAACAGCAAAAATAGTTTGGTGTTTGTCTTCTTACGGGTTTTTCTAAATCTCTCTCAAAAATGAGACCAATTTGAAAAATGATTGCAACAGATGGATTTACCTTACCCAAAGAGGGTTTCTCAATCCAAAATCTAAAATCCAAAATCCTGTTAGGGTATGAGCTATTAGCTATTAGCCGTTAGCTATTTTTTGATATCCTACGTGTTTATACGTAGCCTATTCGCAAGGAACCTAAATGATTCCAAATTCCTAAACCGTAATTTTTCTTAGGGTGATAAATCAGCTTGTTGAACTTCTGCCGCTTCTGTTTTCATGAGTACGATCTGAAGCTGGTTTGGGTCAAATCGGTATCCTTGTTTTTGCATAATACTTTTAGCTTGACGCGGATCGAAGTTTTGACTAAATTCTGCCTGTAATTTATTAACTCGTTCTTCCATCAACTTGACTTCCGTACGGATTTCGCGCAACTTTTCCTGCTGCGACCAGTGATATGGCAAGAGTTGTATCAGTGCTGACACCGCTGCTGCTGAAATCACAACGTTTACCCCTATCTTTACCGTTGTTTCCAGCCCCATCACTTGGTAAGAGCGTTGACGAAGATGCCGCTTTGGTCTAGGAGCAACTCGACGTCTTTGTATCGGTTGTAGCGGGGGTCTGGATGGTTGAATCGCGTTCATGGTAAATAAAAGAACCTCGCTGGTTGAATTGACACGCCGTAAACAATGCTCCTGCGCTGTTTACGACTTTATTTAGCTGTAATATTACTTCATTTTTCTGAAATTGCTACACGTGTGCAGCCAGTTACAAATAAACCTGGCATACGTACGTATAGACTCGCAAACAATCGACGGTATAAAACCGTTAAGTGTTCCGAAACTGCACCCCGTACTGCCAGGTTTAATAATTTTATAATCGTGTCACGCGGACGGTTTATTTGTAAAGTTCTGTAGCTAACCGCCAAGCCAAAAAGCCTGGAATCAGCGCTACAACCAGAGCAATGTAAACTTGAGTATCAGATATAGACATGGTTGAAAACCTCCTAATCGCAATAAATTGTAATTGCTTCGTTTACTACTTTTCCCTGTTTTGCCAGGATTGGGGAATAGGTTGTTACAAAAAGTCATTTGTCATTTGTCATTTGTCATTTGTCATTTGTCATTTGTCATTTGTCAAGAGATTTTAATAATAATTAAAACTTATGAAATTGTATCTAGGTATAGACTTTGGGACGTCTGGGGCGCGGGGTGTGGTTATTGATCAAGAAGGGAGTATTCAACAAGAAGCGCGGCATCCCTTTACAATGTCTCCTGGCTCTGATTTGACAAATTGCTGGCAAACGGCTTTATTTATGCTGCTAGAGCAAATTCCAGGGGAGTTACGGCGAGAAATTGAAGCAATAGCCATCAATGGCACTTCCTCTACTGTCTTGCTGTGCGATGGTGCTGGTAATCCCATCGATGAACCTTTACTATATAACGATGGACGAGGGGCAGTGATGCTGGACAGATTGAGAAGTATCGCACCTGCAAATCATACTGTGTTAAGTGCTACTTCTAGTTTGGCGAAACTTCTATGGATGTCCCAACAGCCTTATTTTGCTAAAGCGAGATATTTTTTACATCAAGCGGATTGGCTAGCTTTTCTATTACATGGACAATTGGGTATTAGCGATTACCATAATGCTTTAAAGTTGGGTTATGACGTGGAAGAGTTGAAATACCCACAATGGCTGGAAAAACTACAGATTCCTATTCGTTTACCAAAAGTAGAGACTCCTGGTTCTGCGATCGCTAAATTACGCCCTGAGATTGTTGCTAATTATAATTTTCCACCTGATTGCTTGGTTTGTACTGGTACTACAGATAGTATCGCGGCATTTCTTGCTAGTGGTGCAAAATTACCTGGTGAAGCAGTTACTTCCCTGGGTTCGACATTGGTGCTAAAACTTTTGAGTCGTACCCGCGTAGAAGATGCAAGATACGGTATTTATAGCCATCGTTTTCCCTCAGTTGATAAGGAGGGGACAGAGGGGGGGTTATGGTTAACTGGCGGTGCTTCTAATACTGGTGGTGCGGTGCTGCGGCAATTTTTTACAAATGCTGAATTAGAAAGTTTGAGTCGTGAAATTGACACGACAAAAGAAAGTGGGTTGGATTATTATCCGTTGTTGAAAGCAGGCGATCGCTTTCCGATTAATGACCCAAATTTACCACCGCGATTGGAACCACGTCCAGATAACCCTGTGGAATTTTTACATGGGTTGTTGGAAAGTATTGCTCGGATCGAGGTGCGAGGATATGAGTTATTACAGCAATTGGGTGCAGATAAATTAAGCCGTGTTTATACTGCTGGCGGTGGTGCGGCGAATGATATTTGGACTGCGATCAGGGGACGTTGTTTAAAGGTTCCGGTAGTGCGTTCAGTGAATACGGAAGCGGCGTATGGGACGGCGCTGTTAGCGATGCGAGGACGGAAATCATGATTAGATTTCTTGCATAGGGAGTAGGGAGTGGGGAGGAGCCAGCGCGTTGCTCTGGTTCCCATAGTTGTAGCGACTGGCGTTGGGGAGTAGGGAAAGCTCTATTTTTATACTTCGTGTCTCTAGCAAAAATCAGGTTTTAGGGTATTGCAACCACAGATGAACACAGATAGACACAGATGATTATCTATCTGTGTCTATCTGTAGTCGATTTCTAAAACCTGATATCTTGCACGCCTATACAATAGTCGAGAGGCTCCGCCTCCAAAACCTCGTTACCAGGTTCAACCTGGTAACAAGAATTAGAGCCAGAGGCTCTTATTGAAAATGCTACAAGATGTCAGCTTTCATTTATTCTGTTGATATAGGCACTATCACAGTTAAACCTTGTGGAATGCAATTAATTTCAACAGGAGTAGTTCCAATTAAGTTGCCGTCTAAGACTACTTTTTGCGGAGGTTCTGTTCTAACTTTTACAGAATTGGCTCGAAAATACCGAATATCATCTCGGTTAGTGGCGCTACCAGTAACTCCTGTGATGAACAGGTGATAAGCTGCAAAAAAAGCATTTTTGCGATCGCTAGGGGCAACAATTGTAATATCAAGTAGTCCGTCATCCAAAATTACGCTTGTTGAACCATGAGCTAGGAAGGAAGTTACAGGAGCAGCATTAGCGATGGTGACAGCTGCGGCTGGTAAAGAAATAGTTTGATATTCAGTTTCAATTTGGGTTTCAAAGGTCTTTAAATTTCTAATTTGTCTGATTCCTGCCTGTATATATGCGAATGCTCCAAGAAGCTTTTTAGCTCCTCGGTTTGCTTGCTCAATACTTTCAGCTTCAAAACCGATACCTGCTAGTAATACCATTGGTTTATTATTGCAGAATGCAATATCTACTTTTCGGTTTACGCCTGTTAAAATTGTTTGACAGGCGGCTGTGATGTCATTGGGAATATTCAAAGCTCTGGCAAAAGAATTAGCAGTTCCTGTGGGAATTATGCCAAGCGGAATTTCGGTGTTAATTACGGCTTCGGCAACAGCAGAGACAGTACCATCACCTCCAGCGACAAGAATTTTGGATGCACCTTCTGTAATAGCTGTACGGGCTAGCTGAGCAGCACCAACTTCTTTATTATGAAGAGGGCAAATATCTAAGTTGATAGCAGGCTCTAAAATTTCTCGAATTGCTAACAGTTGTTGAACTGGGTCGCCTTGACCTGAAGATGGATTAAAAATCAAAGATGCTTTTGAGGTCATAAACCGAAGAATTTTGGTAAATTGAAAATAGGGGCGCTTGGGCTAGGGAAAGAGATATTTTCATTTCTTCGTTGTGAACTTTGTTCATATAGTTCCTTGCAAAAAAGTGTTTTAAGAGAATTCAACTACAGATAAATTCTCTATATTCATCTGTGTTTATCTGTGTCCATCTGTGGTTACAATATCCTAAAAACTGATTGTTGCAATAAATCTAATAACTTCAATAAATTATAAATAATCATTAGTGAAAAACCCTGTATTAAATGTACAACAACCTATTTGCCTCTCTTCACCAGAGAACCTGAAGGTATTTTGGCGTAAGAATCAATCTTATGATGTAAATGTTCGGCTTCATCGATAAGTTGTTCAATTCCAATTTCTTGAATGCCTTTAACGTAGTTAATTTTGATTTCCTCCAAGAGGTCTATAAGTAGGTTTTGAATTTCCTGCACGTTGTGTTTTTTCTGTAACTCGCCTTCTAAAGTATCGCGAAAATTCCTACTCAAACGGGTGGTAATTTCTGCTGCAACTGGATCTTCTATCGCGTTTACTAAATTGTGGTATGCCATATTAGACAGGGATTTTGCCAAATTTTCTGTTAATTCAGATGGTAAACTTCTCAAAGCAGGAAAATACTGCAATTGTTGCCAAACCGGTAATTGATTGAGAGTGGTGGTAATGCTATGGTGCAGCAAGTCTTCAATGTCTGGTTGTACTTTGGGAAGAACATCATAAACGCTGACATTAACTAAACGAGTGGTTAACGCCTGAACTTCATTTGTATTATTTACCTGTACATAAGGTTGGCGAGATTCAGGATGAAATAACCAGGTAGTTACATCTCCCCGTTTAATCGATGCTTGCATCTGATCAATAACCTGAATTCCTACCATTTCTATCAATTCTGCTGCAAAGCCGATCACGAAATCACGCTGAGCCTCCGCGCGCAAAGGTTCCAGATTCAATAAACCTGTTTGGTAAAGACGAATTAATACAGGAATTACCCGCAAAAATCGCCAAAATGGTAGCAGTAAGAAAATATCATACCAGCGCCGCAGTAGAGCTTCAAACCAACTCAACTCAGGATGACGGCGTTTGAGAAAGAATATATGTGATAATAAATCTAGAGCAAATACGATTACAAATGGCAGGTCAAGCAACCAAAAATAATCAACAAAATTACCAAATCTGCCAACATCTCGATAGTAATTTGTTTGAATTAAAGGGTATATTCGATTATTCCAAAAATTAATTTCCTGTAATGAACCTCTGCTCTGAAGATAAGGCTGGCTCCAAAAATTTGTAAAAGCATCACGGGCGTAGTTCTCACCTGTTCTTTGTCGAATTTCATCTTTAATTTTTTCTAAAATTCTACTTTTATCTGCTACAGCAAATGGATTATCCTCTATTATTTGTAGGCTGAGTTGACGGAGTTGTGCTAGTTGATTTTCAACTTGGGGCGACTGCAATCCAGTTTCTACAATTTGTGATTCCAAAACCTCTACTTGCTCAAGATAATTTTCAGTTTCTGGATGTGGTCTAATACCCTTAATTGGGTCATATAACCGGACAAGTGTGGGGAAAGTTTGCAGATAAAAATCACGTGCATATAGGTAGCTGATGTTAAAAAATACTAGCACCAAATTGATAAGGGCAATGATGGCGATAAGGCGTTCTCGCCAAGGATGTTGGCGTTCAAATATTGGTGTATATTTTGCCATTGTCAATCTTAATAAATTATATTTAATTATTTAGCTGGTTTATATAATTTCAATGGGATGAAAAAATGAGAAACTGATTATCAATTTAACTATCTCCAATTTGATACAGATATATTCCACAAGTTTCATAATATTTTTTAAAGAATCACAAAGAACACAAAGAAGACTAATGATTGAGAAATGAAAATAAGAAAATACGGTGTTCAATAATTGAAGATTGCTGAGATTTTGAGATTATGTCAGCGGTGCGACAAGTCTTAAAAGAATTGAGTTAATAATTGCTAAAGCGATTGAACCTAGCAAAGCGCTCCAAAAGCCATAACGTAATCTAAAACCTGGTACGATCGCTGCTGCTAAACCAAAGATAATGGCATTCAAGATAAAGAAGAACAATCCGATGGTCAAGATAATAAATGGTAAGGTAAATAAGGTGAGAATTGGTAACAAAATAGCATTGAGAATACCAAAAACTATTGCTGTTATTACTGCTTTACCAAACCCGTCTATTTCTATTCCTAAAAATGGCAGTTTGGCAATAATCAAAAAGCTAACAGCAGTGATTAACCAGGTAAGGATGAGACCTGCCATAATTATTCCTCTCTTTTTGTAAATGATAAACTGTTATACAATTTTGGATTTTAGATTTTGGATTTTAGATTTGAGATTGTAAAAACCTTATTGCATATTGTTGTTTTTGCAACCCATCTGCCCTTAAATATTTTTCCAAATTGTATTAGGTGATGACAAACTGCATCTATATATAGTGTTGAAAGTAAATGTGATTGAAAAGTGACAGTAATTTGGCAATAGGGCGATGGAGAATGACATGAATGCCCCATTCCCTATTCCCTATCTTTGTTGCGATCGCGATCGCTGTAAACTCCAACTTCTGCGGCGTAGCTAAGTAACCTTCCATACGCTCGATTCTTTGTTGCTGTGGCTGTTGCAAACTGGCGGGTAAGGCAAGTCCTAACACCAAAGCACACCCAGTCAAGAAATATTTCGGTTTTGTGATTAATTTCATCGTTGTTTTCCTTAAAGTCTTACCAAGAGGCAAGGCTTAAATATTCAGAATTTGTCGAAATCTTGCTGAAGTGTGAGAAGCTTTCACGAGTAAAGCTATACCATTGCCAGCGCGATCGCATCTCGCTAATGGAATGCAATCACCAGTAATAAACCCAACTTGAGAAGTATAACCATAGGTAGAGTTACTAAACTGATGAAACTGAGAGAATTTTTGGGAAAAGAAAAATATCTTGCTTAAGTGTCACGGAGTTTTTTAGCTATTTGTCCGTTGATTGTGAGTGTTACCCTTGTGGTTTCCTCGACCGTCAAAGCATCTGAAGCTGTAGAGAAAACTTTCATATTTAATGAACAATCGACGGCTGAAGTTACTCCTGTTTCTCAGTTATCGGACGTACAACCAGCAGACTGGACTTTTGTGGCGCTGCAATCTTTGATTGAGCGGTATAAATGCATTGCCGAAAACGCTGATAATACTTACAGGGGTAATCAAGCTTTAACTCGTTATGAATTCGCCGCCGGGTTGAATGCTTGTATAAACACAATTAACCAACAACAGGGAAATCAGTTTTCACAACTAGCACAAGCAGATATAACGACAATCAAACCTGGACAGAATTTAGAATTAGGTTTGACTTATCTTCGCAACTATTCTCCTGATGGTAATTTGTTACATCGAACAGGTAGTGATTTTGCTAATATTCCCTTTGGTGCGGGCGTACCATTGGTATCAAATGCTTATGGTGTGGAGGGTTTATGGAGAGTCACGCCTAAGATGGCTGTGAGTGGTTGGTTTGGGTATATTAACGCTGACCGAGTTGATAGTGTGGATGGTGATGCTGACATTATTAATTATGCAGTGAATCTTGCTTTTCCTGATTTGTTCAAAGATAATGCTGTAGGTGGATTGGGATTTGGAATGCCACCTAAAGTTATCAATAATACTATTGATAACCGCGAAGATAAGGGAACAGGTTTACATTTTGAAGCATTTTATCAATATCCTTTAACAGAAAATATTACTGTGATTCCTGGCATAATTCTGCTTACAAATTCAAATCATAGTAATGCAAATGGTGATATTTTTATCGGCACTATTAGAACGGTATTTAACTTTTAATATTGAGTTATATAATTAGCAATTAATCATAATATTTACTGGATTTACGAGGTATATCTTTTACTAAAGATAAGTAGCTCAACATCAATAAATGTAAAATACAGAAACCGGGTTTCTAACGACCTACATTTTATTTTTACAGGACTTACGCAAGATGTGGTTAAGAAGCTGATTCAAAAGTAGGGGTAATTCATGAATTACCCCTACTTTTGTTGTATTTTGCCTAAGTCCTAGTTTAATTTGGTTGTTCTACTTATCTGTGATTTTCTTTATTTTATAGGAATCATGAATCTATTTTGAAAAATCTCTAAGTAGGGTGGGCACTGCCCACCATATCTAGGTTTTGGTGGGCAGTGCCCACCCTACTGTATTTCAAAAATCAAATAGTAATCCTATAGTGTAGACAATCAGAATAATTTGAATTTATTACTTTTGGTATAAAGGTATTGCCTACAAGCAAAACTCTTGACAGAGATATCATCATATAAATTTTGCTACAATAACAGTATTAAATAATACATATAAATAATTACAGTCCGCCTGGGAAAGATTTCTTCCCCTACTCCCTATTCCCCACTCCCTACTCCCTATTTTCAAGACAGGTAAAGAAAATTTTTTAACAATAATTAGTAACATTTTGAACCTAAAATTATCATGCCGTTAGATTATTAGTTTCCAATTTTATGAGTAGCTTTCATCGCTTGCGCAGCGCCATCGTCACCACTATCATTGTTGTAATGATGACTGTGGGATGGTTTTTCACTAGTGAAATGCCAGTGCAAGCCCAATCAATACCTACAGCTGTTATTACCCTAGATGGTCGTCAGTTATTTGAAGTCACTGAAGCAGGACAATTTAGTGCAGAAAATCGCGCTGGTGATGCTAACTTGATTTTAAGAGAAGCAGTTCGTTCCACAAATCCTGCAAAGGTAGAGATTGTAGAAAGCAATCAATTACCCGTGATTCGAGTGAACGATCGCCACTTGCTAACGGTGACACAACAAGATGTTCCTACTGGTAGAACAAAACGAGAACAAGCTGAAATTTGGGCACAACGAATTACTGAGGCTATTCAGGAAGGTCAAGAAGAAAGAAGGTTAGGTTATTTTTGGCAAGCGGTTTTACTAGTAATCTTATCTGTAGTGGGGGCGATCGCTCTCCATCAAATTTTGGGTTGGGTTTGGCGCTATTGGTTGCGGCGTCTAGTTCCTAGAGAAGCGAATCACCCTGATACGGGGGCACAACCCAAAGGAATTGAATTAATTCTACAATTGACGCTGGTTGTAGTGCGTGCGCTGCTGTGGATAGGAACAGCTATATATATTACTGACTTATTCCCCTTAACGCGAGAATGGAGTCGGCGCATTGTCAGTATTCTTTGGATGAGCTTAGCATCACCAGTAATAACTATAGGAGAAAGTTCTTATTCGGTCATAAATATAATTATCTTCATCAGCTTATTTTTTGGAGTGCTGGCTATTGCTGGAACGATTACGAATTTACTGCGATCGCGCGTACTACGTATTACTAATGTCAGTCGTGGTGTTCAAGAATCAATTGCGATCGCTATCAATTACAGTCTGATTTTTATTGGTACAGTTGTGCTGCTGCAAATTTGGGGATTAGATATTAGTTCCCTAGCAATAGTAGCTAGTGTTTTGGGTGTGGCGATCGGGTTTGGTTTACAGGGAGTTGCTAAGGAATTAGTCAGCGGTTTTGTGATTACCTTTGAACGTGCTATTGAAGTTGGAGACTTTGTGGTAATAGACGAATATATGGGAACAGTAGAACGATTAAATTCTCGCAGTACCCACATCCGTACCCTCGATGACATACTAGTGATTGTACCCAATTCTCGTTTATTAGAAAAAGAAGTAGTGAATTGGAATCATCGTGGTTCAGCATCTCGTCTTGTATTACCCGTGCGCGTGGCCTATGGAGCAAATATAAATTCTGTACGTTCTGCACTGCTAAAAGCAGCACACGAAAATTCTGATGTTTTAAAAAAACCTACACCTTTAGTTTGGTTTCAAGGATATGGCGAAGATAATTTAAATTTTCAATTGTTAGTTTGGATTTCAAAACCTCGAAAGCAGTTTCAAATTAAGAGTGATTTATATTTTCGGATAGACGAAATTTTGCGACATCAAAATATTAAGATTCCCTTTCCACAACGTTCGCTACATGTGCGCTCTGGAAGTTTACCCATAGAACTTTCACCTAAGTTAGAGGATACGTTATCTCTACTTTCTGAAAGTTTGATAGCTTGGATGAAAAATCAATCAAAGATAGACAATTTTAATGGTGTGCAGAATCCCTATTCAAAAAACCAAAATAAAGAGTAATAAAAATTCAGACATCCTCTTATGGCGGTTCGTACTTTTACCCTTCAAAGTTAGACAAAAAGACCATTAGGTTAATTACGAACACAGATGGACACAGATAAACACAGATAAATCTGTGTCCATCTGTGTCCATCTGTGGTCAATTTTTTGAAAATAAAATGAGTCTTGAGACTACATGAAGAAAGTTCACAACAAAGGACTGAAAATATCTCTTTCCCTAGGGAGTGTTTTCAAACTAATCTTTACGCTATGAGTTGAGATTGGGATCCCCCTAAATCCCCCGCTAAATTGGGGGACTTTGAGAAGACTTTCCCCCCTTTTTTAAGGGGGGTAGGGGGGATCTCACAGTTTGAAAACACGCCCTAGCCCCTAGCCCCTATTGTAATTTTCAACACTTAGCTTCCCTGGCGACGGAAGAACCAGCGGATAAATAGCTTCTCAATCTCAATCCAGACAAAAATAAGGGCGCTAAAGCCAACACACACCATTAGTTCTGTAAAGGTTATGTAGTGAGTGCCGAAGAAGTTCCGCAATGGTTCGATATAAATAAGTAGTAGTTGCAGGATGGAAGTTAAAACTACAGCGGCGACAATGAAGGGGTTAGAAAAGGGATTGACTTGAACGAATAAGCGAGTGTTGGAACGAATCGCAAGTGCATGTCCCATTTGAGCTAGACACAGGGTGGTAAATACCATTGTTTTCCAGCGATTTGGGTCAAGTGTTCCGCCTGCTGTGTTTTCCCGAGTAAAGTAATATGCCCATGCCATCATACAGATGGTTACTATTGCTAGGACACAGCCAATCCGAATCATGTAAGCTCCCAAGCCCCGAGCAAAGATGCTTTCTTTGGGGTTTTTAGGTGGTTGTTGCATGACGATTGGTCTACCCGGTTCTACAGCTAAAGCTAGGGCGGGGACGCCATCTGTAACAAGGTTCATCCACAGGATTTGTAGGGGTGACAGTGGTACACCACCTAATCCTAGTAGAGGTGCAGCAGCAATTGTCAGTACTTCTCCAATGTTGCTACCCAAAATGTAACGGATGAAACGGCGAATGTTGATATAGACAACCCGACCTTCTTCTACAGCTGATACGATTGTGGCAAAGTTGTCGTCTAGCAATACCATATCACTAGCTTCTTTACTCACGTCTGTACCCGTGATTCCCATTGCCACACCAATATCTGCTTGCTTGAGTGCTGGAGCATCGTTGACTCCATCTCCAGTCATTGCGACTACGTTACCTCGGTGCTGGAGTGCTTGTACAATCTGTAGCTTATGCTCTGGAGAAACACGGGCGAAGACGCTAACGTGATCTACTTGTGACTCTAATTGTGCCATGCTGAGCTTGGCTAGTTCCTGTCCAGTGAGACACGAGTCGCCTGCTTTAGCAATACCTAAATCTTCAGCGATCGCCTGTGCTGTTAACTGGTGGTCTCCGGTAATCATAACTGGACGAATACCTGCTCTGCGGCATTTTGCCACGGCATCTCTGACTTCAGGACGTGGCGCATCTAGCATTCCTACTAACCCTAGCCATGTAAGTCCATTTTCAGAAACATCTTCAGAGGCTTCGGGTGGTAGTTCTGTTAACAATTTACTCGCAAATCCCAATACTCGCAGACCTCGACCAGCAAGCTGATTGTTTTGCTGAAGAATTTTCTGACGTTGTTCGTTTGTGATAGGTTGCCAGCGATTTCCTACTTGAATATGAGTACAACGCTCTAAAGTTAACTCCGGAGAACCCTTTGTAAACATGATATAGGGTGCAAGGTGGAGGTTGTAGAGGCTAGAAAACCTGGCATTATTTTCAGGAGCCTGCACCATCACACTCATGCGCTTACGTTCGGAGGAGAAAGGAAATTCAGCAACACGAGGAAAGTGGGCTTCTTGCTCATCTCTAAGAAGTCCTGCTTTACCTGCAACTGAAAGCAGCGCTCCTTCTGTTGGATCTCCTAAAATTGCCCATTCACCATTTTCCTTTTGCAAGATTGCATCGTTACATAGTACGCAGGCAAGTAAGAGTGTCTGAAGTTCAGGTAGTTCACTAGATGAGATGACTTGATGAATCTTACCCATTTGGTGAAAGTTACCTTCGGGGCTGTAACCTTCTCCTGTAACGCCAAGAGAATTGCTAGCTGTGTGAACTGCTTGCACCACCATTTTGTTTTGGGTGAGAGTGCCAGTTTTATCAGAGCAAATCGTGGTGACAGAACCAAGGGTTTCCACCGCAGGAAGCTTACGAATTAGGGCGTTACGCTTCACCATCCGTTGGGTTCCTAGTGCCAAGGTAACGGTGATAACCGCTGGTAAACCTTCTGGCACAACGGCTACTGCCATACTCAGGGAAACTTTTACCAGTTCTTCAAATAAAGAGGGATGGAAAATAGTACCGCCGACTATGACTATCCCCACCAAAATTAAGGAGCCTGTGACTAGGGTATTTCCTAGTTGGCTCATTCGTTTTTGTAGGGGGGTAGGTTCAGCTTCTACGGACTGGAGTGCTGTAGCAATTTTGCCCAGTTCTGTTTCCATTCCAGTACTAGTTACTAGTACTGTTGCCCGTCCCTGAACAACTTCTGTTCCTGAAAATACAAGATTGATGCGATCACCTAATGGTGCATCTTCTGGTAATAGTATTTCTGCCTGTTTGTTAACTGCGTGTGCTTCCCCTGTCAGGGCTGCTTCTCGCACTTGTAAGTTTGCTGCTTCCAGTAAACGTCCATCTGCTGCTACTTTCACTCCGGCTTCTAGCAGCATTACATCTCCTGGTACCAGTTCCCTAGACTCTATCTCTACAGGCTTATTGTCTCGGATCACCCGCACTTTCGAGCTAGCAAGATTTTTTAGTGCTGCAAGTGCTTTTTCAGCACCACTTTCTTGTATGTAGCCGAGTATCCCATTTAGGAGTACGACTACAAAAATGGCGACAGCATCCTTGGGAAATACGAACTTTCCAGCCGTGAAAGATTCGCGAATGTCCAAAATTGCAGAAATGATTGCAACGGCAATCAGCATCAGCAGCATGATATTTTTGAACTGGTCCCACAAGATTTCTAGGGGCGTGCGTTGCCCTGTCTCTACCAACTCGTTGGAACCGTGGCGCTGCAACTTTTCTGCAACTTGTGGATTTGTTAAACCAGAGGTGCGATCGCTCTTTAGTTGTAAGAGAGCTTCATCAGTTTTCAAAGTATGCCAAGCCGTAGCATTAGGCTTAGCAAAGGCTGAGTCTGATACAGTACTAGAAGGCATGACTCGAATTCCTAGTAATGCTGCTTTATCTATGGCAATAGTTAATAGTACTAATACCATTTTTCAGTACTAAAAAATAGTATTAGACATTAATTTAAGTTATAGTTACCAATGTAAATTCAAATTCTTGGGCTTTGGAACTATAACTCTTCCCTTAATATCTAGATATGGTTATCTAGATTTGAGATTCTGATAGTTATACCATTTGGAAAAATGTTTAAGGGCAGATGGATTGCGAAAACAACCAATTAGCAAGGTTTTTACAATCCAAAATCTAAAATCTAAAATCCAAAATGGTATTACATTTCCTGCACCTGATTACCCTACCCCCCTGAAAACATGGTTGGCAATCCTTTTGTTCCCCAGTATTTAGTAGGCAGACGAGCTGAACTACAGCAAGTCAGCGAGATTCTTGCTCAGGATGGTGATTTAATGGTGTCAGGTGTTCCAGGGAATGGGCGACGAGCGCTGATTCGTTGGGCTGCTCGACAGGTAGGAGCTAGGGTGTTGGAAATTGACTGTTTACGAGCCACCAACACCTCTCGCTTTTTGGAACTGCTAGCAGAAGGATTGCTAGAAATTTTTTCCGATCCTGCTGAGCTAGGATTGATCCAACGATGGAGTACTGAACATCCGGTCATTTTGGAACAATATTTAACGCGCCGGGCACGTTTGGTGTGGCACGTCCCCCCCAAAGATAATTGGATGGTGTTGCAAGCTCTTCTGACACTGCCACAAGTCATGGCAGAATGGCTGGATTGCCGATTTGTTTTGGTGTTTCAAAATTTTCCCCATATTCGTTCTTGGGATCGTTCTGGAAAATGGGAAGATTACATACGTCAGGAAGTAAAGCAACAAAGCCGTGTTAGCTATGTCTTAATTGCAACAGTCCCGGAACCTTGGGTTTATGAAAGCAATTTGCATGTTATTAGCCTTGCGCCCATAAAGCGAGAGGATCTCCAATCCTGGATCATAAGTACGATGGCACAAGAAGGACTGAAATTTGAAGAAGATAGCCAAGCACTGAGTATGTTTTTGAACTACGTTCAAGGTCATCTTGGTGATGCGATCGCTCTAGCTCGTCGCATTTGGTTGGACTGTCTAGCTTTTGGAAGAATGAGGGCAGAAAGCAGAAAGCAAAGGGTAGAAGAAACTGCAAATTCTCAACTACCATCAAAAGACAACACTTTGATTTATCCCTCATCCGGTGTTATTTCTTCTTCAGAAGGTCTTATTCAAGCTCATCAGGTTCACCGTAGTGCTTTAAGTCTTGTAGAAGATTTATCTCTCACTTTTGAATCCTTACTTTTGCTACTCCCGCCTATTCAAGCTCGTGTTCTAGAAAGTCTTGCTCTTGATCCAACTGATAGCCCTCACGCACGAGAGTATATTGAGAAACATCAACTTTCTAGAGGAGGAGGTCTCCAAGGGGCACTTGCTGGGCTAGAGCAAAAAGGACTTGTCTACGGGCCCAAGTATGGCTACCGCATCGCGATGCCATTGTTAGGATTTTGGCTGAAGCATCGCCTCGGCTAGATAATGACTAAAAAGAAAGGCATAATCGGAAACCCGATAATTGCACTCATCCAATAAGCGAAGAGGGTGAGAAGAAGTGAACCAACAATAGATATCAACAGCGATAACAAAAGATTGGGAAGTATTACTCTCAACGCACTCATCAGCTGAGTTGATGCTTGCATCAAAGCAGTATTTTTGGGTGCAAATCTTTGGTAGTAGTACATAACACCTCAAATTTTCAGTTCAATGGAAATATATTTCTGTTAGCGTACCTATTTCATAACTGCCAAGACCAGGACACTTGCATATTTGGAGCTAAGTCTTGCGGCGTAGAAGTTTAGAGGATAGCTTGCCGCAGACATCCAAACTTCGTAGGGTTTCCCCATGAAGTAAAAGATCCTTTGCCAAGGAAGCTAAGCAGAAAATAGGTAATCTGGTAACAGAAAGAGACTAATTGAAGGGTTAAATCTTATCTTATCATCTCAATTAACTATTAGTATAGTAACGCACTATTAATTTTATGATTCAAGGGCTAATTTTTTTGGTAGAGTTCAATTATCGGAAATTTGCAAGTATTTGGATATATAACTTATGTTCAAGCAGATTAGAAATGCGGCAAGGATTGTTGCTGGCTCAATATCCGCTGTCGTAGGTGTTGTTGGCATACTTCTGCCGATTATTCCCGGTACTCCATTTCTTCTGTTAGCGGCATTGTGCTTTAGCACCATAGAGCCTTAAATCTTTGGTGTTTTAGTCAATTTTGATGAAATTTGGTCAAATTTTGAACGCAGAGTATCGCAGAGGCTTACGCGGAGGATCGCAGAGTCTGGGCGTATTTGAGTTGCGAGAATAATGATGCGCGGACTGCTATAGAATTTCCTGAATATTGTCGGTCTGGGTTAATCTACTCTACCCAGTATTGGGTAGAGTTTTTCTGCTACCTACACCAATTTTGAATAAATTGTGAACTTATCGTTGTAGCTATCCTAAGTACAAAATTGGAAAAATTAGTAACAAAGTAAATTCAGTAAAAACTCTGCGTTCCTCCGCGCTTACTCTGCGTGACTCTGCGTTTAAAGTAGTTTTAGGGCATAGAGACCGTATCTCAATGAGCAGAATAATTACATTTCTTGGTCAGGCACATACAACGTTAGCCATCGCCACTGCTAAATGGTTTTCCGAACAGGGGAAAAAAGTCCTGTTTGTGACTCATAATCCAAGTTCTAGTGCTGAAATTCTGTTGGAGAAACCTTTAGCAAATGTTCCCCAGGTTGTTTCTGCCAATCTAGAAGCAGTTCAGTTACAGTCTACATTTATGCTGGATCAAACCTGGGAAGAAGTTAGGAAGTTACTGTCTCTTTATATTCCAATTCCCAATTCTGAAGAAATCTATTCAGGAGAATTAATTCTACTACCTGGGTTTGATAGCTTCCTTTCGTTTAATGCTATGCGTCAGTACTATCAGAGTGGTGAGTATGAAGTCATTGTTTATGATAGTCGAGGAGATTTGGAAACGCTGCGAATGTTAGGGATACCAAAGATGTTAGATTGGTATCTTCGTCGTTTTGGGAAGGCGTTTGAGGAATTTAACTTGAACAAAATCGCTGATTCGATTGGCGGGCCGCTTGCTGCTGCTTTTATTTCGGCAAATGTGGATACAGAAAAACTGCAACAAGGTTTGAATCAAATCCGTAGTTGGATTGCTCAAGGTATTGCGGTTGTGGAAGATGCAAGTAAGTTGACATCTTACCTTGTCACAAATAATGAACCAGGAGCGATCGCTCAAACTCGATGGCTTTGGGGTAGCGCGCAGCAGGTCAATTTAAGTGTTAGTGGTGTTTTTGTTTATCAGTGTCAGGAAACTGACGATTTAATCAACTTACAACAGGCTTTTACTCCCTTGAGTATCTTTTCTGTTCCAACCCTAGAAGATGATAATAACTGGGATTCTTTACTCAAAGCATTACCTAATTTGAACGATATTCCTCAAGTTCCCCCATCACTGAAAATTGATCGAGAAACTCAGCAAATGTTTGTATTTTTACCAGGGTTTACTAAACAGCAGGTTAAGTTAACTCAGTACGGTAAAGAACTGACTGTGGAAGCGGGTGAGCAAAGGCGAAATATCTTTTTACCTTCTGATTTGCAAAACCTATCTATTAAATCAGGCAAATTTGAAGAACCATATTTGATAGTTTCTTTTGAAGAAAAGCAGGAACCAAGTTATAGCGCTTCTTAATTAGACCTGTGTTGAAAATAGGGAGTAGGGAGTAGGGAGTAGGGAATGGGGAAAGTTCTATTTTCATACTTCCTTCAGGACTTACGCAAAACATAACGCGCATTTGGGGTAATTCATGAATTACCCCTACGCAAGAATAATGTTTTCGGTCACATCTTGCGTATGTCCTGTTCCTTGTGAACTTTGTTCATGGGGTCTGTTGCATAAGTCGATGTTTTTTAGATGGAACCACAGATGGACAACAAATAAAATCATTTCCTTATCTTCCCTCCTCTTGAGTGGGGAGTGAGGGGAGTGGACACAGATAATTTATCTGTGTTTATCTGTGTTTATCTGTGGTTAATTATCCTTAATTATGAATGCGTGCAAGCATTATTTGGCTAAACTGCCTTGTATAGATTTTTCTCTCCTTCACCTTCAACTGTGACATTATCGGTAACTTCTTTGCTAGGGTTCCAGTCTGTTCTTCTACCTACAAATATTCCGATTTTTTTACCAACTTCTTTACCTTTGGGCCCTAGCACTGTACCGCCAATAACTCCACCTATAACGGCTGTACCAGTTTCGCCTAAAAATTTGCAGGTAGTATTGCTAAACCAACTTTTTTCTTGCTGTGTTGAAGATAAATTAACATTATTTTTAACGCTAGATTGATGGAGTTTATGAGCCGTATCTTCACCTAACTGACTTCCAATTGCTTGTCCTACTACTGAGCCTGCAACTATTCCCACTGGTCCACCAAGAACAACTCTACCAACTACTCCACCTGCTACTCCACCAATTGTTTCTCCTAAAATTTCACCGCCTCGTTTTTGCAGCTTTTCTTGGACTCGTTCTAGAGAAGTTTCAGAATTTCCTTGGTTAATTAGGTTTACTTGACGTACAGCATCTTCACCAAGCTGTGCGCCAATAGTAAAACCAACAACGCTGCCTACTTGAGTACCAAGAATAGCACCTGCTGGACCCATTGCTACTATGCCAAAAGCTCCACCCACTGTTGCTCCTACTGTTTCTCCTACAGTAGCTCCAATTATGCTTCCACCAAATTCTTGAATCTTGGCTTTGGATATGGGTGAGGGAATGTTTTCTACTACTTCTGATACTGTCTGAGCAACGGTTTTACCTGTTTGAGAAGTTGCGTTTCCAATTACTTCTCCAAAATCAGCAGTTGACTGTGCTACAAGTTTTCCAGTTTGAAATGTAGCAAGACCAATTGCTTCACCCATATTGTTTACTGTTGTAGATAAATAAGCTAAGTTAGGCGGTGTTACGCTATCAAGCATTTCTCCTACGTCAACGGCGGTTTTTACAACTGCTTTCCCTGCTTCAGATGCCATGCTGTTAATTGTCTTTGCCATGCTAGCAGTTGTTTCGGCGACTGTTTTTCCTGCTTGAGATGCTGCATTACTGATTGCTTCACTGAATCCATTGGCAATTGTGGCAAAAAGTCCACTAGGAGGAGCTTTTTTATCTGAAGTTTTAGCTAATTGAACATTGGAAGATAGACTTTTTTTCGCTTCTACTTCGATTTCAATGACTTCAGCTTTAACTGTAACTATATTTGACTTTGACATGGAAATGTCCTTTATAAAAACAGACGTGAGAGGTTAGTAGTGGTGAGCTATTAGCCGTGAAATAAATTTCCGGCTTAAAGCTAAAACCCGTTGAAAACGGGTTAAAAATTTTGTCCCAGTTAGCTTTAGCGAACTTCAGCTTTTAGTACAAACACAAGTGCGATCAGGAGGCTCTAATTTATTTCAAAACTAAATTTGTTAAGGGTGAAAGTAGAATGTTCAACAACAGCATAGGTAATCAGGTAATCAGAAACAAGGCTCCTTCTAACCAATTATATTTGCCGCTACTGCTAATACTTCAAAGGGATTGAAGTCCAGATTCATCGGTTGCCCCATTAACTGACCTGTTAACACTAAAACAGGAGCAAAAAACATTGCGATTTGCAAACTCGATTCCATTGCCATCGCTACCGCTAAATCCATTTTATTTTTGATGGCCAAGGTTGCAGCGGTTATATACTCTACTGCTCCTCCAAAAATGGGAATCAGAATTACACCTGTAAATAAACTGGTCAGACCTAAAGTGGAAATTGCTTCTTGTAGGCTTGCTACTAAAGTATCAGAAATAAACACCAAAACAATAGTGCAGACAAACAAAATTTCTACTGACTTACATAAACCAGTCTTATGTTTTTCGGATTCAAGTGTATCTAAGTTAGTTTCTTCTCGCTCTCTTAGTTGATAAATAGATATGTGAGTTTTCATTGAAAATACTAAAGTCAATCTATAAGTCAGTTTTGAGACTCCCGAAAAGTCAATAGTCATTAGTCATTAATCATTAGTCATTTGTAGATACTAATGATTAATGATTAAAGAAGAATGGCACGCTTGTTAAGAAATCTTTTAGCCAAGAAATAAATTTCTGGCTATGACCAGACGTGCTATGGCAGGTCTCTACAACCTGTTAAAACCGGTTAAAACTCTTGTTTTAGTTAGCTTCTAGCTAACTTTAGCTTTAAGCGCGAATTTTAATTCAGCGTTTAACTCTTTGCATCAAGCTGGTGCAACAAACAATAAATTACAATTTTGAAGACATTGAAACTTTAGCTTGTCTAAACGAAAAATTACTATATTATAGACAATTTTTTTCAAATTGTAATTATCTTTAACAAACATAAATAATAAATAATTATGCCTTTTGGTTAGCAAGTATTACTCAATCAGAAGGATAAATTATGATAAGCCTTTGTGTAATCTAATATATTACAGAGTTGTATTGTGGAGTCAAAGCCATGGAAGAAATTGTATTACTTTCTATTCTTGGTTTTGTGATTTTATTTGGAATGTCATTGTTGGTAGTTGAAGAGTTCACGATTGAGAGAAGGGCTATTCTAGCTGAATATCGCAAGCGTATAAGGCAAGAAAAAATTCGTGTTTAATAGAATTAAGCTGAAAATATAGCAATTCTATATAAATTTTGAGAATCTCTCTTTAATATCTCAATATTTGTGTTCTTTGTGTACGAGCGCGGTTCTTTTCTGAGAAAACCTGATAACTCAAATAGGATTGCTATATAAATAAAGAAGAGAGTTTTTCTTCTTTGTAGCTGCCCTAAGTCCAGTGTCCTAGCTTAAAAGCAACCACAAAGGACTAAGGACTAATACCCGAATAGCATATAAGCGCTGAAATAAATTTCGCGCTATGTAGAGACGTGCCATGGCACGTCTCTACAATTCGTTGAAACTTACATCTTGCACCCAACGGGAGAGCCAGTTGCCGCTTGTTGGGAAACCCGCCGATGACTCACGCTTACTCACCATTCTCAACAAGAGCCAGAGGCTCTTATTCTCAACTGCCAGGTTCAACCTGGTAACGAGGGTTTGGTGGGCTGCCGCTTCCTGGCTGTTGCGTAGGAGTGCAAGATATTAGTTGAAAGCGCTGAAATAAATTTCCGGATGTGTAGAGACGCGAAATTTCGCGTCTCTACAAACCCGTTGAAACGGGTTAAAACTATTATCTGAGTTAGTTTTTGGCCCGGAAATAAATTTCGGGCTAAAAATATCTTAACAAGCGCGCCATTTGACTAATACCCTTAAATGAGACTGCTGTAGTTTTACAACAAAAACTTTTGATTTTCTTGCCTGGTAGCTTATCATGTTCATAACAGCAAGATTGAACCACGTTTTATAAAATTTTCTTGAGGCGATGAGCTATCAGGTCGTTCACTCTACTTTTGGACGTTATCGTATTCGTATTCCTCAAATTGCAGATGATACAGACTTTGCTAGTAAGCTTCAAGCTCTAGTTGAATCACTGCCATTTGTCACAGAAGTTCGTATCAATGCGGCAGCAAGTTGTCTGATTGTCTGTTATCAGGACGATGGCGTTTCCAGCAAAATGGCATTGGAAAAGTTTGTCAGCTGCATTCAAGCTGTAAGCAGTGTTGAAGTTCCTTTTGATGAGTCCCTACCGGGTGAGGATCTCAAACCTGAAGTTAATGAATGGAAGGATTTAGGATTTCCTGCTCTGAGTCTTAGTTTGGCTTTGCTAGCGGCTCCTTTGGAGTTACCGCCTCTGATTGTGGTTTTAGCGATCGCCTCCGCAGCAATGCCTTGGTTTAACCGAGCAACTGATAGTATTGTTAACCATCGCCAACCGAATATCGATTTGCTCGATTCGGCGTGGATGACTATGCAAACTGTCCAAGGCCAGTATGTTGCACCTGCACTGAAGACTACTTTGGTAGAAATCCGCCGAACTTTACGGGGGAACACAACCCGTACTAGAGAACAGCAGTCCTTAGATTTGTTGAATCAATTAGATCAACACGTTTGGGTAGAACTCGATGAACAGCAAGAACAACGCATCCCCGTACACCAATTACAGGTGGGCGATCGCGTTATTGTCAGATCGGGCGAAATGATTTTGGTAGATGGGCTAGTTCTCTATGGTTATGGTTTAATTGACTCGCAAAATCTCACAGGTAATTCTACACCTATCGTTTGTTCACAAGGTCAAGAAGTCTATGCTTCTTGTGTGTTGCTTGAAGGCCAAATCTGTGTGTTGGTGAAAAGAACTGGAATCAATACCCGTGCTGGTTTAGCGGCTGTGCTTGCGGATTTAGCACCAGTTCATGACACTAAAATTGGCGCTTATCAAGCAGAGTTTGTCAAGAATGCAATTGTACCAACTCTACTTTTAGGTGGCACGATTTATCTAGTCACAGGTAGCGTTGGCGCTGCTATTTCACCGTATCAATTCGATTTTGGTAGTGGTATTCCCATTTCTATTTCCACAACAGTCCTACAAGCACTGACTTTTGCTGTTCAACATGGAGTCTACATCCGTAGTGGTCGTATTCTAGAAGCATTGGCAGAAATAAATGCTATTGTCTTTGACATGGATGTATTGACTATTGACCATCCTGAGATAGTGGAAGCAATTGCTATCTTGCGTCGTCAAAACATAGAGATTTATTTAACCTCTAGTGCTTCTTGGGCGATGACTCTTGATGTTGCTCATTATTTGGGCATTCATCCTGATCATGTATGTGCAGAAGCTCGTGTCAACCAGAAAACTAATCTGGTTCAAGGATTGCGACATCAAGGTAAAACCGTTGGCTTTGTCGGAGAAGAGGGAGATGATATAGTCAGGCTTGCCCATGCGAATGTATCAATTTCCTTCGCCACTACTAGTGAGATTCACTATACAGAAGCTGATGTGATTATTCTCGAAGATGACTTGCGAGGAGTTACCCATGCGATCGCGATCGCTAAACGAGCGATGGAAATGATTTACGAAAACACTGCAACCATAGTGATTCCTAACCTATTTATGCAAATAGGCGGTGGAATGCTCTTGGGTGTAAACCCGATATACAACGTAGTTGTGAATAACGGCACAGCCTTTATTGCTGAATTCCTAAACAATTCACGTCCACTTTTTGATACAAACACCTTACCTCCTCTCAGGAGTAGTTCTCAAAAAACTGTTCAGGAAAAAATTGAAGAATATACCTCATCAAATGGCAAGATGTTGAAACCGAACGAACTAGCAAAGCGCTTAGGAGTTTCATCCCAGTCTCTTACCTATAAGAGATTAAAGCCTGAGTTCCAAACATGGACTCAGGCTAAAGATCCAGAAGGAATTGCATGGGATTTCGATCCGATGTCCAAGTGCTATCGGCACTCACTCGCTTGAATGTTTGTAGCACTCTTTGTCAGCGATGTACTAGCACAGCTAGCATCTGCTGTTTTCTGCTGCACAAACACATGGGTTGAAAACTCAGTTAGAATAACGACTGAGAGGAAAGCAAAGGGGCTTACCGCAAGGATAAGCATTAACTTGCGTACATTGAAAAACTCTGGATAGTTAGACATAGTAGGAAAATCTCCAATAGAAAGAATGCTCTCTGCGCCGTCCTTTGCGGAAGGTGCAGTGATGCAGATTTTGAATTTGAGGCGTTGCAGAATTGTAAGATGATTTCAAAACCGTAGGTATGACAAAGCGCGAGCTTTGCCCAGCCTACTACAATTCATTCTGAATCTATGCAACGCCAAATTTTAGATTTTCGTTGCGAGGATTAAAGTCCTCATTTAGCGACCTAGAAAGGACTAAAATCCTGACTACCAAAAACTTTGCAATGGGTAATAATGTTTAGGGTGTAAGTAAAAAAAGGACAGAACCAGGGGGAAATTCCCCCTGAATTGGTTCTTGTCTGTTTAAGGATTTTGCAGTTAACGAGGAAATAAAACCCAAGAGGAGTAGAAAAACTCAAAAATTATTATCTAGCAGAAGTAAAGTGCAAAATGTAAGGGCAATTATGTAATAAAAGCAACACCTCCTTTTTGCATAGCAAATATAACTTCAACCCCTTGAAAGTGCAGAGACAAGAGAGGTAAGCGGTGAAAGTCAAGGTTATTAATGAAGCTATCGAGTTGACTTGATTGATAAATTGCAGATTTACTGACGTTTTTGCGAAATTTGAAGACCAGCAGTTACAGCAAATTTCATTTGTTTGAACCACAATTTTTCGTAGGGGCGAGTTTTGTTTCAATCTCTAACTATTGCCGAAAAGATTTCTTCTAAACCCGCACGGCAGTCGCTACAACTCTGGAAGAGCAACGAGCTGCCTCCCCTACAATATCGTGTGGTCAATTGACCTGAAAATGGCTGTAATAAATGGTAGGTAAGGACTGACAACCAAGGGGCTATCAGTCTCCGGCAAGACATAATATTGCAGAAGTTACGCAATAGTTACTTCATGAGGAGCGCTTTCGACTGTCCCGTTTTTGGAAGTTGTTCGCTCAGCTTTAGCTTCAGCAACTAAATCTTTGAAAGATTCACTTGCTTCAGCAAAAGTAGATTGTGCTTTATCAAAAGCATCAAAACCCAACATCAATCCAGTCTTGGCTGCACCTCTTGCAGAATCTGAGATATTATGACCTGTTGCAGAGTCAAGAGCGCCAACGATAGGTACTAGGACTAATGCTCCAACTCCAATTACTGCGGCTGTCATGGGTTCAAGACCAAGCAAAAGCGCTTCTAGTTCCAACATATGTAATTAACCTCCAAGATGTATAGAGAAACCTGCTGACTCTGCGTTGCAACTATTGAAATAACTCAAATCTCAAATACAAAGGGTATGTTACCTCAAACACTAAATGAAAAAGGCAGAGACGAATCTCCAATAGCTACACAGAGCAATTGCATACAGGCTGGTTAGTAATGAACAAAGACTATAGGTACAACAGGTAGCGGAAGTTTTTTAGTTTGCTTATCTTCCTTACGTCTTGTTCGACCATGTTACATCTTATCAGGAAAAAAAGGTGATACAAACAACATTAAGTTTTTGTCGAAAAAGTAAACATTACTAAATATGTTTTGAAACTTTGGCAAATTATTGTATCTTTTAAATAATCAATATCTTAGTTCATGAGCAAATTCACTCATAATAGTTAAGCAAGTATTGCAGCTAAATCAGAACAAATACTGACTGAGACTACTAATAGGGACTTCCAAATCAAAAAATATCTAACTCCTTCTTGTGGGGTGGAGAGAAGTCTGAACTAGGGCGTGTTTTCAAACTGTGAGATCCCCCCCTCTCCCCCCTATCCCCAGAGGGGACCCCGAGTCCCCCCTTAAAAAGGGGGGGGAAATCTTTTCAAAGTCCCCCTTAAAAAGGGGGATTTAGGGGGATCCCAACACAGCGCGAAAAGTGTAAAGAGAGTTTGAAAACACGCCCTAGGGCTTCCGGCGAACCTCCTCCAAAGAAGCTACGCTAACAGGATTTTAGCCTCCTGGTAATAATAGGAGGATATATTTTGGGCGATCGCTTCACCACAAAATTATCTGGTTGATGGGCTGGAACTATGTCTGGATTCCTGATGATAGCTGTAGGAATATACGAATACTTTATTCTTTAAGGTGGAATCACAAAATGATTTTTCGTTTTCGTTAGAACTGACGCAAATAAACCCGATTTATACGCAAAATAAAGCTTTGGCAACCAAGCTATTTACGAAGAAACCGGGTTTTTGTGATCTTGTGAATGTATACTGACATCTTGCAGTATTCTCAATAACGGTAGGGTAAGCGCACCCCACAATGGTATATGATTTATGGAACTGAATTATAAGCGTCTATTCTAGCTTGATATTAATAATCTGCATAATACTGTTTGTCAATGTTGGATTTTGGACTGTTTACCCACTCAAGCAATGCTATCTATCCCAACTTGGGTTGATTGAGTTAGAAGTGTAATTTGAATGAACATTAACCACTATTGTTCACATCATTGATTGATGACATAAAGGGAGTAAATCAATTACATTATTGTAACTTGTGAAATAATCTCGTAGTGCCTTAGCAGAAGCACCTGTAAATTCAATCCATTCGTAGTGGTACATATTGGATGAGATACTGTCATTCTGAAACAGAGGAGCCGTAGGAATTGCAATTAACAGACTTACACTTTCTTCCTCAGTCCCCACTCTACCTTCTAGGCGAACGGCAGCAATGTAGCTTGTATTAACCACAATATTATCAACTTTTATGAATGCCATAATTTTTGTTGCCCCTTTGTTGCCCCAAAATAATTGGAGATAAAAACTATGAAATGACAAAAGTTTGTCTTATTAATATACTCACTACTAATAAGTTTGTATATATTTACAGAAAATTGTAATCTACAAGACTAGCTATTGTGAAAAAATGATAATTTAGTTATTTCTAACTCTTTGCTATGAGAAACTAATACAACTTCGTGAAAAACTATGGCGAAATTAGTCTAAAATGCTGTCAAGGGTACGTTGTCCTTAGTCATTAGTCATTAGTCATTAGTCATTTGTGACTAATTTTGACCAAAAACAACTGTAGGGGCACAGCATTGCTGTGCCCCTACGATATGCTTTGTGGTTTAAGTAGCCATCATTAACTGCGTACATCAGAACAAGAATGAAAATAAGCTTTTCCCCACTCCCCACTCCCCATTGCCCCTAATCCCCTTCAGGGGCCCCGAGTTCCCCACTCCCTATCTTTCAGTCAGATATCCGATAAAAAAACTAAACTATGTAATGAAATGTAAAAATCCTCGATTTCGCTCGTGTTGCGCCCTTGCGCGTGCGATATTGCCTTTGTTGCTTTTTCCTTCTTCCTTCTTTACTCAAATCTTGCACCAGCATCAAAAACCGGGTTTGTTGCCAATCATATAACCTGGAAACCTCAATTTCTCGTTTATAAACCCGGTTTTTTTGGTCTTGTTGAGAATAGTGCATTCCGGTCAGTTTAACAAAATTCATGCCATTACGGGTTGCTTTCCTGTCCATTGCTGCCAGCGAGTTATTGCTTTATTGACTCGCTCAGGATTTTTATCCCCAGTAAAACAAGTTCGTCTTAAGCGTTCGCAGGAAATCAGCACTTCACCGTTTCCTACAGCAGGGGCAATAACAAAACTACCAGGTTTGGTGAATAAACTCACTAAATAGGCAACAACACCTTCAACGCCCTCAACATCTGGGTTATGTTTTGGCTTAATTAGGGATTCGTGAGAACAAATTGCAATGTATATACCCCCTATAACTAACTCAAATCTAAACGGCATCTGACTATGACGACAAAAATTGTAGATAGACCCTTCTTGACGCATTACAGCTACAACATGGGCTTCGTTCACCAAGTAGTCATGCTTCCACACACAACCAGGAGAGGCGATCGCTAATGCAGCATTAGATGGTAGCAGTTGAATAAAATCTTCATCCAAGGTATCGCCACAGTAAATTAGGTGTCGATCCAATATCCAGGCTTCGCCAATCTCTACCCGAATCGAATCTTGAGTGGAATTTTTTGATACATGCTGACTTGACTTAGCAGATTGTTTAGCTTCCTTCTCAGCCACAGCACTTTTAAGGGCGACTAGCTGGAGTTGCTTTTGTTTTGCTCTTGCTTCTTCTGCTAGCTTCTGCTGCTGTTCTAGTTCAGCCTGTTTTTGTTGCACTTTGGCTTGTTCGGCTGCCAATTCTGCCTGTTCTGCTTCTTGTCTCTCCTGACTACCCGCCCTAGCAACTTTTAGCAATGCTGAAGTACTGGTAGCCACTGGCGTTCCTTTAATTAATTCTTTCACCTCTGGAGCTATGTTTTTGGCAATTTGTTTCCCGTACTGAAAACTACGCTCTGTGTAACCTGATTCTTTCGCTAACTCCAGTGTTGTTTTTGGGGGTGGTGAAATCATTTCACCACCTTTTTGAGTAAATTGGTTATCCCCAATTTTTGCTCTTAACCCCATCCTTTCTAAAATTTGGTCACGCTCTAACCATAACTCAGACCGTTCGAGAGCATCCAACTCGCTACGAATTAGGTTTTCATCAATTTCCGCCAAACGAGCGTGGTCTTTGTCCTCACAAGCAATGATGCAACATTCTATCTTCTGAACACCAAGTAGTTTACAGGCTGTTAGGCGGTGCAAACCTGCAACTAGATTAAAGTTTCTATCTATAGTGATGGGGTTCAAAAGCCCATTAGCCTTAATAGACTCCATCAACTCAGCGACTTTTTGATCATTGAGAGGACGTCTGTTGGGAAGAATATTGACACGATTAATGTCAACGAAAGGCATAAACATTGTTCTCTATCAAATCAAATTTAATTGAAATGCTTTTGCCGACAATTGAAAAGGCTTTGTTATGATTTTTACACCATGTTTACAGTTATTTACTATGTCTTGCGATCGCTTTACCTTCAACTGGAATCAAAAAGTGTCTCAGTCCTATAGCATATACCTCCAGTAGTAGAATGTTTATTTTTTTAATAGAGGTATCTCTCAGTATAAATTATGTTGCGAAGATTTGGCTTAACTACCGCTGCGATCGCAGCGTTTATTAGTACACTGGCTTGCGGGTTTGTCTACAGGATAAGCAGGCTAGCATAGTTATAAATTAGATATTCTATAAAAGTCAATCTGGCCTTTTAAAAGAAAATAAAGAAAAAGTTAAAAATTTAGTTTAACGCGGGAAGTATGTCAAATTTGTTTATTAGATGCCCATAAGAAGCTTTCCTGTGAGATAGACACAACAATGCCAAAAGGCAAAATAATCTTTCTTTGTTTTCGATGTCAATATTTAACTATTTCTTTAACTTCACCCTTTGCTATTAAATATTTAAATCTGATTGATAAAAGATAACATGCTTCCATAGGAAGGTGTTAGTAATATTCCTTTATCTCTTAAGGTAGAAATAGAGCAGGCTGTTCGCTTTACCAAGAAGTTAACTTTTTAACTCGATAATTTCAAATTTTGCCAGGACTTACGCAAAAAATGAAAAAACTAACCCGTACACGTCCCTTGTAGCCTGTCTTGTAGGGGCATATAAGTAAGAGTTTGGGGGATTTATCAAAAAAAAGAACGGGCAACGGGAGTCTAAAACCCCATCAACTATTACGTTGCAAGTTTTGGTTTGGGTTTAAATCCCTATCCAAAACCATTCCTGTTAAGAGTTCTCTATTCTCTGTTCCCTTTGAATGCGTAAGTCCTATTTGCTAAAAATAATGGTTCCTAAGACAGTTGCAATAAAAGTTGTACTTTTGTCAAGATGTTGTAAATAACTTTAAAATTCTGTTTTAAACCTGATTAAGACTAAAGGCAGGATCATATGACACCAACCGTAGAAACTGAACCCTTGACCTTAGAAAACCCAGTTCTAGAAACAGATTACGAAATTATCCATGCTACCATAGGGCGTTTGCGGATTAAAATTCCCCGACTGTCTCGCGATTTAGAGTATGCCAACCAACTTAACTGGTTAATTGAATCTTTTGACTTCATCATCAGTGTTCGCATTAATCAAAAAGCAGAATCATTAATTATCCACTATCAAGAAAACGGCGTTTCCAGTACTGCTGTTTGGGAAAACTTACTTACGGCTATCCAGCAGGCTAGCATCGCGGAAACTTCATCTGAAATTGTCCGGCGGACTGAAACAGAATTTAGACCAGCGGCAGAATGGATGATAGAAAGGATAGGGATGCCCGTCGTTAGTTTAGGATTGGCGCTTGTTGCCCAACAACTTTTTCCTATCCCACCTCTATTATTGGCAGGAGCAGTAGCTGTTGCAGCAGCTCCATTCATCAGTCGAACAATCGAGTTCATGCTAACAGAACGGCGTTTAGATGCGGATATTCTCGATGTTCTTTGGATGAGCTTTTACACCATTAAGGGAGACTTCGTAGGACCATCATTAATGGTTAGTCTCATAGAATCGGGAGATGTATTGCGGGATGCTACTGCCCGTGCTAATGAACGAGAAATGTTGGATTTGCTGAATGGAGTAGATAAGTACATCACAATAGAGCGGAATGGGCAAGAAGAACGTATTCCATTAAGTGAAGTTAAAAAGGGCGATCGCGTTGTTGTTTACGCAGGTGAAACAATCCCAGTTAGTGGACGGGTGTTGCGAGGAACCGCGTTAATTGACGAACACAAATTAACAGGAGAATCTAAGCTAGTTTCTCGCTCCGAGGGGCAAGTCGTACACGCTTCGACTTTAGTTTTACAAGGAAAAATTTGCATCCTCACAAAACGGATTGGCAAAAACACTCGCCTTGGACTAGCAGTACAGCTAATGCAAGCAGCCCCCGTACATGACACGCGCGTAGAAGATTACGCTTCCAAAATAGCCAATGCGTTAATAGCACCTACCATATTATTAAGTGGAATAATTTTTGCCCTCACACGGGATGTATCACGGGCACTAGCTCCCCTCCATCTTGACTTTGGACATGCCATCCGGATTGCAGTTCCCACAACAGCCCTTGCAGCCGTCACCTATGCTGCTCGTAATGGAGTTTACATCAAGAGTGGTCGCGCTTTGGAAATGCTAGCACGGGTAGATACAGTTGTCTTTGATAAAACTGGAACATTAACCCAAGGTAATGCAGCAGTAGTTTCTATTGAGACAGCAAACGAGAATATTTCAACTCAAGAAATTCTTACACTTGCCGCTTCTGTAGAGCAGGGTAATTCTCATCCTGTGGCAAGTGCCATTATTCGCCGTGCTGAGGAAAATAACGTTGAAATCAAACCCTGCACAACCAAAGACTACCGCATAGGCTTAGGAATTGTCGCTCAGATTGAGGATGATAAGGTTTTAGTAGGCAGTGATTTGCTTCTCCAAAAAGAGGGAGTTAATTTAGACTCAATCCATAGAAAATATCCCAACTTGAAAGCAAGTACTTATTCTGTTGTCTATGTTGCGAAAAATAACGAACTGTTAGGGATTATTTTCTATACAGATCCTCTGCGTCCGGAAAGTAAGAAAGTAGTTGAAACTTTACAATGTCAGGGTATGACAACCTATATCTTGACAGGAGACAATCAACGTGTAGCAAATCATGTTGCCGCAGAATTAGGAATAGACCAGAATCACACTTATGCCCAAATTTTCCCAGACAAAAAAGTTGAAGTAGTTTGTAACTTAAAAGAGAAAGGCAAGAGAGTAGTATTTGTTGGTGAAGGCATTAACGATGCTGCTGCTCTGGCTCACGCTGATGTTTCCATATCTTTTACTGATGGTAGCGATATTGCCAGAGAAACTGCTGATATAGTGCTTTTAGATAACGACTTGCGCGGAATTAACCAAGCCATCGCGATCGCCAAAAAAGCAATGGAAATTATCTATCAAAACACAGCGATCGCAGCAATCCCTAATATTAGCGTTGTTCTAGCAGGAGTATTATTCGCTTTAGACCCCGTGCTAGGAGTTATCATCAGTAATGGCTCAGCCTTACTTGCAGAACTAAACAGTTTCCGACCTCTATTTGACTCTGGATCTGACCTCAACTTATACGTTTTGGATGAATTCTCAAACTCAGCCGACGCTAATTCTAAAAAAGAAATTGATAATTCCATTGACACTACCAATGAGAAAACAATTATTACACCTGCTTAAAGCATTCAAAAATGTGTGACAATTGTGATACTGTACCATTAGGAAAAATATTTGCGACAAATAGCTTGCAAAAACAGTCAATTAACTAACATTTTTGCAATCTAAAATCCGGCGTTGCTGAATTGAAGTATGAAATTTAAAAATAGGTAGTTCTAAACTATTCCTCTCTGCGTCTGGTGCGCCTCCGCGTGAAGTAAAATCATACTCTTAATCAGCAACACCAAATCCAAAATCCAAAATCCAAAATCATATTAACCAGGTAAAGAGGTCAAAAGTTATGCCTCGATGTCCTGTCTGCCAAACTAGGTATACTCAAAGAAGCGAAGAATTTTGTCCCTCGTGCAACTGGAATCTACAAGCTTATCCATTTCCGATGGGATGGATTCCCGACATAGTTCAGAAAGAAAACCATAGATTAGCTTGGGCAAAACAACAATGGACAGCCTTGAAGTTAGCCCAAGAACAATTAAAGCAAGTAAAGATGCAGTTAGAGCAAGCCAATCAACGTGCATCACAGATAAAATCGCAATTTGAACAAAGCCATCAAGAGCAAATCTCTCTAGCTGAGACATTGCGCAAACAAGAAGCAAGATTAGCACAATTGCAAGAGCAGTTAAACCAATCAACTCGCGAAATGGTACAACTGCGAACAGAACTAGATGGTATTAAACAAGAGCGATCGCAAAGCGCATACACCGACGCGACAACAATACCCTTATTTTCGCCATCCCCACTTGCGCGATCGCAAAATCACACCGTACGGCCTGACTTCAAATTACAAAAAGCTTCTGTACTAATTCAACTCCAAGAATTTAGCTTTGAAGTCGTAATGGTAAATCAGTGGGGAGAACTGCTTCACCGTTACAACAGTAAAGCACAGTATTTTAAAGAACAGTTGAGCAATAATGTATTTCTGGACATGATTTACATTCCAGGAGGAACATTTGTAATGGGATCTCCTGAAGATGAAGAAAGTCGAGAGATTCACGAAGGGCCCCAACATCGAGTCACCATCCAACCATTCTATTTAAGTAGATTTCCCATTACTCAAGCCCAATGGAGAGCGATCGCCCAACTTCCTCAAGTTAACAGATACCTCAATCCAGACCCTTCCAATTTTAAAAGCCCAGGTCTTCCAGTAGAAATGATTTCCTGGCATGATGCAGTTGAGTTTTGTACAAGACTTACTCAACTCACAGGACATAACTATCGCTTACCCAGTGAAGCAGAATGGGAATTTGCTTGTCGTGCAGGAACTACCACACCTTTCCACTTTGGTGAAACCATAGCTTCCAACCTAGCTAATTATGACGGCAGTTATACCTACGGTTCTGGAACAGAAGGGCCGTATCGCCAACAAACTACCCCCGTTGGCAGTTTCCAAGTAGCAAATTCTTTTGGAATATCTGATTTACACGGTAATGTCTGGGAATGGTGCGCAGACTCCTGGCACGAAAACTATCACCAAGCACCTAGCGATGGCAGCATTTGGCAAATGGATCAATCCAATAACCGTCGAGTCTTGCGAGGAGGAGCATGGTATTGCCTTCCAGGCTTATGTCGTTCAGCCCAGAGACACTGGGACGAAGCAGATCATGCAGGTAGCGGCACAGGATTTCGAGTTGTTTATTTTTCAGCTTAGTCATAGTTATTAATTAGTTATTTATGATATAAGAAAAAGTATGGGATAAAATTGTAATAAGCTAAACCACATTTAATTTACAGATTAAAATTTTCTCAAACTCTTGTGGGGTGGGCATCTTGCCCGCCCAGATAGTGCAAGTTAAACGTGGAACAGCTTATCATTAGCAGCGAAACTTTTGCTTTGTCTAGCTATCTTCTCAGTTCTGTAAAGCGATTACACATTCAGCTTGCAATTTGCAAACCGCAGGGTCTAAGTTTCATAAAAAATAATTATGAGACTAGCCATGAATCTATTAATAGTCATAATCTTTTCTCTCAAGCCTAAGCAGGGTTAAAGATGAATGACGACGTGTATTTTTCGTATTTCAGTAAAAAAGCGAGGATAAACGTGTCGCCGCAACAGTTACAATTAAAGCAATTTCATCAATTAGTTCTCCAAGACTCTTCATTGAAAGAGCGTTTGAAAATAGCGACAGATCAAGCTAGTCTCGTGAGCATAGCAGTGCAGTTGGGAACCGAACTGGGTTATAGTTTTACCTATCAAGAGGTTGAGGCTTACATCAACCAAAATATATTGACATTAATGATACAGTTTTCCTAGCGTTGCTGAATTACAGCATGAATTGTTTTTTAATCTCACGCAAAGACGCTAAGACGAGCCAGCGCTGTTCGCGTTCGCGGAGCGTGCGCTCTTAGCGCATAGCGTGTCCTCTTAGGACATAGGAGGGTTTCTCTCCGCAGGCGACTGGCGTGCCAAGAAAATCTTTGCGGCTTTGCGGCTTTGCGTGAGCTTTTCATATTTTTACTGCTCCGTCGCAGAGATTGAAGCGGGAACACAAACATGCAGAAAAAGTTTGCATTTGTGCCGCCTCTATCTCTGCGTGCCTTATTCGGACGACATTTCGCCGCCACCACATAAGTTTTCTGCACAGATTCCATAGACTCATATCAATAGTATGGTTGCAATAAATATAAAAATATAATTAAAACCATCAGCAAAGATAAAAAATCTTTGGCTCTTAGCTTACGGCAATTTTCAGTTAATTTAACCACAGATTATCGTAAGCAACAATGCCATACCTCTACAACGTGGTTGATTTACTTGAAGGGCGCTGTAAGTCTTCTTGCGTTGGCTAGTGAATGATTTTAATGAATAGACGCGGAATTTAGCGTCTAATTACAGTACTGATTCTCTAAACAGAATTATTAGCATAAATGGGTCAATTTGGCAGCAAATGACCCATTTTTTTTGTTATATATCGCCTTAACATCCAACCAGAAAGGCTCTGATCCATCTATCAGACTACCAGCAAAAATACTTATTATTTGACGAAAGTATATTAAGCGATAATCTTATACACCGAATGTAAGTTTTCTTCTAAAACAGATGAGTTTCGTAAAAGAGATAGTTAATAAAACTTTCTATTTTTTGCTTTGATTTTGCTGTGATTTTTATGTAAACTTTACTTTAATGGAAGATAAGCATCACGTCAGAAAGAAACATCACACTTCTAGATAATGACCATTACTTGTGAAATGGTTGATTCGCGTGTACTAAATTTTTGGTCGGCTGTATCGCTCATCCAAAAATACATGTTGCTAAAATTGGGAAACTTCCTGTTTTTTAGCTATTCGATGGTAGTCTAATTATTGGAGCCATCATCAATTCTCTTCTTGACATTACCGAAAAAACTGTCAATTGAAATTCAAAAAAAGTTAAATCTTTCAATGGTTAACAGTGTGAAATTCGGTAAAACAATTTGACCTAACCTTTGATATTGTTCATTGTTGTTCCGGAACTCCTAATCAAGATTCTAGAAGGCACAACTATGAGCCTTATTTATCGCAAGGTTTAGTAATCTTTGCAGCAAGCATTGTTCTGCAATTCATATCTCTGATTGTGATCACGATTAAACCCAAATCAGGAGCGCCTTATGACGGCTACAGCAGTTGCAAATGGATTGGTAGTATCAGTAGAGGCTCATTCCAGTCAGGCTGAAAACATTCATTATCAGGTTGTGCATTGGATACCGGGACGTTTTCGTATCCGCATTCCCCGACTACATGAAGATGAACAGTACGCTAAACAACTCAAATATGTTCTCGATTCCATTGAATTGGTGACAGAGATTGAAATTAATGACAAAGCTAGTTCTTTAGTAGTTGGTTATAAACATCAATCTACCGCAATTGGCATTGCTACAGTTCAGGAGAAACTATTCACAGCAATTCAGCGAGCATCTAATGTTGAAGTACCTTCGGGATGGACAGAAAAAGGCGAGGAAAAAGCCAATAATGAAATTGATTTTGTAGAGCGGTTAGGATTTCCTATTGCTGGTTTAGTGTTGAGTGTGGGAGCATTAGCCGGTTTGCCCATTCCAGGTTTCGTGATCGCTGGTGTAGTATTTATCGGTGCAGTGCCAGTCTTCAAACGAGCATGGGAAGCAATTCAACAGGATCGCCAACTTACAATTGATTTCCTAGATGGTTTGGCAATCTCCTTACATACCCTCCAAGGTCACTACTTTGCACCATCCTTTATGTTGGGTTTAGTGGAAGGTGGTGAAGCGGTTCGGGATATGACTGCTCGCGGTAGTGAACGGGCAAATCTTGACCTGATGTCTTGTCTGAGCAAGACAACCATCGTGATTCGTGATGGTCAGGAAGTGGAAATTGACACTCAGGATGTAATCGTAGGCGATCACATCTTGGTGTATCCCGGTGATCAGGTTCCTGTAGACGGCATTATCTTGACAGGTACTGGTATTCTTGACCAATGCAAGCTGACCGGAGAATCGGTTCCCGTTACTCGTCGAGAAGGCGATGAAGTATTTGCTTCGACGTTGTTAGTAGATGGAAGCCTAACAATTATAGCAGAGCGAGTCGGTAACAATACCCGTGCTGGCGTCATCGTCAACCTGATGCAGGCGGCTCCAGTGCATGATACCCGCGTAGAAAACTATGCGGCGACGGTAGCGAACCAGTTTGTACTACCCACCTTATTAATAGCTGGTGGTGTGGGAGCGGTTTCGGGTAACATGAACCGGGCGGTTGCTCTCTTAACACTAGACTTTGGTACAGGTATTCGTGTTTCTGTACCCACAACAATTCTCTCTGTACTTACCTACGCTGCTCGTAATGGAGTCCTCATCCGCAGTGGTCGAGCCATTGAAATCTTGGCGACCATCGATACCGTAGTCTTTGACAAGACAGGAACCTTGACCATCGGGCACGCAGGAGTCAATGATATTGATATCATGGATGACCGCTTCACGAAGGATGAGGTGTTATGTCTAGCTGCTACAGCTGAGCAAGGACTAACGCATCCAATCGCCGAAGCTATTGTTCACAACGCTAGAGATAAGGGACTTACTCTGAAAGAATGCGAAGAGTGGGAATACAAAGTTGGTTTGGGTGCAGCAGCGAAAATCGATGGAATGCAAATCATCGTCGGTAGTCCTCGCTTCATGAATCAGGAAAACGTCAGTCTAGATGAGTATGACCTCCGCTATCCCGATGCCAAATCTGGTGGACAATCTCTTGTCTACGTCGCGGGTGATGGTAAATTGATAGGCGTGATCCGCTATAGTGACCCACCACGCGAGGAAAGCAAGGATGTAATTAAGGAATTAAAGCAGATGGGCATCAATGCCTATATGTTGAGCGGTGACGTAACGCGAGTTGCGAAAGCGATCGCAGGTAACTTGGGCATGAATCCCGACAACATTTATGCAGAAGCCTTCCCAGAAAAGAAAGTTGAAGTAGTCAAAGGTTTACACGACAGTGGTAAGACAGTTGCCTTCTGCGGTGATGGTATCAATGACTCAGCAGCCCTAGCATATGCTGATGTATCCATCTCCTTTGCAGGTGCAACGGACATTGCTAGAGAAACAGCAGACGTAGTACTGATGGAAGACGACCTGCGCGGCTTGATTATGGCGATTAAATGTGCCCGTCAAGCAATGGACATTATCTGGCAAAATACAGCAATTGTGGCAGTTCCTAACCTTGGCGCTCTGCTTTCAGGTATTTTCTTCGCCCTCGACCCAATTTTGGCAGTGGTCATTAACAATGGTACTGCTATCCTGGCAGAACTAAATGGTCTACGTCCACTCATGGGGCCAGGTGATGTAACTCCATTGGGTCATACACTCAGCGCAACTGAAATAGCAGAAATAGATAGCCGACTACATAGCCACCAACCTACACCTACCCAAGCTTTACAAACTCATACACACGAAGTGGAAACTGAGGTGGTAATTCTTCCTTCCGAGTTGCAATCTGAAGTGACAAACGGCCATATTCACACCAATGGACATGACAACCATGAGAGTGAAAATGGTAATAATTCTAACTTGACAACTGAAGTGCAAAATGGACAAGTTTACACCGATGAACATGGCAATCATGAGAGTGAAAATCGCGATAATTCTAACTTGACACCTGCTGAAAGTTTAGTCTAGGAAATGCATTGGGGCATCTTAGTAGATGTCCCTTTGTCCTGTCAATCACTTGACTTGAATTCAAAATGAACTTACACTCTCAAAACCATAAACTCGATCAAGCAAACATAGAATTCTATCATTCCAAATTCAAAATGAATTCATTTCCTAAAGAAAATGAATTCAACAAAGCCAATATAGAATTCTGTAATTCAAAATTCAAAATGGACTTATACCCTAAGAAAATGAATGTCATTAGAAATTTGAATTTTGAATTCTAAAGAGGAATCTATGTTCCAAAGAATTTTGGTAGCATTGGATAATTCTGAAATAGCCAAGAATGTTTTTGAAGAAGCATTGTTAATTGCCAAGGCAACCCATGCTCGCTTGATGCTACTACACGTTTTGTCGGATTTAGAAATAAGCTATCCAAACGTAAACAATCTAGATGAACATCTAGATCAATGGGAAGAGTGTAGCAAAAATGGACTAGAACTATTGAAAACCTGCCAGAAAATTGCCTCTTATGCAGGTATAAACGCTAGTTTTACTCAAATTGCTGGAGCTGCTCCCTCCACAATCTGTAAGTTTGCTAAAACTTGGAATGCTGACTTAATTATAGTTGGGCACCAAGGGATGTCTCCTCTCCAAGAATTAGTTCGAGGAAGTGTTAGCAACTACGTAATGCACTATGCACCCTGTTCTGTGTTAACTGTGCAAACAAAGTACTCAGTATCACTGGGAGCGTCTCAATTTTGTATGAATAGCCAGAATAGCCAGGGACTGTAAGTCCCTGTCTAAAAGCGCGCATTCCTCTATAAGAGGACTGGGAAAACTCTTTAACAAGTATTTTGTCAAAATTGGGATGCTCCCGTATCACTCAATACTCAGGACAAAGTTTCTGCAAATCAGGTTCATTCTGCAACTTAGGAGATTATATTATGATGCATAGAATTTTGGTTCCTGTTGCAAATTCTGATAGCGTTGGTAAAAGTGTCTTTCGGGAAGCACTTGACCTAGCAAAAGTCACTGGGGCAAACCTGAGACTACTGTATGTTTTATCTTTGGAAGATAAAGGTACTCCTGGTATTTTGTCATTAATGAATACCCCAGAAGGGAAAAGAGCTTGGGAGGAATTTGAAAAGCCTGGCTTGGATATACTCAAATCTTTTGCAGATGAAGCCATTGCAGCAGGTGTATCAACAGAATATTCTCAAATTTTAGGCAGTCCTAGTCGTATTATCTGTGATGTCGCCCAAAGTTGGGAAGCAGATTTAATAGTCATGGGACGACGGGGAATATCTGGAATTAGCGAATTGATTTTGGGTAGTGTCAGCAACTATGTGACTCACCATGCACCCTGTTCAGTATTAGTAGTGCAATCTTCGACTTCAGCAAGGTCTGAAGCGACCAAAGCAAGTCAATTAGCCAATACTCTTTAGTGGCGGAAGTCAGTAGGGGCGAAGCATTTGGGCGATAAATTATTGGTTTTATGGAAAGATTTCTTTCCAAATGCACACGGCCTACAGTAGTCATTAGTCATTAGTCAAAAATACTTTTGTTCTATAACTTTTGACTTTTTGTTGGCTGATAAGTTACTTTTGCTAGTTGAGATTAGAACACCAATTCAGTATTCACGTATTATGAGGAAAAAAACCGGTTTTTTCTAGTTGAGTGTTAGTAACATTTCTGTCTTTATCATCAGAGAAACCGAGTTTTGGGATTAATGAATTGGTGTTTTAGTAAAATTCCAACGACTACTCTACCACAATCAAATTATCTATTGATACCAGTTGTATTCACAGATGTAAGACAGCCTTCTTTCCTGTCAATCAGGCTGCTCGTGTTGCCTGCCCCATGTAATACTTTTGAATGCAACTTCGTATGAAATTCCGCAGAAGCACAGAAAACGCAGAGTTTAAATATAGATAATTTTTGAGTGGGAAGGAAGTTGTAGAGGCTGCCTTCTTTAAGACTGTCAGTAGCGCGTCTACCTGAAATTTGATACTGTTGGCAAATCCAATGTAGGTGGGGCTATGCCCTAAAAATCAGCATTGTAGGGCATAGCCCCACCTACTACAAATTGAGATTTTCAGCAATTTGCAAAGGCCACACCCCTTTCTGAGAGTAGCCGCTTCACTACGAATTTAGAATTGTTTACTGCATACTATCGCCGGATGTTGCTCGTTGATGATTTTGCAACCATCCCCTAATTTGTCATACTCTTCATTTCCTCTAAATAAGTAATAAAGTCTTAAAGGCAATATCATGTCACTTACCAAATCCAATCAAGAAACAGTACGCTCGACAAACCGCTTCATGTCGCGTAAAGACGCTTTTCTTTTACGGATGTTGATTTTTGTACCCATCTGTCTGATTTTAGACAGGTTGGATGTCAATCCGTTGATTGTCTTTATTATGGCGGGTGTAGCAATTGTTCCTTTGGCAGCATGGATTGCTAACTTTACAGAGGCAATCTCCGCTCACATTGGCCCTACTTTTGGCGGTTTGCTTAACGCGACTTTTGGCAATGCAACTGAAATGATTGTCTCTGTTGTTGCTCTCCAAGCCGGATTGATAGAAGTCGTCAAAGCAAGTTTAATGGGTTCAATAATAGCTAACTTATTGTTAGGTCTAGGTTTTGCCCTGTTCTTAGGTGGATTACATATTCCTAAGCAACCCTTTCAATTAAATGCAGAAAATCTTGGTACTGTTGCCCGAGTTAATGCTTCTCTACTTAACCTAGTAGTTGTTTTTCTCATAGCACCGACTGCAATTGAATTGACTTCTATTTCTTTACACCTGCAAACAACCAATGATTTTTCCTATATTGCCTCAGCACTCATGCTGATCTGTTACATTTTAATGCTGTTGTTTTCAATGAAAACTCACAGCTATCTTTACGGTTTGGATGAAGATGCTGAACCAGAAAGCTATGGTAGTGAAGCCAGAGGACTATATAAGTTAAAGCTCCATATCGGACTACTTTTGGGAGCAACTATCGTTTTGTTGTTTGTCTCTGAAGTACTGGTAAGTAGTTTAGAAGAAGCGATCGCCACTACAGGTGTGACAGAACTTTTTACCGGTGTCATTCTCATTCCAATGTTTGGTGCAGCCGTTGAAATCATCACCTGTGGGATTTGCGGTGCAAAAAATAAGGTAGAGTTGGCATCTAGTGTGGCGATCGGCTCTAGTCTACAAATTGCAATGTTTGTTACTCCTATTCTAGTTTTTGCGGGCTTGATTATAGGTAAACCCATGAATTTGGACTTTGATAACTTTACAATCCTAGGATTGGGTATTGCTGTTTTAATGACAAACTCTGTGAAAACTGACAGACGTGCTAACTGGTTGGAGGGAATGTTATTGTTAATAACCTATATCATGTTAGCTGCTGCTTTCTTCCTGCATCCTACTTTGGCAGGTTAATTCTGGAGTAATGGCACAAGTTTTGCTCTCAAGATAAGAATTATGAAAAAACTAATTAAAGGTCTGAGGGAGTTTAAGACCAGTTATTTCTCTACCCATCAGCAGTTGTTTGAGCAACTTTCTCATGCTCAAAAGCCGAGAGTGCTGTTTATCACCTGTTCTGACTCCCGGATGGATCCCAATTTGATTACCCAAGCTGAAGTGGGTGAGTTGTTTGTGATTCGCAACGCCGGTAACATAATTCCACCTTATGGAGCAACTAACGGTGGTGAAGGAGCTACTATAGAATATGCTATTCAAGCACTGGATATTGAGCAGGTTGTTATTTGCGGTCACACCCATTGTGGAGCAATAAAAGGATTGCTGACACTTGACAGTCTCAAGGAAGACATGCCATTGGTTTACGACTGGCTCAAATACGCGGAAGCGACTAGGAGAATAGTTAAAGATAACTATAAAACATACCAGTCTGAGCAACTTTTGGAGATTGCGATCGCTGAGAATGTCTTAACGCAAATTGAAAATCTCAAAACTTACCCAATTGTTCACTCTAGACTGTATCAAGGTAAGCTGAAGATTTATGGTTGGATTTATCACATTGAAACAGGTGAAGTGCTAGCCTATGATCCTGTTAGCCATGCCTACGTATATCCCCAAAGCCAGCTTAGTGATCACGATTCAGATGGAAGACCAACTCCAGGAAATTTTACCAACACCAGTGCCCCCCCAGTAGCTTTGGAACTACCACAGCGCCACACCGCAACAATTAAAAATTAAGAATTAAAAATTAACAATCCCCATAAATAAATGATGGGGCTTGCAACTCTTTCTTGAAGGGGGAGATGGGGAGTAGGGAACACCCCTGCTCCCGTTCGGTCAGGTCTTCAATCTTGGATGATCAGAATTTTCTGCTCCAAATAATGCTGAAGCAAACGATCTCTCTTGATAAATTGCCGTATTTCAGTTACCTGTTCGCTGCTAATTTCAGTCACTCCAGGAACAAAACATATTCCCAAAATAGATATGTTAGGTGGGAGATATTTCCCTGTTTGTTTATATTTTACTGTTGCCACAAGCTCACCATTTTTTCTAAAGCAAACGCTTAGTGTATATCTTCTATTGGGCTGTCGCTGTGGACAAGTAGACGTTTGCGTTCATCATATGACTAATGCCCAATAGAAATATAAGGATTAGATGATTGAGTGATAGACTCAAATCGCTCCCTCAGCGTAATCTCTTCATTGAGAAACCCTTAAGAGATTCCTGAAAGGTTAATCTAGGCAGGAACAACTTGAACAATCAGTGAGCGTTTATCAAGCGACTGGACTTTACCCACTGTACTTAGATTAGTTACAATGCGGTCTAGCAGTTCTCCAGCATGAGCGCGATTTTGATGTTCTCGACCTCGTAAACGAATGACAAACTTTACTGAATCGCCTTTACTCAACCACTGAATGGCTTGATTGATGCGTAAATTGTAATCAGCCACACCCACATTTGGACGCAACCGAACCTCCTTGAGTGTCGGTCTAGCACTTTGGCTCTGACGTTTTTTCTTTTGATACTGAAGCTTGCCATAGTTGAGAATCTTCGCCACGATCGCGTCTTTGCCTTCGGAGACTACAACTAGGTCAAGATCTACACTCTGGGCTAGTTCTAGAGCCTCACGGGTGTCAGTCAGACCACGATTATTATTCTCATGGTCAATCAACAAGACTTGAGGTGACTTGATTTGTGAGTTAATTAGTTGCTTTTGGATTACGATAATGATTTCCTCTTACTTGTTCAAAACTTTGTTTTACAAGTAATACCAAGGTAACACAACGCTAAGCTAGGAAGATAATTAGAATCGGATAAATTGTTAAAAAAATTTGAATAGCTAAGAAGTTGGTGGTTCAGAAAACGAAACTGATGAAAAAGGGCTAATCAATAGAAGGCTTCTACATTGTGTCGAAAGGCGATTAAGGCGTGCTTGCCCTGCTCCTGTTTCAGTCCCCAAAGGATAGCATCAGATACTTCTAGTGAAACAATAGTCTTGATTTCAATGTTAGTGTTGTAGCCTGCTAAGTCTGCCAAGCGTCTTCCATGCCCGCCCTCACCTTGTACTTGACTAATGGTGTAACCACTTACATTATGGCTTTTCAGTAGCTTAATAATACGGTCTTTGAGTACTGTCTCACCAATGATAGTGATGAGGACGGCAGGTTGGACAGGAAAGGCTAAGTTTGTCATGGAAAACTCCAAACAATGGGTTTTGACTTCTTTTGCTTAAGTTTTTATCCACAGTCCAAATGTTGTATCAAAAAGGCTCAAGCATTCTTGCCTGAGCCGTTAGTCCAGCAAATTAATTTGCTGGACTAACAGATTAGCTCAAACAGTTAAATCTACAAAGCTTAATAACGGTTACGTCCGCCGTAATTACTGCGGTTGTTACCAAACGAGCCTCTTTCTTCTCTAGGTCTAGCTTTATTTACCTTGAGGTCACGTCCCATCCACTCAGCACCATTAAGAGCTTCAATAGCAGCTGTTTCTTCTGCATCTGTACCCATTTCCACAAAACCAAAGCCGCGCACACGACCTGTTTCACGGTCAGTAGGTAGCACAAGCCGCTTGACAGAACCATATTCTGAAAACACAGCACTCAAGCTATCTTCTGTAACTTCGTAAGAAAGATTGCCTACATAAACTGACATAGATTGTCTCCGAAATCATAAGTATGTAGAGATTTAAGTTTCGGAGAAAAGTCTGTAAATACCAAAAACAAAAAGCCTTTCAATACTAAAAACAAACGAGATCACCGAATTAACTCTCATCTGCCACTATGACATAGCAGTAAACTTTTAGGGGGGAAGTTGGAAAAAGCGTTATATAAAGTTATGTAAGCAATTGATAGCTAAGTATGGATGATGGCACAACTTGCAACCATACTCTTATACCATTTTGGATTTTGGATTTTAGATTTTGAAGCCACTGCGTTGCGGAGCCAGTACGTTGCGGGGGTTCCCCCCGTTGTAGTACCTGGCGTCGGGTTAAGCGCGTTGTAGCAAGTGGTGAGGCAGTTGCGGTGGACGGGTTCCCCGGCATAAGCAAACTGCCGAACCCGAAGGGCGTGATTGATAAACCCTCTTTGAGTATGGGTTATGTAAATCCATCTGTTGCAATCATTTTTCAAATTGGTATTACTTACCAGGTTGAACTTGGTAACGAGAAGAGCCCCCAAAACCTCGTTACCAGGTTGAACCTGGTAAACCTCGTTACCAGGTTGAACCTGGTAACGAGAATTAGAGCCTCTGGCTCTTGTTGAGAATGGTGTAAGATGACAGTAATATCACAGCCGCTACTAACGCAAATATACTACCAGTAATGAATGTTGCTGCCGAACCAAATTTCTGCCACAGTCCACCAGCTAGTAAGCTAGCTGGTAAAAGTGCTACACCGACTGCTAGGTTGACAAACCCGAAGGCAGTACCTCGCAGTTCTCCTGGAACTCGATCCGCCACCAATGCTAACAATACTCCCTTACTCATACCCAAGTGTAGACCGTAGAGAGCAAATAAACCCCAAATCTGCCATTGTGCCTGGGCAAAAGCAAATCCTAGGTAAACTACAGCATAGAGCAAAAATCCACTCACCAGCAGTTTAACTCGCCCTAAGCGATCAGATAGCACTCCTGCTGGATAAGCACTGAGAGAATAAGTAAAGTTCATCACTAAAAGTGTCAGTGGCACTAATGCAGCAGAAATACCGACTTGAGAAGCACGTAGTAACAAAAAAGCGTTACTGGAATTACCTAAATTAAACAGTAACGCTACTCCTACTAAAATCCAATATTCAGAACTCAAGTTAGCAAGAATTTTCCAATTGATGGGCTGTTTTCTTGAGTTATTTTGTGTTTCTTGCGTAGTTTCACGCACTCCTATTACTAGTAAAATTACCGCCATCACTCCTGGAATAAAAGCTAACCAAAAGACTAAACGGAAGTTATTTCCTGATGCTGCCATCAATAAAAAAGCCGCTAGCGGTCCCAAAAAGGCTCCGATAGTATCAAGAGATTGGCGTAATCCATAAGCGGCTCCGCGTATTTCTGTGGGAGTATTATCAGCTACTAGTGCATCTCGAGGAGCAACCCGAATACCTTTGCCAGCGCGATCGCCAAACCGAGCAACCAAAACCCATGCTGGACTGGTAGAGAGCGCAAATAAAGGCTTAACCAGCGTAGACAGACCGTACCCTAATACTGCCAACCCCTTTCGCTGTCCTAGATAATCACTCAACGCCCCAGAAAAGACCTTAAATATCGAAGCAGTCGCCTCCGCGATGCCTTCAATTATTCCAATGCTGAACACTCCAGATTGCAATACAGAAACAAGAAATAAAGGCAATAGAGAATGAATTGTCTCAGAGCTAATATCCGTCAATAGACTTACAAAACCTAATATCCAGACATTACGGGGAATTTTCTGGAGATATGAATGAACTTTAAGGACAAATTTGCTTGTCATATCAATTCAAAAAATCATAGTGACACATAAATAGTCTGTAGAGACGTTCCGTCGGAACGTCTCTACCAAGGCATCTGTCACATTTTGTTCAAATTGGTATCAATTGATGCAACGTTGTGGAAAGCGTTTCCAGAAGAAGTGGCTGGGCCGAGTGTATAAAAAAGTGGTCGCCCGGAAGCATCTGTAATGAGAAGGAAGTACTAGTTTGCTCTCGCCATGCTTCCAGTTCCTCACAATTTACTTCTGGATCTTGCAAGCCACCAAAAACAGTGATAGGACAGGCAAGCGGCGGCTCGGTATTATAAGCATAAGTTTCCAAAACTGCAAAATCTGCTCGTAGGATGGGAAGGAGCAATTCCATCAGTTCAACATTCTCAAGCACCGCTTTGGGAGTACCGTTGAGACGGCGCAGTTCCTCTTTGAACTCACGATCTGGTAAGGTGTGAATGGGTGGATCTAAATTGGGAAGTTGTGGGGCACGACGACCAGATACGAACAGGTGAACAGGAGCTAGATTGTACTCTTTGCGCAGTAAACGGGTTAGCTCAAAGCTAATCAGTCCACCCATACTGTGACCGAAGAAAGCAAAGGGTTTGTTTAGCTGTGGAAAAATGGCTGACGCGATCGCATCAACTAAGGGTTTTAACCGTGTAAATGACGCTAATCTGATCTGCGATCCCCGTCCTGGAAGTTCTACTGCACATACTTCAACATTCGCAGGTAGACTATCTGGCCATGTGCGAAATATACTAGCTCTCCCACCTGCATAAGGAAAGCAGAATAATCGCATCGAAGCTTCGGGATTAGGTTTGGGACAGCTAACCCAAGATTTTAAGCTTGATGTTGTTGACATTGCTGAGTCTCTTTTACAGACTCTTCCATTTTCCTACGAAGATTATTAAATTCACAAAAACTCTGCGTCCCTCCGCGCTGACTCTGCGCGACGGCAGTCGCTACAACTTTGGGAACCAAAGCAACGCGCTGCCTCCCCTCTGCGTTAAAAAAGAACATACGAATTAATGCAAAGCTGTAATAAGTTAAAGTTATGAAATTAACAGCGATCGCTCATACCAAAATACCCTCCCCGATAATAACGAAAGGGTAAATAAAAAAAACACGCCAAGCTTGCCATAGTTCCTTTCAAAACAGGCTTAGCGTGAAATTAATTTTGCTATGAATTAGCGGAATTTACCAGGATTTAAACTATTACCTGATTTACCTGGTTGAGGTTTAGACTCACGACGAATAGCTACACCATTCTTTAGTCCTCTGCCAGTACCGCCATCTTTGCTATCCAAGAAAGGTTTAAGATTGACAGGAGCTTTAGACGACGCACGGGCACGATTATCATTACCACCCAAAATATTTCTACCCATGTTGTAGATTTGCTCGATTTCGCTACCGCTACCGCTATTGGTATAAGTGTTGACGCCGATGGTTCGCTCTCCACTATCAGCTGAAATCAAGTTTTGGAAAACGCTATTACGCACAGCATAGGCGTCCTTTCCGGGAGGTACGGTTAGTACAATCCGACAAGCTTGGTTCGCTTCAGTGGTTACACAGAGAATATTGTATCCATTTTGTGTACCGGTGCGCAGTTCTGTTAAACCATCGGGACGGTAACTTTCCAAGCGATCAGCTATTGTTGCACAGCGTTTGTATGCGTCCCAACCGCCACCAAGAGTTTGAGGAGTCGCCCAAGCAAAGTATCTACCTGGTTGGCTTTCGGGTTGGTACATAACGGTATACTGTCCATTGTATTGCTGACAGAAAAACCGAGTTGCATTGTCAATTGATGTTGAAGTACCTGTTGTTGTAGTACCTGTTCTTGTATTACCTGTTGTTGTAGTTGTTCTTGTAGTAGTTCTGGAGGTGTTGACATCGCCGCCTCCTGATGTAGTTGGTACTACAACATCACCACCAGATGACCTTTGGGCAAAGGCGGCGCTATTGCCCAAGAACAAAGATAAACCGAGACTGCTCAACAAGATAAATTTAAAAGTTCGTGATGACATAAATCATCCTCACACTGGAGTTTGAGTAGGGAGTTGTTAATTTCAATGACGAAGAATGTTGTAGTTTTGATTCCAATACGGTTGGCGATCAGTAGAGACGTTGCACTGCAACGTCTCTACACACCGGAAAACTGTATTATTTTTGATGAGCGCGATACGCTGGAGGCGTAATCGCTTCGTTTATCGCCTTTCTTTTTTTCTTCACGTTCTTTTTTCTCTTTGAGAATCTGTTTCGCTTTGGCTTGAATTTCTGTATGACGTGCTACTCCTTCGTAAGTGTAGCGATTATAACGATTGCGCATAATCATTTCTTCGAGATAGCGCACTCTTTCATTTCCTCCTGGGTGCGATGATAACCAAGTGGGAGGAGCGTTTTTCTGTTGTTTGTCCAGTGTCATCATCAAGTTACGCAAGCCATCCGCAGCGTAGCCATTGGCAACAATTAGGCGCGTACCGAGGGTATCTGCTTGACGTTCCATGTCACGGCTGTAACTCATTGCAAATAATTGACCGATAGTTCCACCTAGGGGAAGATACTGAGTTAAGTTGCCAATTAAATTACCTTGTGTCACTAATTGGAAACCGTGGGAAAGGACTACATGTGATAATTCATGCCCTATTAACCCAGCTAATTCAGCTTCCGAATTAGTTTTAGCGATCGCACCTGCATTAATAAAAATTTTACCTCCAGGCAGTGCAAAGGCGTTAAGGTCTTCGTAAGGAATGACAAAAAATTCGTATTCAAATTCGTTACGTCCGGCTGTTTTCGCCAGTTTTTGCCCGATTTCGTTAACGTATGCGGAAATCTGTTTATCTTCAACTACATCTAATTGTTTTTTCGCCTGTTTTGCTACCGACTCACCTACAGCTTCTTCACCGCGTAGCAGCATTATAGTTGAATCAAGGGCGGAAAATGGGCCGACAAGACTACCAGTAAAAGCGTATCCTAAAGCACCAGTGATAATATTGGCGATCGCATTGCCTCTGACTTTGGCGCGGATGTGAGATTTATAACGTTTAAGATTATCTTCTGCTAGTTTGGTAAATTCGGGTGCTTGCGGGTCTTTAGGATTGAGAATAGCAAACTGACGTGCAGCCAGAGACGCTTCCATCCATTTTTTTGATTCTGCGAGTGCTTTGATTTTGGCTTTAATTAAATCTGGTTGATTAGGATATAACGTCGCAGCTTTTTCTAATACTTGTAGCGCATTTTTTTCATCATCGTATTCTTTCAGGACTTCAGCGTATTTAATATGACCGGGAATAAATTCCGGATACTGCTCAACTAACAATTGCAATGGTACTATAGTCCGGCTTTGCAAGTTACTGATGATACCAGCTTGTGCCTCTCGCCAATATACCTTACCTCCTGGGGATAGTTGCGTCGCGTCAACTATCGCAGGTTTGATTTTTGGTGTATCAGAAGATAATTTTGCAAACGGTTCTTTCGCTTCGCGGTATATTTTCTCGGCTGCGGCGTATTGTCCAGCTAAATAAAGCTTGTCTGCTTCTATGAGTTTTTGCTTACGAGCAATTTCTTCCGGAGTGGGTGCGGGTTCTGCTGTTTCTTTTGGCTTTTTGTCGTCATTTGCTTCTGGGGAAGGGGTCGGTTTTGGTGATGCTTCATCTGGCTTTTTGTCAGTTTCAACAACAACAGCAGGTTCCTGGGCAGGGGCAGGTGGTAAGGGTTGCGTTAGGATAATTAAAATCGATGTTCCCACCGCTAGCATTACCCAACTTAAGGCTAGAAATAGTGGCTTCCAGCGTCGTTTCATGGGGGTTTCCTCTGCAAAGGGTTTCTTTTTTTTACTGTATGAGGAATTACCAAAAAACGTATAGAGCGATCGCGCCTTTTTCGCAAGTTCTCTAAGGAATCTTCACATGGCTTATCTTCTAGTAGATATAACCAACGAGCGATCGCAAGCAATGATGTTTCCAGAAGAGAGATAAAGTTTCGTCACGTCTTGAGAGTAAACTCTGATCTGAGTGGCATAATTTAATTTAAAAATATGTCCATCAGTGAAGGCTAAATTACGCTTGATATGGATGATAGAGAATGGATAGTATCAAATATTTATAGTTAAAATAGCATATATCTCTTTATATTATATGGGTAGATATGATTACTCAAGTAATGGTTCAACCCTCATCCTGGGTAGAGTCTGGAATAAAAATTAGCAAAGTTAGGGGTTTAAACTTGTTCAAATTTACTGATGAATTACAGTTTCGTTTGGAAGAACTTTCACAGAAGAAAAAAGCAGGATTGCTAAATTCAGATGAAGAGGCAGAATTGACAGGAATATTAGAACTAGATAGAATTTTTACTCTGCTTAACGCCAGGATTATTGCTGAGTCATGACAGTTAATGATGCAACTAGAAAATTAGTCAGAGAAAGAGCTAAATTTATTTGCGAATACTGTCATTCATTAGAAGAAGCAAGTGCAGCGCAGTTTACAATAGATCATATTATTCCCCAATCTCTTGGTGGTTCTGATGATCCCAATAATTTAGCATTAGCTTGTCAGCGTTGCAATGGATATCGTTATAACTTCACAACAGGAATCGATCCAGAAACCAAAGAAATTATACCCTTGTTTAATCCCCGAAAGCAAGAGTGGTCAGATCACTTTATTTGGTCAGCAGATGGGTTAAAAATTATTGGGATTACTTCCACGGGGAGAGCTACTTGTAATCGTTTAGACCTGAACGATGGACGTCACAATGAAGGATCTATAGTGAAAGCTTGTCGTTTTTGGGTTAGGGGTGGTTGGCATCCACCGGATGAAGATCCGCGACAGGTATAAATTGAGTTGATGAGGATCGCAGAGAAGAAACTTCATGCAAGGACTAATACTACTCGAAAACCAAAGCTGCTAACACGTGTATCTAAGACGTGGTAATTGCGATAAGCTGAACGGCAGAATTGAGGAAAGCTATTCCAAGAACCACCACGTAGAATTCGACATTTGTCATTTCCTCCCAATTCTAAAACACTATCATCTGTGGGTGCATCATTATAATTTTTGTGCCAAAAGTCAGCACACCATTCCCAAACGTTTCCATGCATATCATATAAACCAAAATCATTCGGTGGAAAGGTTCCTACTGTTTTGGTTTCCTGGTAATAAATTCCTTTTGCTTCATGAGCATAAGTATAGTTTCCGTTGTAGTTTGCTAAGTCAGTAGTGATGGTTTCGCCAAAGTGAAAAGGTGTGGTTGTTCCTGCACAACAGGCGTATTCCCATTGTGCTTCACTGGGTAAACGATAAGTTTTGCCAGTATTTTCTGATAGCCGTTTGCACAACTCTACAGCATCATTCCAAGATACACTCTCTACAGGACGTTTTGCACCTCTAAAGTAGGATGGATTATTTCCCATCATAGCTTCCCACTGTTCCTGAGTAATAGGAAATTTACTCATAAAAAATGGTTTGACTGTTACTTGGTGTCGGGGTTTTTCTGATTCTTTTTCATCTGAACCCATGATAAAACTACCACCTGGTATATGCACCATTTCCAGAATTACACCATTACCCAAATCTTCACTGAAAAACATCGCTTGGCGGTGGTTACGATTGATTTCTTGAGCGTATGCATCTATTGTCACCACATCAAATTCAAAGTTTTGTAGAGTAAATTCCCCATAAACCCGATTTTTTGAAGAAACTGGGTTTATATTCACCCCACTAGGTTGGGGAATTACTAAAATTGTTGGGTCTACAGAAGTTATATTAAAATGTAATTCTTGCAAAATTTCTGCTGCTGATTGATATCTTTCCCTTGCTAAATGTTTGAGTAATTTATCTAAAACTTGCCCTAATTTATCGCTGATAGTAACGTTTATTTCTTTTAATCTTTCTCGCCACAACCACTGAGCATTATAACCATCATAAATGTGGTCATAAAGATTACCATTTGCGTCTAGTATTGGCAAACATTGAGTTAAAAGCCGTACGCAAGTTGCACCCAACGCATATAAATCACTCGCAGGAGAAATGTATCCGGAAATTTGTTCAATGGGTGCATAACCAATTGTATATATTCCTGTGCATTGCCTAGCTAAACTAGTTTGCGTTACCTGCTTTGCACCCCCAAAGTCAATCAATACTAGCTTGCGATCGCTTTGTCGGCGAATAATATTTTCTGGTTTAATATCCCTGTGAATGACATTACGTTGATGAATGAATTGCAAAACTGGTAATAAATCAGCTAAAACTTCCCAAATTTGTTTTTCAGTATATGCTTGACGCTTCAATTGTGTTAATAAAGTTTCCCCTTCAATAAATTCTTGCACTAAATACAAACTAGAGCCTTGCTTAAAGTAAGCTAGTAATCTGGGAATTTGCGAATGATTTTCTCCCAGTTCAAACAAGCGTTTTGCTTCTTCTTTAAATAGTTCTGTTGCTTTGGTGAGTGCTGCTGTTCCCTGTACTTGTGGAAAAAATTGCTTGATTACACAAGGTGCATCTAATCTATCTGCGTCTTCTGCTAAATAAGTTTTGCCAAACCCGCCTACACCTAATTCTCTCAATACGCGGAAGCGGTTTCGCAAAAGCTTACCAAACTTATTGAAACCACAATTGTTACAAAATCTGTTTATGTCTGGGTTGAAAGGATTTGAGCAATTGGGGTTTTGGCAAACTTGCATATCTTGCGCGGGTGCAGGTTTCTGATACCATTTTCGATTTTAGATTTTAGATTTTAGTTTTTAGATTTTACATTGTAAAAACCTTGCAAAGATTGCTGATTTGGCAACCCACCTGCTGCAAATATTTTTCTAATATTATCTTAAGTTATTTGAATGTGAATAAATCATAAGGTATTGTAGGAGCAGGTTTGTTTCAATCTGAAACTATCGCCAGGAGGATATCTGCACTCACCCGCCTCTATCAAAAGTAGACTATATTTGTTGCTGCGATGTTTCCAGCGAATTAATATCTTGCATCCAACTGGGAGAGCCAAGTGATTGGCTCTCCCACTCGAATAGTATAAAATATTAAAAAAAACTATTCTTAATTAGAAATTATTAATTATTAATTATTATTAATTAGCTTGAAAAGCACTGGCGTTGTAACTGGGTTTCTAATTATTCCTACATCAGTGCATTCAACTAAGTGCTAGCAATAAATCGAACCGGATTTGTATAATGCCCCTTGTTTGCGCGATCGCATGGTTATTGTTGTGGTGATGTCCCTGATTTCACCGTCTTGTTACGCGATCGCGTGGTTATTGTTCTGGTGCTACGCTTGGCCAAGTCGCCTCTGGTGATGCAGATGGCCAAGCCGACAATTGAGGATTTTTGCTTTCCTCATCTTTAGGCGTGATAGGCCAAGCCGATAATTGAGGATTCATGCTTTCCTCAACTGTAGGTTTTTCCTCATCTGTAGGTGTGGTAGTGGGCCAAGCCGCCGATTGAGGATTTGCGATTTCCTCAACTGTAGGTGTGTTAGTAGGCCAAGCTGTCGATTGAGGATTCATGCTTTCCTCAACTGCTGGTGTGGTAGTAGGCCAAGCCGTCGATTGAGGATTTATGCTTTCCTCAACTGCTGGTGTGGTTGGCACAATCATCATTTTATTGTTGCCGTCCTCTTGCTCATCTACAGGTGTAGATGGTACAATCATCATTTTATTGTTGCCGTCCTCATTTGCTGGAGGAGATGGTTTTGGATTGTTATTAACTGCTGGTGGAGGGGATGATTTTGGATTTGCATTATTATCAACTGCTGGTGGTGGAGATGGTTTTGTCTCTTCCCCAATTGCTGGTGTAGATGGTTTTGTCTCTTCCCCAATTGCTGGTGTAGATGGTTTTGTCTCTTCCCCAATTGCTGGTGTAGATGGTTTTGTCTCTTCCCCAATTGCTGGTGTAGACGGTTTTGTATCCTCCTCAATTGCTGGTGTAGATGGTTTTGTTTCTTCCTCAATTGCTGGTGTAGATGGTTTTGTTTCTTCCCCAATTGCTGGTGTAGACGGTTTTGGATTAACCTCTACAGGCGGCGTGAATGGCTGATAAGGCGATGGAAATGGCTTTGTTTCTTCCTCAACTGGTGATGGAGATGGAGATGGCTTTGTTTCTTCCTCAACTAGCGATGGAGATGGAGATGGCTTTGTTTGCTCCTTAGTCGTTGGTTTAGATGGCGCGATCGCTGGTTTTTCCGAGGGGGAATCTACTGATGGTACTGATGGTGAGGCTGTAGGCGTAGTAATGTAATTTTTACTACGGTTAGTCTGTTTTGGAGATGGTGAACTAGTAGGCTGATTTTTGCTGCGTTGAATTGTTGGGTTTGTGGTTTTGGTCTCTTGGTTTCCGGGTAAACTAAATTCAAAGAAACGCCCTGCAAAAACAGCTGCACCAAATCCAACCCCAATCATCAGTAGTCCAAGAGTTTGAACACCTTGCGATCGGCGAGATCGATCAGACGACGAACTATGAAGAAGTGCTTTTTGTTTTTGTTTTGGCGGGTATGTGTGCCGTATTGTTGTAGGTGGCAGTGGTAGCGACGTCGAGAGGGCACCTAACGCCTCTGCTGCTGTTTGATATCGCTGGCTAAAGTTATAGCGCACCATGTTGCTTAAAACATGCCCTAATTGATCGCTAACACTTGCCAAATTACGCCAAATGACTTCTCCTGTACTAGAATCAATTGGCAAGTCTCGCGGTGGTATACCTGTTAAAGCATGAATTGCCACCATTCCCACTGCATAAACATCACTACAGAATCTTGGCTTACCAATGGCTTGTTCATTTGGCATATAGCCATGAGTGCCAATGACAATGGTAGAAGTAGCTTCTGTGTTTTGCGCACTTGTCGCCAAACTAATTTCTTTAACCGAGCCAAAATCGATTAATACTATCTTGCCGTCTCGACGACGCATGATATTTTGTAGCTTAATATCGCGGTGAATGACATTGTGTTCGTGGACAACTGCCAAAACTTCTAATATTTCCTTTAGGATTTGAATAACCTCGATTTCACTCAGGCGTTTGCCTGGAGAGATTTCCACAGTTAGGTCATATCCATCGACAAATTCTTGGACTAGATAGAATTCACCTTTTTCTTCAAAATGGGCTAAAAGTTGGGGAATTTGGTCGTGAAGTTTGCCCAAACGGTACAAAACTTCAGCTTCCTGATTGAACAGCCTTTTGGCTATCCGTAGGATTTTTTGATTGGGATTGTGAGTCTTCAGATGTTTGACTACACATTTGGGATTACCAGGCAAATCCATATCTTCAGCAAGATAGGTGTCACCAAATCCGCCGCTTCCCAGCTTTTTAATTATTTTGTAGCGATTACGGAGAATTGTGCCGAAGAGCATTAGCTTTACCTGCCAGCATATTTTATGCCCTTTGTCAGGCGAGAACTTTATTAATTCTGACAAAAAATACTCTCATAATGATATTCCTCTTTAAGAAATCGTCAAAATTTTTTTTGTATTTTAATAATTATGCATAGAAATAAAGGTAACTTTTGAGTTCATCACTACTAGGGTATATTGCTGAAAGCATTGTATTTGCGTCATTTATTCAGTATCACTTATGAAATTTTAATTACATTAGCTTCCCATAATTGAGAATTTTGTAACCATAATCCTGAACCTAGCCGATTAGCATCACCTTGGCAACAGTAACTTTTTAGTCTTATTTTTTACAACTAAATAGAAATTGGGCATTGGGCTAGGGGCATCGGGTAATGGGCTAGGGGCATTGGGAATTGGGCATTGGGCATTGGGAATTGGGAATTGGGCATTGGGAATTGGGCATTGGGCATTGGGCATTGGGAATTGGGAATTGGGCATTGGGAATTGGG
>JBHYDF010000024.1:0-61171 GCA_051861145.1 Nostocaceae cyanobacterium
CACACTCTTGGGATGTACGGAGTTTATTCAAAAATCAAATAGGATTCCTATAGTTATAAATTTTCCCGCCGACTTACTTATGCACCTGAAATTTACTACAGAGTGTAAAGTTTTTAACGGATATTTGAGGGGTGAAGAGGTGGTTGCCGACGGCAACCACCTCTTCACCCCTATAATGATTATCACTATTACTTAAATGTGGACTCTTAATTTTTGTTGAGTAATTTATTCCTTGGAAGTCCCTTAGACTCATTCAAAGTTGGTGGAAACTGCATGGCGTTGGGAGTGGGAGCGAGTGATGAAATATGCAAGTAGTAAGTAGCATTAGCCACGAATTCCACACAAGCAATCTCCCACTGCTGTTTTATGGCTGCGCAACTGAAGAAGGTCGGCTCCTGAGTGCCAATACTCGAAGTACGCTCCTGTCTTGTGTGCGATCGCTCTTTTGACTCCAGAGCGTGGAATAAGCAACGCATCCTCTGGCCAACCTCGGTCCGCTTCCCCACGCGGAGCGTATACACTACCCCACCAAACACACCCCACAAACTTCACAGACAATCGCGATCGCGCTTTGGGGTACGCTTTGAGATTTACCACCCAATAACCGATACATCTATCCAACCCTGGCTTCCAAAGGCAATGGATCACGCTACTAATGGTTGAGGAAAATCTGCGGTGTTCTGAGCAATCGCGCCGTGGGAAAAAACCACGAACGGAAGTGCGTTAACGATTCTGCCGCTTGAAGATTCAAGCTCGACCTTTTTGTTTGATCACAATTCCAAAACCTAACGCTGTACCTCACGCGCATCTGAGCGAAGAGCAATAAATTCTTGTAGTTCTGCGATCGCTTGTTGGGTGATTTTCTCTGGGAGCGTCGCGGCTTCTAAATGCTGATTTATCATTGTTTATTATAAAACAGATATACCCCTCCGTATTCTCTCGTAATCTTTTTCAAAAATCAAATACTAGTCCTATAGTACCAGCTTGAAGTTAAACCCCAGTTCCTCGGAGTTTTCTAATCACAGAAGCAGCGATTTCTGGTTTAGTTTGTTAAATCTTCCTCCATGCAGGAGCTTTTTGAATTCGCCAACAAAGTCGTGATATTCGCGAACATTCCTTTTTTGTCCAAAGTCCAAAATGCTTACCACAATGTATCTCATGTTGACCATCAGCACTTAGGATGATATTAACTATCTATTAGTATTTTAATATAACGTGATACATTTGCTACAAAAAATTAACACCCTCCGTCCATTACTTATAGAGATAGGCTTTTAATCGTAGTTAAATTCTATTTAAGAAGTAGATAAATCACTTAGCCAAGGCAATTACAAGTATTTTTCTTTAATTAAAATGTCATGTTTTGATGACAATTACGTAAGTTTATTTAGCAAAAAAAGCAAAAGAAATACATTTGACTATTAGTTAATTGACTCTCAAGAAACACATTTTGTAACCCATACCCAGTAAGGATTTGAGAATTTAGAGAAAAATGTGTTTCTTGAGAGTTAAATCAAAATAATCGTACTTGTCTTATCGTCAAACTAACTGATTTCTCACCAGATTTCTCAAAGCCTTATAAAATCTAGATTCAGGCGTTTCACACTGTATCAAAATTCTTAACCATCAAAAATGTCCAAAACCTAGTCTAAATAAGGATTATGATGAATGTGATCACAAGACTTGTGAGAAATGCGAGATAAGTATAGCCGTTGCGAGTACAGTTAAAAGACAGGTTGTCATGATAGAGAATGCCATCAGGACGCAGGCTGTGAAGTGCTGTAGTTGGTTGATCTCATTCATGTATATTTTGGAACTCTGTTATATTTTTTAAATTTAAAAAACAATAATTCAATATAATTACGAGTATAAATTATTAATAAAAAATTAAATAATTAACAATATGAATTAAGTTTGTACATCCACGGTAAAACTGTATGGTTTTGAGAAAAGCATCTATCTCAGATCGGAGGCAGTCTCATGGCATTAAGATTCAAATCTCCCTTCGGGAGCAACGTGAAAATGTAAGGTGTTAAAGCCAAGTACGGAAATAGGCTATTTCGGGATGCGATCGCAACGAGAAAACCAAGGGTTATTGAGAATTTATGACGTAATTGAGAATTATTCCCCGATCTCACAAAATCGCGTTGCTCCCCAAATCTCCTCACATACAAACAAAAAGCTCAAAGGCTTTGAGTATAGTCAATTTGACTGCGCTCACAGAAAAGATGCAATCATTTTTTAGCAAGATATAGCAATCCTAAATCATTCATGAGAAAACACCATATTCATGGAGCTTAGAGGATGTTTGGAAAGTATTAAACAAATCAATTAAGTAAGTCTTCTCAGCATTAACCGAATCATTGCAACTTGCACAAATGTTTCATGGGTCTGTGGTAAAATATCGTAATATTTACTCAATCGACGACACCAATTAAACCAACCAAAACTACGCTCCACAACCCAACGTCTGGGCAGAAGGACAAAACCTTTGGCAACAGGAAGGACGACGTACAACCTCTAAAATCGAACGATAAGTGTCCATAACCCATTTGATAAATCCTGCGCCCTGATATCCAGCGTCAACCCAGATAAAGACGAGACGATTTAGGCGATCGCTAATCCGTTAGATCGCTTGTGCAAATAATTTTTTTGCCCCTTATGACTGCCCGTAGGTCTACTGTTCGAGGACGGTACCCCTTTGTTTTGGGTGGAATAAGGCTCGATAGCAATTCCCATTGTTCATCAGTCAGGTCACTTGGGTATGATTTAGACATTGCTCTTGTAACTGAGTAAATCCTTGGGTTGAGCCAAAATATATTTAATACAAATGGGTATTTTATTTGTTGGATCTCCCTTAGATTCAAGTGGGTGCGCCTCTTTTGAAAAGACGCTTTTAATCTGTCTATAAAGCCTAAAGTAATTGTGGAGCAGTAATTACAAGCTTTAACCATTCTCAAAATACATTGTTCAAATTTCAAAAATAGAAACATAACTTTTTTGTAGCATGGTATTACACGTGGAAAGGCTGTTTTTAGGCTTGATTTTTCTGCGAACGCTTAATTTTACGTATTTAGGCTAGAGAATAGAAAATTAGATATAGAGTAGATTAGAAGCATGTAATACGAATGTAGCTTACCGTCTTCCTAGAAGAGCCGCACCCGATTCAAGTTTCTATCTTGTTTGGTATTGTCCATAAATCAGGGTTACCTAAATGAGAAAAGACTGTTTTTCTACGCTCATATCTGTTCTTCGTTACAGAAGCTTACACAGTCCTGATAAAGTTATTTACACATTTCTAAAAGATGGGAAAACAGAAGTTGATAGCCTGACTTATCAAGAGATGGATCGACAGGCAAGAGCAGTTGCAGCTCAATTACAAGTTTCAGGGTTGAAGGCAGGTGAACGGGCATTACTACTATACCCACCATGTTTAGAGTTTATTGTTGCCTTTTTTGGATGTTTGTATGCTGGAGTTATTGCTGTTCCTGTATATCCACCAGAACGTAATCGATCAATGTTAAGGCTAGAGGCAATTTTAGCTAATGCTCAGGCATCTATAGCACTCACTAATAGCTATACGTTGGGTAGTCTGGAAGAACAAATAATTGAAAACCCAGGTTTGGTAAAACTGCAATGGTTAGCCACTGATAATTTCGATAAAGACATAGAATCTGCTTGGCAGGAGCAGAATTTGAGTGGTGACACCTTAGCTTTTCTCCAGTACACGTCAGGTTCTACTGGGATACCTAAAGGAGTTATGGTCAGCCATAACAATCTACTAAACAATAGTGCTGATCTCGATCTCGGTTGGAAGCACACAGCAGAGAGTATTATGGTCTCTTGGCTGCCTTTTTTCCATGATATGGGTCTCATCTATGGAGTAATTCAACCTCTATATAAAGGTTTTTCCTGCTATTTGATGTCCCCTATGTCCTTTTTACGTAAACCTTTGCATTGGCTGGAAGCAATTTCACACTTCAAAGCTACTCATAGTGCTGCTCCTAATTTCGCCTATGAGCTTTGTCTGCGTAAGATTACACCAGAACAAAGGTCTACATTAAACCTCAGTAGCTGGCGTATGGCTTTAAACGGTGCAGAACCGGTGAGAGCAAAAATACTCCAGCGATTTTGTGAAACATTTAAACAGTGTGGTTTTGATTTAGCTGCCTTTTGTCCTGGTTACGGTCTTGCTGAAGCTACTTTAAAAGTAGCTGCGGTGCGTCGAGAAGATCCACCGACTTTTTATAAAATTCAAGCTGATGCTCTGTTACAAAATAGAGTGTTAGAAGTAAATTCATCTAAACAGAAAGCACAAGTATTGGTTGGATGTGGATTTAGTGAGATTGATACAAAGATTGTTATTGTTCATCCTGAATCATTAACCAAATGTGCATCTGATGAAGTAGGAGAGATTTGGGTCTCAGGTTCCACTGTTGCTCAGGGCTATTGGAGAAAACTTCAAGAAACACAGCAAACTTTTCAAGCTTACCTAGCAGATACAAATGAGGGTCCATTTCTACGTACTGGTGATTTAGGGTTTTTAAAAGATGGAGAACTATTTGTTACAGGAAGACTTAAGGATTTAATAATTATCTGGGGCCGTAATCATTTTCCTCAGGATATTGAATTAACGGTGGAGCAAAGCCACATAGCACTAAGACGTGGTTGTAATGCAGCCTTTGGATTAGAGATAGAGGGCGAAGAAAGGTTAGTGATTGTTCAAGAAGTAGAGCGGAGTTATCTGCAAACATTAAATACAGAAGAAGTTATTGGTAATATTCGTCAGGCAGTTATGGCACAACATAATCTACCAATTTATGCTGTTGTCTTAGTAAAACCTGGAAATATTCCCAAAACTTCCAGTGGAAAAATTCAGCGTCGAGAGTGCCGAACTAGGTTTGTAGATGGTTCTTTAGCACTTGTGAATCAAGTTGATGAAAGTCTAAAACTTCAAAAGGAATTAGTTTCCTAGTTTTTTGATTTTATTCATAATTAGGTTTCTTTGTGCTAAAAATAGGTTGTTATCAACATTTTTAATGCTAATGTAAGGCTTTCTAAGGTATTAAAAATGTCAGGATTACAAACAAAAAAGGAAAATAAAATGTACACACTTACTGAAGCTCAAATCAAAAATTTTCAAGAAAAAGGATGGATTGGACCTCTAGATGTATTTACAGAGGCAGAAGTCGCTTCTGTGAAAGAATGTTTAGAATTTAATAGTACTATCAAAGTTGTAGATGGACAACCGATGATGATGTTCTATAATAATATAATGAACATCAGTACATCTCGTGACCTTCATCTATTTCATAAACCAATAGCTGACTTGTTCACTAGCCAAAAAATTGTGCGGATATTAAATCAGTTGGGTGAACCAGATTTGCTAATGTGGCGTTCAAACGTTTTTTGCAAAATGTCAGGTGAAGGTGAGATAAAATGGCATCAGGTTTATGATTCTTACAATCCTACTGGTTACGATGAGAAAAAACCAACTCTGGTATATACTGAGGAAAAAGACTTTTTAAATCTCACGGTGTGGGTAGCTTTGGATCATGCCACTATCGAAAGTGGTTGTGTGCATTTTGCTAGTGGTACTCACAAGCACAAATTTGGGCGTTTAAAAGTGCCTGCTGAAGAAGGTATGTTTGCAGGTGTAAAAGTCCACAAAATGGTTTGGCAAGGAGGAAAACAATATTCGGAGGTATTTGATTTTGATGCTAGCCAATGGGAAGTAGAAGCAGTACCAGCTAAACCAGGACAGATCATCATTTTTACTGAGAGATGTATGCATTATTCTCCTGGTAACAGTTCTAATAAACGTCGTTTAGGTATTAATGCACGTTATATACATCCAAATGTACAGATTTATCCTCATCGCCTAAAGGGGGATTTTATCGATGAAAACTGTCATAATATCGAGAGACATTTCTGTATTCTTGTGTCAGGACGCGATGATTATGGAATTAATCGTGTACGAGAGTGGAATGATTTAGATGAAACGGAAGTTGAATTTCAAAACATGACAAACTTAGTAAGGTTTGACCATGTTGAGCTACCAACGGATAAGCAACAAGTAGAAATTGATAGTCTATACCAACAAGCAATAGAGGGTGATTGTACTATTGAAGAACCAAACCCAATTTTACACGCACGTAAATACATTCAATGGCAAGCATGGAAGAAACTGGAAGGAATGAGCCGTATTGAGGCGATGCAGAGGTATAGCAAATTAGTAGCTTCTCTACCACGCAAGCACAGCCAATTTACGACTCTAGATGAAGAAAATAATGATAATAACGCCTCTGTTAATAAGGTAAATCCTGGGGTAATAGAGATTCAAGAATGGTTAGTTACTTACCTAGCTGAGCTTTTGAAACAGGAACAGGAGCAGATCGATATTACAGCACCTTTTGATCGCTATGGTTTAGGGTCTATCGATGCTACGAGTTTAATTGGAGATTTAGAAGCTTGGCTGGAAAGAGAACTTCCTCCTACTCTGCTGTTTAATTACCCAACCATTCAAATCTTGGCTGAATATTTAGCTGGAAAAACCAATGTTTTGGTTAATGCCTAGACTGAAAGTACTGGCTTAGGTGAACTGTTGGCGGCGGAGTTTTTAAGTATTCTTATGCACCTGTATGGGATTTAGCCCATTGAATTTGAGGAAGGAAGTATTATTTTACTTCCTTCTTTCCTCCGCTTTACTTGTCTATAAGAGAAGTAGATAAAATTGGGAGTTAAAAATTGGAACCTATAGCAATTGTAGGTATTGGTTGTCGTTTTCCAGGAGCCAATAATTTAGAAGCCTACTGGCATTTGTTGAAGAATGGCGTAGATACTATTGCAGAGATACCGCAAGCTCGATGGGATATTGATGCTTTCTATGATCCAGATCCTAATAAACCTGGAAAAATGAACACTCGTTGGGGTGGTTTTCTAGATCATGTTTTCCTTTTTGATGCTCATTTTTTTGGGATTTCCCCTCGTGAAGCAGAAAGAATGGACCCTCAGCATAGGCTAGTGATGGAGGTAGCATGGGAAGCATTGGAAAATGCCGGACTGTCACCAGATATTTTAGCAGGTAGCCAGACTGGAGTCTTTATTGCTATAGGTAATTACGATTATGGCTTGCTATTACGCAAAGATATATCTCGTACAGATGCCTATGATGGAATTGGTAGTTCTTTTAGTATTGCTCCTAACCGTCTATCATATTTCTTAAATCTTCATGGACCAAGCATAGCTATAGATACTGCTTGTTCCTCGTCTTTAGTGGCATTAAATTTGGCTTGTCATAGTTTGGATAGGTTAGAGTCTAATATTTGTTTGGTAGGAGGAGTTAATTTAATTATTTCTCCAGAGTTAAACATTGCTCTTTCCAAAGCTAATATGATGGCCTCTGACGGTCGCTGTAAAACTTTTGATGCTAAAGCTGACGGTTATGTTAGAGGGGAAGGATGCGGTGTAGTTGTACTTAAACGTCTTGCAGATGCAATCCGAGATGGAGATACAATTCAAGCAATTATCAAAGGTATAGCAATTAACCAAGATGGAATGAGCAATGGTCTGACAGCACCGAATGGGCTGTCTCAACAAATGCTGATTCGTCAAGCTTTAGAAAATGCTCAGGTAGCTCCAGCGCAAATTAGCTATGTGGAAGCTCACGGTACTGGGACGCCTTTAGGAGATCCAATTGAAATTGAAGCTCTAAAAGCTGCATTGATGCCTGGCCGTTCCCCCAATCAACGTTGTTGGATTGGTTCTGTCAAGACTAATATTGGTCATTTGGAATCTGCTGCTGGAATAGCTAGTTTTATTAAAGTAGTACTTTCTTTACAACATAAGCAAATTCCTCCTAATTTACACTTAAAAGTATTAAATCCATATATTTCTCTAGTAAAGACACCTTTTTGTATTCCGACGGAGTGCCAACCTTGGTCTGTTGATCAAGAAACCCGGTTAGCTGGGGTCAGTTCTTTTAGTATTGGTGGTACTAATTGCCATGTAATTCTAGAAGAAGCACCTTTGCTAACAAAGCCAACTAATGATATGGAACGTCCTGTACATCTATTTACTCTTTCAGCAAAAAGTGAAGAGGCACTAGATGAGTGGGTGCGGCGTTATGAAAAGTTTTTAATATCTCATCCTGAGGTAGAACTGGCAGATATTTGTTTTACAGGGAATGTAGGGCGAGCACATTTTGATCGCCGTCTGGCTATTATCTGTCAATCCACTACACATTTGCATGAGCAGTTAAGTTTGTTAACAGCTGGTAAACAAATCCCTGGAATTGTTAGCGGTCAATTGTCCAGTAAAAAATGCCCCAAGATAGCTTTTTTGTTTACTGGTCAAGGATCCCAACATATTGGTATGGGATATCAGCTCTATCAAACTAACCCTACTTTCCGGCAAGTTTTAGAACAATGTGATAAGATATTACATCATTACTTAGGTTGTTCAATCATTTCTATTCTTTTCTCATCGATTGATAGACCTCAGCTGCATAAAACAGAGTATGCACAACCAGCATTATTTGCCCTGGAATATGCTTTAGCAAAGCTTTGGCTTTCCTGGGGAATTGTCCCTGATGTAGTCATGGGTCACAGTCTGGGAGAATATGTAGCCGCCTGTTTGGCAGGGGTTTTTAGTCTTGAGGATGGGCTGAAACTGGTAGCCGAGCGAGGGCGATTAATGCAATCATTACCAAATGATGGTGTGATGGCTGCGGTGTTTACCAATGCAGATATGGTTGCAAAAATCATTGCTCCTTATGGGAATAAGGTAGTCATGGCTGGGGTAAATAGTCCGAGTAATACGGTTATTTCCGGTCTGAAGGTTGATGTTGAGACAGTATTACAGCAGCTAGAAGCAGCAGGTATCAAAACTAAGCTGTTAGATGTATCACAGGCTTTCCATTCACCTGCAATTGAGCCTATGCTTACTGCTTTTGGTCAGGTTGCAGAACAAGTAAAATATGCAAAACCAAAAATCCGGTTAATTTCTAATTTAACTGGTCAGCTGGCTAACGAAGCAATAACAACTTCTCAATATTGGTGTCGCCATGCACGGGAAGCTGTTCAGTTTGCTCAAGGAATGCAAACATTGCATAACTTAGGTATAAAAATATTTCTGGAAATTGGCCCCAGTTCAACTTTGATAGGTATGGGTCGTCAAAGTATTTTGGAAGCAAGTAGTGTTTGGTTGCCTTCATTACATCCACAAAATGGAGAATGGCAACAGCTACTAAACAGCTTAGGAGAACTATATATTCGGGGCTATAAGATTAACTGGCTAGGTTTTGACCAAGATTATCACCGTTCTCGACTTTCGATTTTACCAAATTATCCATTCCAGCGACAACGGTACTGGATTGAAGATAATTTAGAAAATTCTTTTCAGCTACAGCCTCAATTATTGCAACTTTGGAATTCTTTAGTAGAAGCAGGTCGCGACCAAAGCTATAAAGGGGTTTTAGAATATAAGTTACCAACTGGTCAGAGGCAAAATCAGTGTATGTATCAGTTGTGTATTAACTACATTAATTTAGCATTAAGGAATTTAGGAGCTTTTAGTCAAGATAAAGCCTATACTCTTGATGAATTGGTAGACAGATTGGCTATTTGCTCCAGTTATCAGCAATTAGTTGCTAGGTGGTTAGATGTATTAATAGAGAATGGACAATTGCAAAAGCACGGTGAATACTATACTAATTTTTCACCTATTCAAAGCAATAATCTTAAAGAATTAGTCGAGGAAGTTAGAAATCAATGGGAAGGTACGCCGCAATTAGTAGAAATTATTCAGCGTTCTGGGGAACACCTGGCAGAAATACTGATTGGGCAGGAAGATATTAGAGCTTTACTCTTCCCTGGTGGTTCTTTAGATATTATGGCAAGTCTTTATCAAGAGACTCAATTTTCTAGCTATTACAATGCTATTGCTAGGGAAGCTATACAAGCCGTAATTAAAACTTTATCGTCGAATACCAGCCTAAGGATTATAGAAATTGGTGCGGGAACAGGGGGAACAACTTCATGGTTATTACCGATTTTGCCGGAGCATCGAAGTACATACACATTTACAGACGTTTCTACACTGTTTTTGAATAAAGCTACTAAGAAGTTTCATAAATACTCGTTTGTTAAGTATGGCTTACTGAATATTGAACAGTTACCCCAAAATCAAGGTTATGAAAGCCATAGTTATGATATAGTTGTGGCAGCAAATGTTCTTCATGCTACTCGTAACCTTGAAGAAACACTACAAAATGTAAAGTCGCTTTTAGCTCCTGGAGGAATTTTATTAGTTTGGGAAGTTACCCAACCTTTGTTATGGTTTGATGTAGCTTTTGGACCACTTGTACAGCCTATTGAGGATGAACAACTTAGACAAAATCAGCCGTTTATATCAGTATCCCAATGGCAGAAATTACTTAAATCTCAAAGTTTTAGCCAGGTTGAAGCTTTTCCTGAATCAGGTTTTGACGCTGAGGTTTTGGGGCAACATATATTAGTTGCACAAGCGCCAATATCTACAGAATCAAGCCTTGCAGCTTTTACAGTGCCAATACCTGTAAAGGCTAATCAAAAAAAATCTAGAAATAATATTGTCTCACAAATAGCAGATTTAGCCCCAGATGTTCATGTTTTACTAGGACATCGGCTACGTTCAGCCTTGCCAGATGTTCAATTTGAGGCTTATTTGAATAAAGATTTATTTCCCTTAATCAAGAAATCTCCGGCATTTGGAGGGATAATATTGCCAGCTTCTGTACAATTAGAGATATGTTTGAGTGCTGTAATTGAGACTTTTGGCGTAGAAGCAAAAGTTTTTAAAAATATTGTTTTCCAAGAAATTTTGAGCTTACCGGAAGGGGAAACTAAAGTTATCCAGTCAATCTTGAGCCAAACGGAAAAAGAAAAATTTTCTTTTAGAATGTACAGCGCATCGGCTACTGTTGAATCAAAATTATCCAGATGGCTTTTAAATTGTATTGGTGAGTTTGATAATTCATTCCAAACAATTAAAAAGCGACAAAAACTGAAAATGAGTTTTGAAGAAATCCAGGGCAGATGTTTAGAGGAGATATCTAATGTTGAGTTCTATCAAAATTATCTTAGGCAAAGTTTACAATATGAAGAGATTGCCTTAGAAATTCAGCCTTTATGGCGCAAAGATAATGAGGTTTTGTTACTGTTAAGACTACAGCCAGAATTAGCCGCAACAGTAGACAATTATTATATACATCCAACCTTACTTGATGCCTGTATTCAGCTTGTTGGTGTGGATTGGTCAAAACCAGGAAATCATGTTATGGCTGAAAATGGCTATATTCCTACAGTGATTAATGAAGTCCAATTTGACCATAAACCAGGGGCAAATATTTGGCTCCATCTAGTTTTGCGATCGCCTCACACCTCATCTAATGAATCAGTAACGGCCGATTTACATTTATTTGATGAAGATAAACAGTTTGCAGTTTCACTCATTGGTCTACATTTACAGCCAGCAGGTACTCAAAAAACCGAACTTTTCCGTCAATTGGAAGCAGCTTTACCAAGTCATCGGTCAGAAATTTTAGGTCGTGCTATTCGTGCGGAAGTTGCGAAGGTACTAAATTTGAGTACACCTTCTGAAATTGGTGAGCATAAAGGCTGGTTTGAAATGGGGATGGATTCTCTGACAGCAGTTGAATTTAAAAATCGGCTGGAAGTGAGTTTAGGTCAACGTTTACCTTCGACTCTCACTTTTGACTACCCCAACACTGAAGCCTTGATTCATTATCTAATTAAAAAAATATTGAATTGTGATTCTTCTCCGGTTGCTATGCTTGAGCCACAGAGCGCTAATACTGACCAGCAAAATATAGTGATCGCAGATGCAGAGATTGAACAGCTTTCTGAAGATGAACTAGTTACATTACTTGCTGAAGAATTAGCCCATCCTACGGAAATCAATTGAGATGAATGCATCCCCTGATATCCCCGATCATCAATCTGTATTGAAAAATGCTCTGCTAGAGCTGAAAACCCTACGTGCTAAACTCAAGGCTCTTGAGTACTCCCGTAAAGAGCCAATTGCAATCATCGGCATGAGTTGTCGATTTCCAGGCGGCTCTAGTAATCCAGAGGCTCTTTGGCAATTGCTGCGTGATGGAGTAGATGCAGTTGTTCCGGTTCCACAGAATAGATGGGATGTTGATAGTTTCTACGATCCACAACCAGAAGCCCCTGGTAAAACTTATATGCAGTGGGGTGCTTTTTTGGATGAGGTGGATACTTTTGATGCATCATTCTTTAATATTTCTCCCCGTGAAGCAGTTAGTATCGATCCTCAACAAAGGTTGCTGTTAGAGGTAAGCTGGGAGGCTTTAGAAAATGCAGGTTTAGCACCTAATCAATTATTTGGCAGTCTCACAGGGGTATTTCTAGGTATTTGTGCCAACGATTATACTTACCTACAAATGGAGAAAGATTATTATAAGAGTATTGATGCTTACAGGGCTACAGGCAATGCTCTTAGCGTTGCATCTGGTCGTTTATCCTACACTTTAGGCTTGAAAGGCCCTAGCCTGTCAGTTGATACAGCCTGTTCTTCTTCTTTAGTAGCTGTACATTTAGCCTGTCAAAGTTTGCGGAATGGTGAATCAAATTTAGCGCTCGCAGGTAGTGCGAACTTAATTTTGTCACCCTATGCCAGTATTGCTTTTGCTAAATCTCGAATGTTAGCTAGTGATGGACGTTGTAAAACTTTTGATGCTGCTGCTAATGGCTTTACTAGAGGTGAGGGCTGCGGAGTAGTAATATTGAAACGCCTTTCGGATGCAATTAGAGATAGAGATAACATTTTAGCATTAATTCGGGGAACAGCTATTAATCAAGATGGAGCTAGTAGCGGTTTGACTGTTCCTAATGGACCGTCCCAACAAATGGTTATTCGTCAGGCTTTAGCCAATGCCGATGTTAGCCCTGAACTTATTGATTATGTAGAAGCACATGGTACGGGTACTGCTTTAGGAGATCCAATTGAAGTACAAGCATTAGGGGAAGTCTTTCAAGCTCGTCCTGCTGATTCCCCCTTAGCTATTGGCTCAATCAAAACTAATATTGGTCATTTGGAAGCTGCTGCTGGAATAGCCGGGTTAATGAAAGTTGTTTTATCTTTGCAACATCAGCAAATTCCACCGCATTTGCATCTAAAAAAACCAAACACTAGGATTTCTTGGGCAGATATTCCTTTAACAGTTCCTACTAAGCTCACACCCTGGAATACTGGAAATAAGCGGCGTTATGCTGGATTAAGTTCATTTGGGTTTAGTGGTACTAATGCTCATGTAATTTTTGAAGAAGCTCCAATCAAAGAGCTTGAGCATGTAAAAATAGAGCGCCCTCTACACATCCTAACTCTATCTGCTAAAAGTCCACAAGCTTTAAAACAGTTAGCAAAGCGATTTAAGCATCATTTAACTATACACCCTTCCCAAGCATTGGCAGATGTCTGTTTTACTGCTAATACTGGACGCAATCATTTTTCCTGCCGTTTAGCCATTGTGGCTCCTTCAGAGAGTTATATCTGCAATCAATTAGCAGAGTTTTTAGAAAAACAAGAATTTGCAGGAATGGTACGGTTTGGTAAACAAACAGACAGCCGTCCAAAAGTTGCTTTTATGTTTACTGGTCAAGGAACTCAATACCTGGAGATGGGCCGTTATCTTTACGAAACTCAAGCAACTTTTCGGAAAGTACTCGATCAATGCAACGAACTGCTGCAACTAGATTTGCCACAACCATTACTCTCAGTACTTTATCCTGGATGTGATGCAATACCTTTACTGCACGAAACCCAGTATGCACAACCAACCCTATTTTCCTTAGAGTATGCATTAGCTGAACTTTGGCGTTCTTGGGGAGTTGTGCCTGATGCCGTGATGGGTCATAGCGTTGGTGAGTATGTAGCAGCCTGTGTAGCAGGAGTATTCAGTTGGGAAGATGGACTGAAACTCACTGCTCAACGGGGAAGATTAATGCAGTCTTTACCTCGTAACGGCATGATGGCAGCGGTACAAACCAGTAAAGCACTGGTGCTTAAAGTTCTTTCATCCTATCAGGGTTTAGTATCTATTGCTGCGGTCAATAGTCCTAAGCAGATAGTGATTTCAGGTGAGGATACAGCAATGCAAGCTGTCATTGAGGAGTTGCGATCACACTCTATTCCTGTCCATCTTCTACAAGTGTCTCACGCTTTCCATTCTCCTCTAATGGAGCCTATACTTAAGGAATTCCGGCAAATTGCACAGCAGGTTAAATTTAACACTCCCCAAATTCCCTTAATTTCTAATCTCACAGGTCAAATTTGGAAATCAGGAAAGCCCCCAGATGCTGAGTATTGGTGTCAACATATTCGTGAACCTGTCGAGTTTATGGCAGGAATTCAATCACTAGCTGCAAATAACTATAAAGTATTTGTCGAACTAGGACCAAATCCAACTCTTTCAAAATTGGGACAACAGTGCTTACCAGAAAATAATGTGTTTTGGTTATCTTCTCTGGCACAGGGTCAAAGTGATTGGCAAGTTCTGTTAAATAGTTTAGGTACTCTATATTGTCAGGGACAAAATATAGATTGGGTAGGGTTTGACCAAAATTATCCGCGTTACCGTATTCCTCTGCCAACTTACCCTTTTGAAAGAGAACGTTACTGGTTTGATGAATCACATTCATTGCCATCAAATTCATCCGGCAATAAAAAAGCTTCAGTGAGTAAGTCTAAAGCTCCTATTCATCCTTTGCTAGGAAAACGTACTATCTAACTCAGTTTCGACAGGCGACGAAAAATGACAACATCAACTATCCCATACATTAAATTTGAAACTCAGATCAGTACAGAGTACCAGCCTTATCTGTTAGAGCATCGAGTGCGGGGTAAAATTATCTTCCCCTTAACTGGTTATATAGAAATGGCTCTGGCAGCAGCAACAGAAGTTTTTGGTACGGTTCAGCCTGTTGCCGAAAACATTGAACTTAAAGAAGCGCTTGTTTTAGCAGAAACAGAAGTGCGTAATATTAAATTTATTATTTCTTCCCAAGCTTCTGCTCAAACCGCTACTTTTGAGATTCTTAGTCAACGCTCAGATAATGAAGAACTATTAAACCAATGGACTTTACACGTAAAAGGTGAAATTCACAACAAAACTAATACTAATTGTTCTTTATCTGCATCATCGATATTCCTTGCAGATATAAAACAGCGTTGTTCTGAAATCATCCCCACTTCTGCGTTTTATCATAGTTTACGCAGTCGGGGGATGGAACATGGTCCTAGTTTTCAAGGGATACAACAAATTTATTGTGGTATAGGTGAAGCATTAGGTCAAATTAAACTGCCACCTATGCTAGTAGAAGAAGCCTCTTTTTACCATATACACCCGGCGTTTCTTGATGCTTGCATTCAAGTTTTAGTTACTGCCCTCCCCTCAACTAGTTCTCAATTTTCCAGCTTTGTTACCTATTTACCCTATTGTTTAGAAAAAGTGTGTATTCACAAACCTGTTAGTACTCAGGTTTGGAGCTATGTTAGTATTCGCTCAAATAACTTAGAGACAAATCCTGATGTTTTTGAGTGTGATTTATACTTACTTGATGATTTAGGGGAAATCTTTGTAGAAATCTTGGGTTTAGGGTTACAGCGATTTGAGAAAATTGGACACAATAAAAGTACAATTCCCTACTATATTCAGGATTGGCTGTATCAATTACAGTGGCAACCCAAAATTGTAGAACAGACTGTTAAACCGCTGACAAGTAATTTTGCAGGCAAATGGTTAATTTTTGCAGAGAATCACAAAAATCTGGCTAAAGAACTAGTTGCTTTGTTCCAATCCTCAAATCGAAGCTATATAGTTGTTTCTCCTGGTTCTAGTTATAGTATTTCTACAGATAAAACGCAGGCTTGGATTAATCCAGAGAGTTTTGAGGATTATCAACAGTTCTTGCATGATGTTGCTAGCGATCATCAAATACCCTGTTGTGGAATAATACACTTGTGGAGTTTGAACACCGAACTTGCAAACAATAGTATCAATATTCTAGATACTTCTCAAAAGTTAGGTTATCAAAGCATACTTTTGCTATTGCAAAGCTTAAACACTATTACATGGTCAGAGACACCTAAGATATGGCTAGTAACTCGTGGTGCTCAACCAGTGAAGGCAAATGTAACAGATATCAATTTAGCATCATCACTGCTTTGGGGCATGGGTAGAGCGATGGCCTTAGAACATCCTGAATGGTTTGGTGGTTTGATTGATTTAGATCCTGAAGCGCCCATAGAAGAAACTTCTATTTTATTTCAAAGCATTTGCCAATCAGATGCAGATAAACAAATTGCTTTCAGAGATGGAAAGTGTTATGTGCCGCGCTTAATACCTCAACCCATCTCAGAAAAACCTGTGCGTTCGCTCCAATGGCGCTTAAATGCTAGCTATCTTATCACTGGTGGACTTGGCGATTTGGGGCTGCAAGTTGCGCGTTGGATGGTACAGCAAGGAGCTAAAAACTTAATATTATTAGGACGTACAAAACTGCCTCCTGCCTCTGAATGGAAGCAAATAACAACAGATAGCCACATAGCAAAAAAAATTATAGCAATTCAAGAATTGCAAGAACTGGGTGCAAATGTTATTTATGCTTCTGTTGATGTTGGCAATGAAAAAGAAATATCATCTTTTATTCAGCAAATTAAAAAAGATAAATTTCCACAAATTCGTGGTATAATTCATCTAGCTGGAGAATTGCGTGACAAAACAATACTGAAACTCAATAAAACTACATTTGCAGAAGCCTTGCACCCCAAAGTATTAGGAGCTTGGCTATTACACAAACTATTTGCAGATGCAGATATTGACTTTTTTGTACTGTTCTCTTCAGCGGCTTCATTATTAGGTTCAGCAGGACAAGCTAATTACACTGCTGCCAATACCTTTCTTGATGCTTTATCTCACTATCGCCATGCTCAAGGGAAACCTGCAATTAGTATTAACTGGGGAACTTGGGCTGAGATGGGTATGGCACTTCGGACAAAAGCATCTGGTTATTTTGACCCCAGTATATTGGGTAGTATGACAATTGAGCAAGGGTTGGCAGCACTTAACTATCTTTTACAACAAAATCTGCCCCAAGTTGGTGTACTACCTATTAATTGGGCACAGTGGCAGCAAGTTTATCCAAATTTTAGCCAATCACCATTGTTTGCATATATTTTTAACTTAACACTTAATACAACAACCAGTGTACTGACAAGAGGTACTATCTTAGCAGCAAAACCACAAGAGCGGCTTTCCCTAATAGAAACTTTTATGCATCACGAAGCAGCTAAAGTTTTAAGAATTTTACCCTCCAAACTTGATATTCATTTACCTCTGAATCAATCTGGTTTAGATTCTCTTATGGCTATAGAATTGAAAAATAATATCGAGACTGCTTTAGGAATTGTAGTTCCTTTAGTGAAATTTATTGAGGGTAATAGTACTGCACAGCTTGCCATAGAAATACTCGAACAACTAATGGCAACAAGCAAAAAAATAAATGAAAAAATTCAAGCAGAAAAATTTCTTGCAAAACTCGATCAGCTATCAGATACAGAAGTAAACGAGCTACTTAATGAATTAGTTTTAGAAGAGGAAGATTCATGAGCGTTTCCACTAAAAATACTGGCAATCTGCCACCAGAGGAGAAGCGGGCTTTATTAGCAAAGCTGTTAAAGAAAAAAGCTGAAACAGAACAAGTACAATCAACAAAAGCGGCTGCTAAATTGCCCATAATTGTACCTAATCAGGAAGAACGCTACAAACCATTCCCCCTGACAGAGATTCAACAAGCATACTGGATTGGTCGTATGGGTGCTTTTCAGGGGGGAAATGTAGCCATTCATGCTTATGTGGAAATTGAAAGTACTAGTCTTGATTTAGTATCTTTAAATATCGCTTGGCAGCAATTAATTGAGCGTCACGATATGCTACGGGCAATTGTGCTAACAGATGGACAGCAACAGATATTAGCACAAGTTCCTCCATATCAAATCAAAATCTTTGATTTACAGAACCAAGAGCCTACTGTAGTAGAAGACCATCTTTTAGCTACACGCCAGCGTTTATCTCATCAAGTACTACCATCTGAAAAATGGCCTCTATTTGAGATTTGTGCTTCTTGCTTAGATGATTCTCTGATTCGACTCCATATTAGTATCGATGCTTTAAATATTGATATTGGGAGTTTTATGATCCTTATCCGAGAATGGGTACAGATTTATCAAAATCCCGATGTATCGCTTCCTCCTTTAGAATTATCTTATCGAGATTATGTTCTAGCTTTAGAGGCTCTACGTAATTCAGATTTATATCAAAAGTCACTGCTTTATTGGCGTTCTCGTCTGGGAACCCTTCCTCCAGCACCCGATTTGCCTTTTATTCAACTCAGTGACAATACAGAGGATTCTCAATTTTGTCGCTTCAGTTCTCAACTAAATAAAGAGACCTGGCAACGCTTAAAAACACACGCTAGTCAGGCAGGATTAACCCCATCTGGAATATTACTAGCTGCCTATAGTGAAGTATTAACAACATGGAGTAGAATAGCCCGCTTTACCCTTAACGTCACACTATTTAATCGTCTACCAGTCCATCCTCAAATTAATGACATTTTGGGCGATTTTACTTCAATTATTTTGCTAGAAATAGATAATTCAACCACAGATACCTTTGTCACCCGCGCCCAAAAAATCCAAAAACAGCTTTGGAACGATTTAGAGCACCGTTTTGTGAGTGGAATTCAAGTATTACGAGAGCTAACCCATCATCTGGGTAAAACTGGTGAAGCTATCATGCCGATTGTATTTACCAGTGCGCTTGACTCGATTGGCAGTAGCCAAGGTTTAAATTCCTTATCTAAACTTGGTGAAAAAGTCTATAGCATTAGCCAAACCCCTCAAGTCTGGTTAGATCATCAGGTATTTGAAGAAGATGGAATACTGTTATTTAATTGGGATGCATTTGAAGCTATCTTCCCTGAAGGTCTACTTCAAGATATGTTTGATGCTTACTGTCAACTACTTCACAATCTAGCCAATGAGCCTAGCATTTGGACGGAACCCAACAATTGCTTAATACCATCTGCACAACTACAACAAATAGCATTGCTCAATGGCGTTGAAGCTGATATACCTGGCGAACTATTACATACTTTATTTAGCCGACGAGCAAATCAACAGCCCAACCATCCAGCCATAATCACAACTAATTTGACTCTTAGCTATGAAGAAGTAGATCGCTACTCTAACCAATTGGGTTCACAATTACGTAACTGGGGTGCGCGTCCCAATACCTTAGTAGCAATTGTTATGGATAAGGGTTGGGAGCAAATTGTTGCAGTTTTGAGTATTCTCAAATCTGGTGCGGCTTATTTGCCTATTGACCCTAACATTCCTAGCGATCGCCTCCTACTATTATTAGACAACGGAGAAGTTAATATTGTACTGACTCAATCTTGGATAGACAATAAAATTCACTGGCCCGCTCACATACATAAAATTTATGTAGACCAGCAAACCTTAGAAGATATTAAACATCCACCGCTTGTTGATCCTACCCAAAGACCCGAGGATTTAGCCTACGTCATTTATACATCAGGCTCCACAGGACTTCCAAAAGGAGTCATGATTGAACATCGTAACGTCATTAATAGAATTACTGATATTAATCAACGTTTTGGCATCAACCCAGGCGATCGAGCTTTAGCCCTCACATCTCTGCATCATGACCTATCAGTTTATGATATATTTGGCATTCTGACTGCTGGTGGAACTCTTGTTTTACCTAATGCCGCATTAACACGCGACCCGTCCCATTGGGTAAAATTGATATGCCAAGAAAAAGTGACATTTTGGAACTCTGTGCCAGCATTTATGCAAATGTTGGTAGAGTATCTAGAAAATATACCTAATTTTCAAAACCATCTACTCCATTCCTTACGCTTAGTCATCTTATCTGGAGATTGGATTCCCGTTACACTACCAAACAAACTTAGATCCCTAATTAATAGCGTTCAAGTTATTGGTGCGGGTGGACCAACAGAAACAACTGTTTGGGATATTTGTTACCCAATTGCAACTGTAGATCCCAATTGGAAAAGCATTCCTTACGGTCGTCCCTTAACCAATGCTCATTATTATATATTGAATGAAAAATTAATGCCTTGTCCCATTTGGGTAGCTGGGCGGCTTTATATCGGCGGTGCAGGATTAGCCAGGGGTTATTGGCGCGATCCAGAAAAAACTAACGAAAAATTTATTCACCATCCCCAAATAGGAGAACGATTATACAACAGTGGCGATTTAGGAAAACTTCTCCCAGATGGAAATATTCAATTTCTAGGGAGAGAAGACTTCCAAGTTAAACTACGCGGTTACAGAGTAGAACTGGGTGAAATTGAAATGGTTCTCTGCCAGCATCCAGAAGTAGAGACTGCCGTAGTTACAACTACAGGTAGTCCCGGTAATGAAAGCTTAATTAGCTATATTGTTCCTAAGGTTAAGCAACGAATAACCAACGAGCTACAAAGTCAAATTAAGCAGAAACTACCAGGAGATTTTAATCAAGAACAGAGGGAAAATATTCTTCTAGATCCTTTGAAAAGGCTTGAGTTTAAAATTAAACAGCCTGGACTAAGACAAGACCTAAATAAATCCTATGTCAATCTCTCCAAGCCTGAACTCAATGAAGAATTAAAATTTAAATATTTCCAACGTCGCAGTTATCGAGAATTTTTAAACAGCCTTATTTCCCTTCATCAGTTTAGCGAATTCTTAAGCTGTCTATACCATATAGAAATAGATGCTTTACCTAAATATCAGTATGCTTCTGCTGGAGGTTTATATCCAGTACAGACTTACCTCTATATCAAGCCTAACCGAATCGAAGGACTCAAAGCAGGAATTTACTATTATCACCCTAAAGAACACCGTCTTTTTATCATCTCCAAATGCATTTTAACTAGCGAAGACATACACAGTTATATCAATCGTGATGCATTTGATGAGTCAGCATTTTCTATCTTTCTTATCGGACGAATGAATGCAATCACTCCTATGTATGGTGACTTATCCAAAGAATTTTGTTTACTCGAAGCTGGCTACATATCCCAATTACTGATGACTATCGCTTCAAGTCATGAAATTGGACTTTGCCCAATAGGTGGGATGAATTTTGAACAAATTCGCGACTTATTTGTTCTAGAGGAAAATGATATTTTACTACACTCTCTAGTAGGAGGATTAATTAATTGTCAATCGAAAGCAAAGCAAGCATTTAATACACAATTACCATTAAATACTTCACATCAAGCATCTAAGAACAATTCTTTAGACGTCGATTTAAAAAACTTCCTGCGGCAGAAACTACCAAATCATATGGTTCCTTCACATCTAGTATTTCTAGATAGTTTGCCATTAAATTCAAATGGAAAAATAGATCGTCAATCTTTAGCCAAATGTGTTAATAATCACCTCACTAACAATATAGACAATGTAGCACAAACTAATACTCAAATTGAGGAAGCTCTCAAAGAAATTATTCAAGAAGTATTACAATTAGACAAGATTGAAATTCATGATAACTTATTTGATTTAGGTGCAAATTCTCTACATGTTGTTAAAATCCACAATAAATTGCAAAACACCTTTAACAAAGATATTCCAATCATTGAAATCTTCCAGTATTCAACATTAAATTCCTTAGCCCAATACCTGAGTCAGAAAACAGAGGGTGAGCAAATTTTGCAAGAAGCAGATCAAAGGGCTGAAGCTCGTAGAGGAGCCAGTAAACGCCGTAAAAAATTTAGCCATAAACAAAATTAAATTAGAATAACCAAGAGTACGATTATGCGTGAGAATTCACATGAACTGTTTGAGTATCCTGACGAGATAGCTATTATTGGTATATCTGGACGTTTCCCCGGAGCTAAGAACGTTGAAGAATTTTGGCAAAATTTAAAAAATGGAGTTGAATCAATAACTTTCTTCTCTGACGAAGAGCTTCAATCAGTAGGAGTAGAACCTAACGATTTAGCTGATCCTAACTATGTGAAAGCAGCACCAGTACTAGCAGATGTTGACCTATTTGATGCTACATTTTTCGGTTTTAGTCCCAAAGAAGCAGAAATTACAGATCCACAGCATCGCCTCTTTCTAAATTGTGCCTGGGAGGCTTTAGAGGATGCGGGTTATGATTCTGAATCATATAAAGGTTCTATTGGTATTTATGCAGGTACAGGGATGAGCAGTTATTTGCTTTTCAATCTTTACCCTAATCATGAACTGATAAAATCTGTAGGAAAACTTCAAACTATTATTGGTAATGATAAGGATTACTTAGTTAGCCGTGTATCCTACAAACTAAATTTAAAAGGGCCTAGTGTCAGCGTTCAAACTGCTTGTTCTTCATCATTAGTATCTGTACACCTAGCTGCTCAAAGTTTGCTAAATAATGAGTGTGATATGGCTTTAGCCGGTGGTGTCAGAATTTCTTCACCCCCTAAAACTGGTTACCTTTATGAGAAAGGTTCTATTCTCTCTCCTGATGGACATTGCAGAGCATTTGATGCTGAAGCACAAGGAACTATTTTCGGTAGCGGTGTAGGAGTTGTAGTCCTAAAGCGTCTAGCTGATGCTATAAACGATGGTGACTCAATTTATGCTGTCATTAAAGGTTCAGCGGTCAATAATGATGGCTCCTTGAAAATTGGTTACACAGCACCTAGTGTTGATGGTCAAGCAAAAGTAGTTGCAGAAGCTTATGCCATAGCAGGGGTAAAACCAAAATCAATTACTTATATTGAAGCGCATGGTACAGGAACACCTCTAGGCGATCCTATCGAAATATCTACTCTTACTCAAGTTTTTCAGGCTAGTACTAAGGTTAAACAATTTTGTGCTATTGGTTCAGTCAAGACTAATGTTGGACACCTAGAAGCTGCCGCAGGTATCACGAGTTTAATTAAAACTGTTTTAATGCTAAAGCATAAATTGATTCCACCCAGTTTAAACTTTCAGCATCCTAATCCGAGAATTGACTTTGATAACAGCCCGTTTTATGTGAATACTAAATTGAAAAGATGGGAAGTCAATCAAGGTAAACGACGAGCAGGAGTAAGTTCCTTTGGAATTGGTGGTACAAATGCTCATCTTGTTCTTGAAGAAGCTCCTGTAATTGCTGAATCGTCCCTAGAAACAAGACCAAAGAAACTATTACTCTTATCTGCTAAAACTAGCTCCGCACTAGAAACCGCAACCAAGAATTTAGCTACGTATTTAAAACAACATCCTGAACTTAATATTGCTGACGTAGCCTATACATATCAAGTAGGACGAAGAGCCTTCAATTATAGACGAATGCTACTTTGTAACAATATAAGCGATGCTGTCAATACATTAGAATCAATTAATACAGACAGAGTTTATACAAGTTATCAAGAACCAAAACAGCAGTCAATTATATTTATGTTTCCAGGGCAAGGTTCACAATATGTAAACATGGCTCTGGAACTTTATAAATTTGAAGCAACTTTTCGCAAACATATAGATATATGTGCGGAATTACTTAAGCCTCATTTAGGCGTAGATTTACGTGATATATTATATCCAGCTGTAAGTGAAAGTGAAAATGCAAGACATAAACTAAGCACCACTTCCATAGCACAACCTGCACTTTTTGTAGTTGAATTTGCACTAGCACAATTATGGATAGAGTGGGGTATACATCCCAATGCAATGATTGGTCATAGCCTAGGCGAATATGTGGCGGCCTGTCTAGCTGATGTTTTGAATTTAGAGGATGCTTTAACCTTAGTAGCTGCTCGTGGTCGTTTGATGCAGCAAGTACCTACTGGAGCGATGCTGAGTATTGTAATCTCAGAAGAAGAAATACTACCATTCTTAGCAAGTAGTGAACTTTCTTTAGCTGCAAATAATGCCCCCCGTCTTTGTGTAGTTTCAGGAGCAGAACATCATATAACTCAACTAGAGCAACAAATGAATGATGAAAATATTACTTGCCGTCGCTTACACGTTTCCCATGCTTTTCATTCCAATAGCATGGACTTAATTTTAGAAACTTTCACTCGGTTAGTCAGTAAAATTAAGTTGTCTTCTCCTCAAATACCCTACATTTCTAATGTAACTGGTACTTGGATTACCGCCTCACAAGCAACAGATCCCAATTATTGGAGCAAGCATCTACGCCAAACAGTGCGTTTTATGGAAGGTATCCAAACATTGACGCAAGCACAAAACACCATTCTGCTGGAGGTTGGTTCCGGCTCAACATTAAGTACGCTGGCTAAGTTAACTGTAGAGAAATCAACAGCATCAAATGTACTGTATTCGATATCTCATCCTCTCGATCAACAATCGGACATAACATTATTGCTAAATACCTTAGGCCAACTTTGGTTAAGAGGAATCAATATCAATTGGTCTAAATTGTATACTCACGAGCAGCGCCACCGTATTTCATTACCAACTTATCCATTTGAGCAACAACGATATTGGATTAATCCGCCAGCTATTAATTATAGCCACCAGATGGAATCCAAGCAAAAAAAAGAAGGTACTTGTTCATCCGACATAAATAATACATCACTATATTCAAGACCAAACTTACATAATAATTATGTCGCACCACATAGCGAAATAGAACAAAAAATAGCCGAAATATGGCAAAATTTATTAGGTGTCAACCAAATCGGTATTCACGATAATTTCTTTGATTTGGGAGGTAATTCTTTAATTACAACTCAATTTATCACTCTAGTACTCAATACTTTTGATGTTGAACTCCCTCAACGTTCTTTATTTGAATCACCAACCATTGCTAAATTGGCTGAAATAGTTAATACTCTTCAAAGTAAAAATCCAACAAATCATCAACCAAATAACAATCTCATATATCTTTCAAAAGAATCGCTATTAGATCCCAGTATTAAACTTCAGGGAATTTCTTTTGAGCCAATAGCAACTAAACTAGATAATATTCTTTTAACTGGAGCAACGGGCTTTTTGGGAGCATTTTTATTATATGAGCTTTTACAACAAACAAAGGGACATATTTACTGTTTAGTCCGTTCGCATAATATTAGAGAATCCAAACAAAAAATCAGACGAAATTTAGAACATTATGGACTTTGGCGACGTGGTTTTAGTACTAGAATCCTTCCTGTAATAGGTGATTTATCTCGTCCTTTTTTAGGACTTGCGTCTAAGCAATATCAAAAACTTGCTAATCAGATTGATGTCATTTACCATAATGCAGCAATAGTTAATTTTACTTATCCATACTCTTTTCTTAAATCAAGTAATGTTTTAGGAACTCAAGAAGTTATTAGGCTAGCTGCTCAATTTAAGGTTAAACCAGTACATTTCACTTCTTCAATTGCTGTATTTGAATCAGTTACTACCTTTGAAGCTCCGATTATTCATGAAAATTATGATTTGGATAAAGTTCAAGGACTCTTTAGAGGTTATGCTCAAAGCAAATGGGTGGCCGAAAAATTAATAATATCAGCACGTTCTAGAGGTATTCCTACTACTATATATAGACCAGGAAATTTAGGAGGTCATAGTCAAAATGGCATGGGTAACACAAATGATTTTGTCTGGAGAATGATAAAAAGCTGCATTCAGTTAGGTATTGCACCAGATTTAGATACTCTAATAGACATAACACCTGTAAATTATGCGAGCAGTGCTATTGTTTATCTTTCACGACAGTTAGATTCTTTAGATAAAACATTTCACTTAGTCAATCCTAAACCTGTTAATTGGAATGATATTATTAACTGGATTAGGGATTTTGGCTATACTCTGCAAAAAACCTCATATACACAGTGGCAAACAGAATTAATGCAAAACATAAATATTGCTGATAATAATGCATTATATCCATTGGCTTCTCTCTTTTTCGGCATAAGAAATATGTCGGAAACAGAAATATCTGCCCAAATTCAAAGACCTCAATTAGGTTGCCAAAATACTCTTCAGAGTTTAACAGGGTCTACTATAGTCTGTCCGGAAGTAAATATTGATTTATTAAAAACATATTTTTCACATTTGATTCACAGTGGGTTTATTAATCCTCCCACTGTAAATAATGAGCATAATTACAATTACTTATCTGTGTAAAAATCATGTGAATTTGTCCAACTATTTCGATGAAGTGTTTGATATGACAAGCTCAATTTTACTAACAAAACAGTCTGCCTGGTCATTTTTCTATCGGTTCGGTCTTTTTGACCCTGTTATTCCTATCAACTATGACCTTTCAATCAAAGGTGCTTTTGAAGCTTTAGCTCCCGAAGTATCAGATCGAATAATTGATGTTGGTTGTGGTAATGGTCGTCTTATCCACCATGCCCGTTCATGGTTAAGTAAGGGTGGGTGCTTAGTTGGGGTAGAAATTAGCCAAGGTGGTGCTGACTATGCTCGATACCGTGCCGAACAATTTGGTTTGGCAGATAGGGTCACTATTAAGCAAGGTGATATGCGCCACCTTAGAGATTTGAACTTAGGCTTTTTTGAAGGTGCGGTAGCTCATTTTTCCGTTTATATGCTTGCAACTCAATCTGAGCGGCGGGCAGCAATTAAAGAAATAGGCAGTTTACTTAAGCCTGGAGCTAAATTTGTACTTGCTGTACCTAGTGAAAATTGGGCTGTTAAAAATATCTTCACCCATGCTCGCAAAGTTGAATCAGAACGTAATGATGTCAATTGGGTATACAAAATCTTCCGCCAGTGGGTCATTTATCCCCTGACTGCAATTGGATTCAGTGACCTTGAAAAAGGACTCGATAAAGATGTTTTCCACCGATACACACCTGAAGAAATTCGCGAACAGTTGGCTGATGAAGGATTTGAAGAGGTAGAAATTGAATCTATATACGGTGGTAATGGCTATCGCGCTATAGGTAAAAAAGCCTCAAACAATAACACTTCTATAGCAATCCTAAATCAGTAGGTCGAAACATGGAAGCAGACAGAAGCACCCTCGCCTGAAGACAGCTGCTATGTATAAGATGGGGTCTGATTCCCCATCTCATTGAAACCGCTGTTGGGAGAGCCTCGGCGAGAGTTTTATATTAATGTTGATACATTTAGGCAAGCAAAGGTACAAGTCATGAAAGCGCGTAATTTCTGGCATCCTGTTTTGAGAACTAAAGATATAAAACGTCAGCCAGTGAGTGTAAATTTTTGTGGAAAGGAATTAGTTATTTTTCGGGGTGAAAATGGGATATTAGGGGCATTAGAAGATTGTTGTCCACACCGCAGAATGCGATTGAGCAAAGGGAGTGTCAAGGGAAATCGTCTAGTTTGTCCTTATCACGGCTGGAATTATGATCGAGATGGGAAAGGAATCAGCCCTAGTACCTCAGTACTAAGTCCATGTGTCAAATCTTATGATGTTGCCGAGAAATACGGGGCGATTTGGGTAAAAGAACTCCATCATACTACAGAATTACCAGTAATAGCTAATCCTGAATTCCATCAAGTTTGTACTTTACATTACCGTATCCAAGCACCTCTAGAATTATTAGTAGATAACTTTTCTGAGATAGAGCATAGTTGTACAACTCATGTTTTCCTTGGACATGATGTAGAGGGAATATCCCAGGTTGAGAGTTATCTTGAGGTCGCAGAGGATGCAGTACGAATTATCAATAAGGGACCACAAAGGAAAATACCTAGATTTTTAGAATTGCTACTGGGTTACAAACGTGGTAGTTTGTTTGTAGGCGAGTTAGAGGTTTTGTTTTCTCCAGTACGTATCAACATAAAAAACTACTGGCTTTCTCCCGATAACTCTGAATTTAGAAAAGGAGAGGCACAAGGCGCTGTAGTTTTTAACCCAGTTAATGACCAAGAAACAGAAATGATGATGTTTTCTTTTATGTCCCCAGATTTAACTGTATTTAGTCGCTTTTTAAATCCTCTAGCAACATTTTTATTGGATTATGAAACCAAGTTAGATAAAAAAATGCTTGAAGGAATAGCAAACAAGAATATTAGTCTTGCAGGAATGCAGTTAGGTCGTTTTGATAAAGTACTAGGACTAACTCGTGAACGTATAGAACGCCTTTACTGGCAAAACGATGTTGTTTCTGTACGCTAAATTTTTTGTAGTTCTTTCTGAATTGATACTAAGGTCAAGATAAAGCTATGTTTTCAATAAAAATTAATAGTGGTTAAATCTTGAGTTTGAGTTTACAGCAAAATTAGGTTCTATATCTGAAGTTAAATCTTTTAGAATAATGGCTATTTATTTTGAAAAAATATTATTTTTTAGTTTTATAATCCTGTATATTTTAAATACTCCTGTTTCAGCATTTGAATTAAAAACTGAGAGAAATATCGTCAAAAATAAATTTTCAGGACTTACTTCCACAGATATCCCAGTTAATAATATTCAAACTCAAGCTCAAGTTGAATTAGAATCTCTTGATAATGATTCTAGTACTTTGGCTGACCAAGTGACTTCTGTTTCTCAATTGTCAGATGTGCAACCTAGTGATTGGGCTTTTCAAGCACTGCAATCTCTGATTGAGCGTTACGGACTGATAGCTGGTTATCCTAATGGTAAATTTCAAGGTAACAGAAGCTTGAGTCGTTACGAGTTCGCAACAGTTTTAAGCCTAGCTTTAGAGCAAATTCACAAAAAGTTAGCAGCGGATAATACAAGTTTAGCTGACAAAGAAACATTGGCTACTGTACAGCGATTGCAGACAGAATTTGCATCTGAACTGACAGATTTAGTAGGTAGGATAGACATTATAGATAACAATATTAGCCAACTGGAAGCTAAACAGTTTTCGACTAAAATTAAATTTAGTGGTGAAGCTAGTTTTGCAGTTTCTGATATTTTCAGAACAAGTAACTCAAGTTCAACTATTCTTTCCAATGTGTATTACCTAGACTTTACGTCTAGCTTTTCTGGTAGAGATAAGTTGATTTCTAGTTTCAGATATGGTTCCAATATAGAACTTAACCAAAGGCTAAATAGGTTTACCCCTTTAAGAACAGCCAGTGTTCCCAGTTTTCAAGGGACTCTTATAACAGAAGCATATGGAACTAATAATCAACTGGAACTAGATAAGTTAGTTTATGATTTTCCTATAGGTGATAGGATACAGGCTGTCTTAATGGCTACAGGTGGGCGCCATGAGTATTATACCCCTAGTATTAATCCCTTTTTCGATGATAATGAACGGGGTAGCGGAGCTATTTCTGCATTTGGGCAGCGTAACCCCATTTATCGCTTTGGTAGTGGTGGTTTTGGTGTTGGTATGAAAGTTAAATTAAGTGACTCAGTTTTGTTGAGCGCAGGTTACCTCAGCAATGAAGCCAACGATCCAAATACAGGGATTTTTCAAGGTAACTATAGTGCTTTAGGACAACTTACTTTTACACCCAGTGAACAGATACAGTTTGGTTTTACTTACATTAATAGTTATTTTGCTAATCCCAGAGTAGGTCCTTTACCTGCACCTCTGGTTGGCAGTTTTCAAGCCAGTAATCCCAATATATTTTTAGGACGAAGGTTTAGCCCAACTATTACAAATTCATACGGTTTTCAGGCTAACTTTAAGATTACTGATAACTTTTATCTTGGTGGTTGGATTGGCTTTACAGATAGTCGTATCTTTCAGGTTGGCGATGCTCAACTTTTAAATTGGGCTATCACGCTTGCTTTTCCTAATTTGGGTAAATCAGGTAGTCTTGGTGGTATTATTATTGGACAGGAACCTACTCTTATAGGTCTTCAATCTGGTACTAATCGTAGAGAGATATCTATTGAAGATGAGGATACCTCATTACATATTGAAGGTTTCTATAAGTATCAACTCAATGATTTTATTTCTATCACGCCTGGAATTATCTGGATTACTGCACCTAATCAGAATGCTGACAATGATGATTTTGTGATTGTTACTCTTAGAACTACATTTAAATTTTAAAATGTCAATAAATTAATAAGTTTTGTGATAAAAATGTTGAAAAGTTTTACAAAACTTCTACGTATTGTGATTTAATTTCATTAATTAGGTTACTATTTTTATCCAAGTTTCCATTATAAAAACTTGATAATGTAGTTTAGTTTAGAGTTTTAAATTCAAATGCAATCTCAATCCCCTATTATCAAGTCTATTCAAAAATCATCTTCAAAGATAGATGAAAAGTGGTTTGAATATTCAGTACGGGTACAGCCTCATCATACGGATTATGCAGGTGTAGTTTGGCATGGTTCTTATATAAACTGGATGGAAGAGGCACGGATAGAATATTTGCACTCTATTGGAATCGATCATGCCAAATTGACTAGCTTAGGTTGTGATTTACCTGTTGTTAATTTATCAGTTCGCTATCATCTACCTATGCGAATGGGAATGGTAGCCGTTGTCAGAACTTGTATGAAATCTAAAGTAAGTGGAATAAGGCTTGATTGGGAATATAAGATTCAATCGTTAGAAGGAGAAGAAACCTATGTAACAGCACAATTAACTATAGTAGTAATTGATACAAAAAAAAGAATGGTTATGCAATCTTTACCATCAGAAATAAAGAATTTATTAAGGACTAAATCTAGTTAAGTTGAGAATTTTAAAATGGCAACTCTTAAACTCCTTCGCTTCTAGGGAGGAGAGCCGCCCCCGTCGCCGTTAACAGTTAACTGTTGACTGAATTTCAGTGAACAGTCAACACTCAACACTCAACGCGAAATCCCCTGCCTAAAGTCGGAGGATTAGCTTAATTTTAATGCTGCTTTAAAGGTAAATATTCATGGAAATGCCAATCGATAATTTTATCAATATAGAAGGTATTAACACTCGCTATTGGAAAGTTGGTGAGCATGGAACACCTATTATACTTATTCATGGTGCTGGTGCATCAATAGATTACTGGTACAAAAACATATTTGTTTTAGGGCAAAATCATGTAGTTTATGCTCTGGACTGGGTAGGCTCAGGCAAGACTGACAAACCTGAAAAAACATATAACTATGATGATTTAGCAAATTTTGTAATCCAGTTTATGGATACAGTAGGCGTGTTAAATGCTGCTGTGGTGGGAGCATCTGCTGGTGGAATTATTGCACTCAAATTGGCATTAGCTTGTCCCCAAAAAGTAAATAAATTAGTTTTAATTGGCAGTGCTGGTTTAGGCAAAGCTGTAAGTTTAGGAATGCGCATTTCATCCATTCCGGGAATTGGTGAAGTTCTAAATAAACCAAGTCTTGCTACTGCTAAATTTCTGATTCGACAGTGCGCCCACTATCCGGAAAACTTTCTTCTCAACGATGAATTTGTGAATATTGTATACCAAAATCTACCCTTAGAAGTTTTAAAATTTCAATTACGTGTTTTTCGGACAACTGCAAATTTCTGGGGAATGAAACCAGAATTTTTAAAAAGTATTTGTGATTTTTTGACACAAATTCAAGCCCCTACACTTATAATCTGGGGAAAACAAGATCGGGTTATCCCAGTTAGCTATGCAGAAACTGCTGCCAGTAAAATTCCTGATGCCAAATTACACATATTTAACAACTGTGGTCATTGGCCATATCTGGAATATCCTGATGATTTCAATTACATAGTCCTTGAGTTTCTAAAATAATGGTTCTTTTAGTACCTGTTATGCCAAACTATTAGTTAAACACCTAACTTTGTTTTTAAATCAAGACTAATTTATGTGTATACACCCCTAGGTGTACCAGTACCCTTTGAGCAGATGCTAGCTGAGTATCCGATTGAGACGCTTAGACAGAAAAGCTAGTTATTGTCGTTTACTTCGTAGAAGATAATGCCGAAACAAAACCCTTGCTATCTAGGCGTTGTAGACGTTGTATATCACATAAGGATAACTTTATGAAAGCCCTAGAATTTGCCATTGGAGTTCTTCCATGTGTCGCGAGGAGGTATTGTTTCAAAAACCTCCCAGTGTTCAGCGATTTTATCGTTTGCAAGACGATATAGATCATAAAAAGCAGCGGGTTCGTTCTTGGAAATACCCTCACTAATGACCAGCACCATATTGCCTTCGCCCAGCAGCAGATGTATACGATGGTAAGCCGTTTCGCCTAATGCTTGCCAAGCCTTCACCATTGCCTCGAAGGACTGCACACCGTCGCCATAATGTGGGCTGTGTTGAACTAATGCGCCATCCGCGAAATAGTTGGAGAGTGAGGAAAGTTCTCCGTCAACAAGAATCTTCTTGGTAAATTCGTAGACCAGAGCTTTGTTGCTTTGGGTGCGCTCGAAATCGACGACCTCGGCTGCGCCATCAGTCATTGAGCGTCCGCTCACGTTCTTTTCAGTCGGAGTAGGGCAAAGATTATCCCAGTGTTCTACAATGCACTCATCTTCCCAACGATGAATTTCAAAGCCGACCATCGGACCCCAACGAAGTGCGAACACCAGTTGATGGAACGGGCGCTCTAGCCCAAACCAAGCCAGGAAGCTAGCGCGTTCAAAGGGACTAACATGCATACAAACCACCCCAGACTGAGGAGGAGTGGCAAGAGTTCATGGCAGTGTGGGAGGATTGCTGCTCTTGGGGAAGCGAATTTTGAACTGCACTAGTGAGGAGCGACGGGAGCGTTGGGTGTTTCAATGTTTCATGTCGATTCATCCCAAGCGCGATCACAGGAATTACAATGCTTTAAGTGTGGCTTTTTCTGTTGAGTTTAAACATGAAAGCAAGAATTCATCGCCTGATCAAAGGGATGGGAAGTGCGATCACTCTATTAGCGATTGGGAGTTGTTCTGTGCAAAACTCGCCCAAGGCTTCCAGCATTGCCCAGCCTACGAGTTCTCAAGCACAAGTCACATCATCAACCAGTAATGTTGCAGCAGCTGGGGACTTTAGGGAAGTGAAGGTAATAGACGGCTTAGAACATCCGTGGAGCATTGCATGGCTACCAGATGGAGCAATGTTGATTACCGAGCGTGCGGGGCGATTGCGAATCGTCCGCAATGGTGTACTTGACCCGACACCAATTGCAGGGGTTCCCAAAGTCTTGGCGGTAAACCAAGGCGGTTTGATGGATGTCTCGCTTCACCCGCGCTTTGCTGAAAATCGCCAAGTCTATCTCACATATTCTCACGGTACTGAGGAAGCGAATCGCACACGGGTTGCACGGGCAACATTTGACGGCAAAGCTTTACGTAACCTACAGGTGATTTTTGAGCCTTCCCAAACCAAATCCGGCGGACAGCACTTTGGCTCGCGCATTGTCTGGCTACCCGATGGAACCATGCTGGTGGCAATTGGCGACGGTGGCAACCCACCAACTCAACTCGATGGCGACCTCATCCGCAAACAGGCTCAAAACCTCCGCAGTCGTCTTGGTAAGATTGTGCGGCTAAACGATGACGGTTCCATACCAAAGGACAATCCCTTTGTCAGATCCAAAGGTGCTGACCCCGCCATATGGAGTTACGGACATCGCAACATCCAGGGACTCACCTTCGACCCGGCAACTAAACGGGTATGGGCTACAGAACACGGCTCGCGGGGTGGGGATGAACTTAACCAAGCTTTATCTGGTAAAAATTATGGCTGGCCAGTAGTCACCCACAGTGAAGAATATACCGGGGGGGAAATCTCGTCCGAGAAATCTCGTCCTGGTATGGTAGACCCGAAAGTAGTGTGGACACCAGCAATAGCACCTTCGGGGTTAGCGTTTTACAGTGGCGATAAGTTCTGGCAATGGAAGGGTGATTTATTCGCGGGTGGGCTGGTTTCGCAGGATGTCCGTCGCATCGACTTGGACGCAAAGGGTAATGTTGTGAATCAGCAGTCAATTAACATCGGTCAGCGCGTGCGACAAGGTGCGGCAAGGTCCCGACGGGCTGCTGTACATTTTGACGGATGAGCCTGATGGACAATTAATCCGTCTCGAACCTGCTGGACGCAACAGAAGCTAGGAGTTAAGTAAATCAGAGCAGCACGATTACATGCAGAAATTTTGTCAGAAAGAGTACTGTGGTTTTAAAGTTAAAAATTATACTCATTGCCCTGGAAAAAAGGTGCTTTGAGACGCACGACAAATTTAACTGGTTGGAGAAGGATGATAAATGACATTTAGGTAACAAAAGTGACTTTTTATTTGAGTGATGCCATTCAAGTGATTCTGATTGCTGCTGTTGCAGCGTGCGGTGTTGTCTTCTGGTATCTGCTGGGCATTGCCCAAAGCTAAAAAAGCATTCCAAAGTTGTAGCTTTAGAAGAAGCGATCGCGGAGCGCGCCGGGTGCCCCAACCAAGCTCCGCTTGGTTGCCCTGAGCGAAGCTCAGGGGGAGGGCAGTCTTGAGGACTGCCCTCCGGGCACAATCCGGCGATCGCACCCACTCACAGTAAATGGCGCATCACTCAATTCTCGATCGCCCGGAGCATTTTGGCGTAGTGTAATCTTAGACTCTATTTCTAATCTCGCCTAAACTCCATTTGGGCGAAGTGGTCTTGTAGTAACTTGTGGATGAAGCGGTAGCGATCGCGCTCCTCACAAGGCGTCGTTTATACGCCTTCTGTTGAGGCGGTGGATGTGCGCTCTTCGGATGCGGCTGTTTCCATTGCGGTCGTAAGAAGGGCGATCGCTGGGACTATAATTGTTGGATTTGATACAAGAAGGAGCCGCAGTCTTAATCAGCGAATGACGGCTTTTGGTATTCCTGACCAGCGGTTGTCCTGCGGCGTGGTAATTGCCTTGGATTTTTGCGCCGAAACTGCGATCGCTCCTGATCGCGGTCAATAAATTGTTAACAGGTTTTGAGTTCTAGGTGATCGCACGCTCTTGGGGCGTCGATGTATGCGGCACAGGTGTAGTGTGCAATATGTAGAAGAGAAATAGCGATCGCACCGCAGTGGAAAAAACCTGCACGCTTGGACGCGCAACTTTTTGCCGATTGTACGCGGTAAAACCTATCCTCCGCACTTCAAAATGTAGCATTAAAAGTTACAAAGTGCTTTCCTCTTTGGGGAGTAAAAATACTCACAAGCTCTGCACAGAAAAGATGAGACAATCAGAAAGCTAAAAAATATATGAAAGTACAAAAAATTGTCAGCAACATCAGAAATAAAAATTAAAAATATCGACCATTTAGGAATAGTAGCTGGGTTGATTGATGAAATAGGAATAGTTGAAATAATCAATAATAAATTAGGAATAGATAAGAGAGAAAAAATCTCATCAGGAACAGTAGTAAAAGCTATTCTACTCAATGGATTAGGATTCGTCTCCAAACCTTTATATTTGTTCAGCCAGTTTTTTGAAGACAAAGCCATAGAGAAATTATTGGGTTCAGGAGTAAGAAATGAGTATATAAATGACGATAAATTGGGAAGAGTGATGGATGAGCTATATAAATATGGGCTAAATAATCTCTTCATAGAAATAGGATTATGCGTCATCAAAAAATTTCAGATAAAAACAGGATATTCCCATCTAGATGCCACATCATTTCACCTACATGGAGAATACAAAAATGAGAATAATCAAGAAAAATCAGGAGAAATAATTAAAGAAAGACCAATAATTATTACGAAGGGATATTCTCGTGACCATAGACCTGATTTAAAACAATGTGTTTTAGATTTAATCACAACTAGTGATGGAGATATACCATTATTAATGCGAGTTGGAGATGGGAATGAAGCAGATAAAGCTGTATTTGGTCAAATATTAGTAGAGTATAAAAACCAAATAAATTTCGACAGTATTATGGTTTGTGATAGTGCATTATATAGTCAAGAAAATCTGAAGTTCATTGAGAATTTAAAATGGATAACCAGAGTACCGATGACGATAAAAAGAGCTAAAGAGTTAGTGCAGTCGGTAGAGATAGAAGCGATAGATGCAGAAGAAAAAGAGAAAATAACAGCCCTAAATTTAGCCGGATATAAGTGGAAATCAGAAATAGTCAATTATGGTGGAATCAAACAAAATTGGCTACTAGTAGAAAGCCAAAAAAGACAAGAAAGTGATTTAAAGAAGCTAGAGAAAAAGATAAAAACGGAAAAAATTAAAGTTGAAAAGCTGCTCAAAGAATTAAAAAGAGAAGATTTTGAGAGTCCAGAACAAGCTAGATATAAACTAAAAGGCATAAACAAGAAACTGAACCTATTTGAAATCACAGAAACTCAGCTTTCTCAAAGCAAGTCAAAAGATAATAAAACTATTTATAAAATCGAAGGATTGGCTCACCAAAAACCAGAAGAGATAGCAAGAATCAGGAAAGAAGCGGGAAGATTTATCTTAGCAACAAACTTAGTTGATGATGAGAAGTTAAAACCAGAAGAAATTCTGACAAATTATAAAAATCAACAGTCTTGTGAAAGAGGATTTAGATTTCTAAAAGACCCTTTATTTTTTACCGATAGTTTCTTCGTGGAAAATCCAGAAAGAATAGAGACGATGTTATTTTTAATGTCTTTGTGCCTTTTGGTTTATAATCTTGGTCAAAGGGAACTGAGAAATAGCTTAAAAAGAGCCAAAGTCGGAGTCAAAAATCAACTAGGTAAATTAACGAGCAGTCCCACACTTAGATGGATATTTCAATGTTTTCAAGGGATTCATATTTTGACTTTAAATGGAGTTGAGCAAATTGTCAATTTAACAGAATCACGCCATTTTATTTTGAAATTCTTGCCATCATCTTGTCAAAAGTACTATCTATTTTCTTAATATAAATAACAAGATCATAGAAGAATAATTTATCAATATCTGATGGGGAAGCCAATCGTCCCTGTAATTTTTATTGCTTAGATAAATTATTTTTCTGAGCAAATAATTTATCTTTGAGTATTTCTCTTCAAAATTAGATTGTTTGAGTGTTCTTTTCTTAATTCCCTTGATTTTTTGCGTTTTTAATAATTGTAATTTATTTGTACTTCAATTTGAAGTGCGGAATGTGGGGTAAAAGTGCAATTGCTCAAGAGTTGTGGGTTTATCACTGTTCGAGCTTAACAGCTGCCAAAAGAAATGCGATCGCTTCTGTTGTGTGTGTTGCTCAATCATTTCTGGATTAAGACGTTCGACATCTGGCGTTAGGTGTTTCCAATGAGATTGAACAAGTCCATGTGAAGCAGTTCATCGATGAAGGGTTGCATTCTCATGCCTATTTGTCGCAACCCAGGAAAAAACCTAGTCTCACCATCTCATAAAACTACCGCCCACAGCCGTAGGCTTTGGTTGGTTGCTCCCTTAAATTTGCCCGCTACAGTAGCTTACGATCACTTTCGCTATCGAGCGATCGCCTCCCCCGGGAGCATCCAGGGAGGTGATGGTAATTGTCGGCGCTTGGGTGGCAGTAGATTTTGGACTTAGGATTGGAGCCTGGAGCAATCGCGGACTGCGGAAAAGGAATTCTCAATGGTTTCAACCGCCGATTCATCCCGCATTTATGCAACGCCTACTTGAAGTTAAGTTGACTATACCGTTAGACGTGGGCTTGCGCGCCGCTCAGCATCTCGCGACAGGAATCTTCTCGCATCCATTCCGGTAAGCCAAAGGGCTGTTGGCGATCGCTTGGCAAAGGAGAAACATAGGGCTTCCCTTCGGTGCGTCGCTCAAAATCGACCCGCGCCGCCTGCCGCAAGTCGCTATCAGTCAGCAGATCGAAACCTGTGGCAGTTAACACTTTTGCCATCTGGATCGCGCACTTCAGTCCAATGCTCATCCCGTGGGTGGCGGTCGCGCACCAGGTATGCAAACTGACCCCAACAGGCAGCGATGGCATGGCAATTCCCATCGTGGGCGTGCAGTAACTAACATCGCCCACATCGATGGAGCCGCCTAACTTGGGTTCCGGTGGCAGTGGCAGGGGAGCAGTCACCAGCCCTTTCGGTTCCAGCCCAAAGTTTTGCTGAAGTTCGCGGGCAAAGGCTTGTTCTGCCTCCGTCCACTGGGGCACGCCGATGCGCTCCAGGTGGCTCTGCATCCGCTTTGCTAGGGGCGCGTTGGGGAGCAGGTCATACATACCATAGTAGTTGTGAACAACGGCACGAGTTTGGGTCGCCATTGCAGCTCCTTCGGCAGCCTGTTTGACCCATTCAACAATGGCATTAACGCGGGGGCGATCGGCATCTCGTGCGGTCATCCAAATCTTGGCGTAGTCAGGCACGATATTGGGAGCAATGCCCGCGTTCTCGTAGACGTAGTGTAACCGTGCCGTTGGCTCTACATGTTCGCGCATCAGGTTGACCGCATGGGCAAACAACTCTGCGGCATCCACAGAGCTACGCCCCAACCAGGGGGTGTTTCCGGCGTGGGCGGTTTTACCAAAAAACTCGATCCGCATCTGGCTGGTCGCCGTTGTGCGAACATTACCTACCATACCGTATTCAAATGGATGGCAGTGCAGGACAGCATCCAGGTCGTTAAACAGCCCCTCTCGCGCCATATAAACCTTGGCTCCTTCGGTTTCTTCGGCAGCACAGCCAAACAACCGCAGGGTGCCAGGAATCTGTTGCTCAGTCATCAATTGTTTGAGGGCGATCGCCGTTCCCAAAGCCGCTGAACCAATTAGGTTATGACCACAACCATGTCCACTGGTTTTGCCATCCTGGCGGTGTTGTTGATGGGCGACGGGTTCATTCCCCAATCCTGGTAGTGCATCGTATTCCAGCAAAATGCCCAGACGAGGATCGCCCGATCCCCACTCGGCTACAAAAGCAGTGGGAATGTTTGCGGTGCCAGTGCTAACAATTGTAAATCCTTGGGCGCTAAGCACTTCCAGCAGAAATTTGGCTGACTCGACTTCCTCCAGGGAAATCTCCGCCAGATGCCACAATTTATCGCTCACCTGCTCAATAATTGGCTCTGCGGCTGCGATCGCCTGCATTATCCGCTCCGCAGCACTTTCTGGAGGGGTCATAGATGTAGATTGTCTAGTCATAGAGATTACTCCTGAATTATGGCAAAATCTTGAATCGAATCAGCCGCCTCAACCACCAGCCCACTCACCTCTCGACCAGGCAGATCGCGGCTAGGAACGAGTCCAAACAAGGACAAACCAGCGGTAAATAACAGGGAAACTCGCAGTGCATTCAATCGAATCAATTTATTGATACTCAACAGTTCCGTTTTTTGAGCGGCATCAATCGAGGGACTGCGATCAATCAACGCTGCTAACTGCTCGTTGCTCATAAACCGGACACTACTCAAATCCACATTTTGCTTAAATGCTGGGGGTAAAACTGGGCTGCGATTAACTAACTCAATGGCAGAATTGCTCAACACACTACTCAAAACTATACCCACTAGAGCCGTTCCCAGGGCTGAACCCAATTGCCCGCTCGTGCCTCGCAGTGCGCCCACATCGCCCCCTAACTCTGGCGGCGAAGCCGATACCAGCACCATACTCAACACCGATATCAGTACGCCAGTCGTCACACCCGTCAGCGCCAACCCCAGCACGATCAACGGAGTACCCCACTCATTGGCAAAGGTAAATGCCAGCAGCAACAAGCCACCCGTCCGAACTATTTGCGACCAGAACACAATTTGTCGGGATGGATAGCGAGTTGCTAGATTTGCCGCTGCGATCGCCCCTGCAAAGGCTGTTACGGCAAAGGGCAGCAAAATTAACGCAGTTTGCATCGCCGAAAAGCCCTGCACTAATTGCACGTAGAGCGGCACTACAAACCCCAGAGCCGTCGAAATCGCCGTTGTCAAAATCAACACCGAAAGCGCCGATCGCTCCAATGCCGTATCCCAAACCAGCGGCGAGAGCAGCGGCGTTCGACCCTGTTGCAGCAGTCTAATCTGAGTCGCAAAGAACCCCTGCAACAGCAAAACCCCCACCCCAAAGAGCAGCAGAGCTGGGGAAATACCAATTAGGTTAAAGGGGGCGGCAGGCTTTGCTAACAACAGCCCCCAGGGACTCATCTGGTTGATGCCAATGACCAGCGCCAGCACGCCAAAGATAGATAGCAATACGCTTTTGAAGTCTATATCCAGACTGCCCTTGACTTTGGGGTTATAGCGCAATAACAGACTGAGACCCAGGGTTAAAAGGGCGATCGCCACCAAGAAAAGATAGGCTGCCCGCCAACCCCACAAGCCGGTCACAAAGCCTCCTGCGAGCAGACCAATTGCCCCCCCAATGCCTGAGGCTGCCCCCAAAAATCCTACCGCCATTGCCTGCTGCTTGCCCTGATAATTGGCAACAATCAACGCCAGTAGAGAAGGCACTAGAGTGGCAGTACCAATCCCAGCAATTACCTGTCCGGCTAGAATGCCACCCACAGATGGAGTGAGGCTAACCACCAGCAGCCCTACCCCATAAAGCCCCACCCCAATTCGCAGTGTATTCAATGCACCCCATGATTTGCTCAACCTGCCCGCTGTAATCATCAGGGCTGCGGTAATCAGACAAAACAGGACCAGTCCAGTCTGTACCGTTGTTGCAGAAGTTGCGAGATCTGTCACGATCGCCCCGATTGTCGTATTAATCACCGCAGGATTGAGGACTGCTAACATTTGAGCCAGACAGATCGCAATCAACGGTAGCCAGGAGGTGCTTGTTGACCTGGTTGTAGAACCGGAATCAGGAGATGCTTGTGTCATGATATTGAATTCCAGTGAATGGAAGGAACGAACAATAATGCGAACGATTCCCAAACATCAAACGATGCGCCAACATTGAGCAATCTACCAACATTAAACAATTAGCCAGGATTCAGTCATTCGTAACTTATTAAATAATTTGTAGAGACCTTTGTAGACAATGCAAAGCACAATTTTCTAACATCTCTTGTAGAACCGCCATCTTGCTCATCCCACAAACTATCAAAACTTGTCAGATCGTAATTCGTCAGGGAAAAACCAGGAGCTACTCCGCCGCCAGTCGCTTCGAGGCAAACAGGTTCAGTCCCAGCCGATTGGAGAGAAAGCGAGCGGCAAGCTGTCCGCGCACGCTATTGCCAGCAGCATCTAGCGGCGGGGCATAGCAACCCATGCCGCCCTTCCCAGGAGCCACTGTCAGAATGCCGCCCCCCACCCCACTCTTACCAGGAAGCCCAATGTGGTAAAGCCACTCGCCAGAGGTTTCGTACAGACCAGCGGTGGTCATCACTGCCAGCACGTAGCGGCAGACACTCGGCTCAACCACCTGCACGCCAGTTAGCGGGTTCACGCCGCCGTGAGCCAGAGTTGCTCCCATCACCGCCAGATCTCGCGCCGTGACGTTGAGAGACGACTGACGTATATATAGCCCTAAGGTAGCGACGGGATCGAAGTAGAGCCGGTCATAGCCGTGCAGAAAGGCTGCTAGACCGATATTGCGATGGCTGCTGCTCAGAGCCGAAGCGTAAACTTCCTCATTCAGCGTCAGCGAACGACCAGCAAATGCCGATAGCCCCTCCTGAATGCACTGCCACTTGTCCTCAGCGGTTGCACCAGGTACTAAACTGGTAGTGGCTAACGCCCCAGTGTTGACCATTGGGTTCGTCAGGTGTTGGGGGTTGAGTTCGACTGCCATAATCGAGTTAAACGGCAAACCTGTGGCATTTACGCCAACCTGTTCGCAGATTGCGTCTGGGCCAAGCTCCTGGCAAACTAGAGCAAGCACAAACGGCTTGGCTACGCTCATAGTTGTAAACTCAAGCTCGGCATCGCCAGCGCTCCAGGTCTTGCTGCTAACACTGGCGATCGCAATCCCAAACAAATCCCTTGGCACTCTGGCTAGAGCCGGATAATGCTGTGCATTCTGCCCCTCATCATTAGAGTGGTAGCGTTCGTAGGCAGCATCTACCAGAGTTTGCACATCATCATCAGGTGGTAGCTGACCTGTGGATACAAAACTGGACGTATTGCTCTGGTCAAGTGTGGGTGGGTTGGGCAATGGTGACATGGGAGGTGTTATCTCAAACGTTCAGCGGTGGCTGGGGACTGTGGAGGAGCGATCGCGCTTCTTTTGTCCTTGGACTTCCAAAGGCGCGATCGCTGCGACCAAAGCTCCTTGACCCAGCTCCAGAAACAATTGAGGCGTGCTGCTACTGGTGCTAGTTTGAGCCAAAGAGTGTAGCAAGGCTCCGGTACAACAGGGACAGAAAAAGTCAAAGGGGGACATAGATAAAATCAACGAACTTTAACCCTGCGATCGCATCGCAGTAGCTCGATAACAATAATAGTTAAGTAACATCCTGTTTAAAAGGCAGTTATAACTCTGAAAAACATAGATTACACTACTTTTTCGTCGATACTCTAGCTATTTAAAAAGCTGGAAAAAAGGTGAAATAGCAGGAGAAAAAAGGACACATCTCTCTTTTTTTACCCTTATTTTTTCTCTTTTTACCAAGGCTTACTTACAGAGAACTATACAAAACTTACTATTTTTACTTGTTCTTTGCATCAGTAAGCCATGTCTTTAAAATGTATCCATTTATATTCACTTAAGTTTTATTGTTCAGGTTCTAAATTCCCATTGGATAAACTACTCATTCTTTTCCTCTTGTTCGATAACTGTTCTTAAATTGGTTTCTTCGATAACGTGGGAGTAAATGTCTAAAGTGGTTTGGATACTTGTATGTCCGAGTAAGTATTTGACTCGCTCTGGCTCAGATCTTGCTTTCAAAAGACGGGTGCTGTAGCTATGCCGAAAAAGGTGAGGATAGACTTTAATACCTGTTTTTTTTGCTTAATCGAGCAAACATGGTATTGATGACTCCTGCTTTCCGAGGCTGACCCACATTTCCTTCCCAAATGTTGACGAAGACATAGGGTGAATCCACTTAAACCTTGCTGTACCTAAATTCAACCAGTGTGTACGCCAGTTTTATAAGGATGTCCGCATATGGGACAAAAGCGATGTCTCAATGACACCACTAACTCGCCACAGTTGGCACAACTTGCCCGTAACTGCGTACCGCAGAGATAACAAAACGAGCGCTTTAGCATGACTCCACAGAGGGTCAGCAGCATTTGGGGGACTCCAACACTCCTGACAAAATTTCACACTTTGGACCTTGCAGATATCTTTGGTGTCTATTAATACCTTGATATTCAGCAAGTTTTATCACAACCAGAATGGATAAAGCTGATGAAGCCGGAGGGATGCCTTGCCCTTTCGCCGTTGATTTGGTGCTATATAAGAAGTGTATTCTCTCTAGAGAGTTAAATGCTACTTATCAAAAACTTTTTCTTTTCGCAGAGTTACAAAAGAGAGATAATCAAAGTAAATCCTTGCCGATGAGTAGACAGACGTGCTTCAACTCTCCTTCTTCTTTTTAAAGCAACCCATCCTATGTTTAACTTCCTCAATCCTGAAGCACCTAGCCCAACCCTCCAACAAATTGCCCGTTCCTTCCGCTGGCTAGGATGGATTGGCTTCTGGTTGCAAGTCCTGCTGGGGTTTATTCCAATCTTAGTGGTGGTGACAAATGTTCTGTTTAGACCTAAACAGCAGCACAGTGACGGACTTTCCTTTGGTCTTTGGTTGGCGATCGCTTGTTTAATCATTCTGATCTTTAGTATTTACTGGTGTTTTCGCTATACGCAATTGGCTCGCAAGCTAGAGATTCGAGATCTGCGTCCAACAAAGTTTCAGGTGAACCGAGATTTGAAGTTGGGACTGATGGCCAATATCGGCATGATGACAATTGCCGTGCTGATTGCCCTGTCGCGGGTGGGTGAATTGACCTTCAAGATGTTGAGCCAGCCTCAAGGTTCGACTGTTATTACTCCCAATCAAGCCGCGACAACAGTGACGCGAGGAGCAATGATTACCCCATCCAACATGATCGCCATTCAAGCGATGGTCAATGCGATCGCAGCTGGATTAGTTGGAGTCATTGTGGCATTGCTGCTGCTCTATCAGGTTGGGCAACATTGCAACCCACACGATTGAGTATTTTAAAACTTCACTCAGTTTATAAACTTGAATAGACCTTAAATGACATCAATAGTCAATTTTTGCAACTTTGACTTGATGAATGAGAAAATGTTAGTATCTGTAAAGATTTTTTCCCAAATTAAATGCAACTAGTAGAGCGCCATGTAATTCGCCGCAATCATCCTCACTATTGATTGCTTGAGTCAGTGCTGAATTCATCAGGAGATCTGAGGATGAGTGACCAGTTGCTTAACCAACTTGGCAATTTGATTGGTGGGTCATTTTCCCTGAGCCAAGAGGCGTTTCAACAAATTGCAAGTCTGCTAGAAGGACAAACGGCAGCACTGTTGGTAGTCTTGGCAGCCGGACTCTCTTTAGCAGTGGGACAGAGTATTATTTTGTTCATCAATCGGGTGCAGCCGTTACGCTTTATCTTCAGCTTGTTGCTGAACGCGATTTTATTTACCTGTGGATTTGTGTTTCTGGTGTTCAGCACTTGGCTCATAGGTTGGTTGCCCGGATTCGTGCGGATGCCGTGGAGCGATCTTGTCGAAGTCTTAGGGCTGAGTTATGCGCCGTTACTGTTTAGTTTTCTGGCTGCCTTGCCTTATGCAGGAGTGCCGATTCTCAATGTGTTATCGGTCTGGCGGTTGTTGGCGATGGTTACGGGGTTTAGCGCGATCGCTCTTGTGAGTGCTGCCCATGCCTTTGCTCATGTTGCATTTGGCTGGTTCACGCTACAACTATTAGAAAGGACGATTGGACAACCGATCGCCAAACTCGGACGACGCCTAGCCCAACGAGTTGCAGGTGTTGATCTGGTGAATAATCGCTCAGAATTAGCAAACATTGTCCAATCTGGTTTAGAGACACGGCTTTCAGAGAGCATGTCTGCTCGATTACTCAACACACCAGAAAGCGATCGCCAATCCACAGCACCCTCTGAATCAATCCAAATTCCTCAGGCAGCCCTTGCCGCAACGCCAGCAAGTCTTGTCGCCGTCCAAGTGTCGTCTGAGGCAATCTCTGGGAGTATAGGAGTACGTTTTGCCCATCTGTTCCAAAACATCCCCCAAGTCATTCGACTGGGGCTAATCCTGCTGGGGATGCTCCTGTTGTTTGCGATCGTTGCCATCGTGCTGCGTCCGATTCGTGAGAGCCTTTTTATCTGGCATGAAAGCCTCCCAAGACTGGTGCGTTGGATATTCGATCTGATCTGGATTGGGGTAATTGCGATCGTCTTTGCCGGACTGTTGGCTCCTCTGGAGGCTCTGGGTTGGTGGGCAGGCTGGTACAATGATGACTTAGACACTGAAAGCGCCGCAACCGTTGCCCCCGCTCGTCCAAGCGATCGACCCATTGCCCGCTATGTTATCTACCTCGATGGGGTGGGTCAGTCGGGTGAAGCATACACGCCCGATGTCGCCGAATTTATCCACGCACTCCAGGCGGTTTTGCCTGAAGATGTAGAGTTCGTGCAAGGGTTGATGATGTATTCCGTGTTCAATCGACCTCTAGTTGAGGATCGCCCTTTAGCATGGGTTTGGCGATTGGCGGATAAAATGCGGTGGGAAAATCCAACGGCGCTTTTGGGCTTCATGGTAAATCTCCGGAATGCCTGGATTGTTGCTGTATCAGCCGATCAACGTTACGGATCGATCTACAATCAGGGAATCACCCAGGTGCTTTACAACAGTCTGGTGCAGCGGGGCTACCAACCTGGTAGTGGCGTGCCGATTACCCTGATTGGCTATAGCGGCGGTGGTCAGATGTCGGTAGCGGTTGCACCGTATCTCAGGCAAGTGTTGGGGAGTAAGATCGAGGTGATTTCCCTCGGAGGCGTGATGAGTGCCAACAATAATTTTTTGAAGTTGGCGCATCTTTACCATCTGGTGGGCGACAAAGACGGGGTAGCCCGTCTGGGTTCGATTTTATTTCCGGGACGATGGAAGCTGCTTGCGTTGTCTTACTGGAATCGAGCAAAACGCAAGGGCAAAATTAGTCTGATTTCACTTGGCCCAATGGGACATCAGGTTCCGGGTGGAATAATGGACCCCAATGCATTGTTGCCCAATGGTCAGAGCCATCTACAACACACAATCGCCGTTATTCTCTCAATCTTGCAAGGTCGTCTCCTAGTTGCCACGACCCACCGCCCCAAACAGATCAGCAATTACGAGCGGTATAAGCAAGCGGACTTTAATCACTACACCTACTATCCCTTAAACCAAACCGTCGATTCGCAATGGTATCGCCCGATCGCACCCTGGATGGGTCGCTTGATTTTGCCTCTGCTGTCAGAACGTCAGCAAGTGCGCGGAGTTTGGTTTGAAGTGCATCATGCTGATCGCCGATATGAATCTTTGGTGGGGCAAACGGTTATGCTACGTTGGATGGCTCATCCTACTGTAAAAGAACTAGTACGGGCCGTGACTCACGACGTTCATTTCAGTGTCGATGCAGAATATTCCAGCCATTATGGTGACAACATTCACCCTGAACGGCTGAATCATTGGCAACAGGTAGATCCACTGGAATCGTTAGCAGGTTCCCACCCGACCGATGACTTGATCGTGATGCTGGAAGGAGAGGTTCAGGTTGAGATAGCCTCTAGCCCGATCTTGCGGATTGCCCATCAACCCATCGAGATTACCGGACGCTATTACGGGTTGGTGCGGTTTGAAAGGGCGATCGCTCCAACGGATCGCTTCCTGGTCAGGCATTTTAACCCTACCTCACACCAGTTTGATGGCTGGGCAGAGATGGTGCGCTTACCTGATGTGATCCGGGATCGCAATGGCAGTTATCCTTCAACTACTCACAACCTGGAGCAAAGCTCGCTGAATGAAACGGGGTGGTACATCTACGGTGCTAAGGATGCCGGTGGACAATTTGTGGTGCAGGCGCTGGCTCCTCGATCGCTGTTCCGCCTCCAACCCGATCGAGTGGTGTTTGGCAAAAAAAACTCCTACCGCTATATTCGGCAAGAATCTTGGGCAAATGCCGTGGCGCAAAAGGGACGCATCTCCTCTGTGTTATGTGTGAGAAATCGTCATCCAGACCAGATTCAATCCGCTATCGACGACTGGAAAGTAGGCGACCGAGCACTCCTGTTGCATGTCTATGGTGGCATTGGTGGGAAAAAGAAAGAACCTGCCGCTGCGACCCCGTTCTTTTTTGGTCACTTTGCTTATGGGTTAGCGACTGTGATTCGCGATCCGCTTAGTCAGGAACTGCGGTTTGAGATTCAGTATTACCAGGTGTATGCCCACAATACAGACGGTTTAACGGCTGGAACACTGCACTGGTCAAGGTATATGGGCGATCGCCAGTTTGGTTGGTTGGGGAGTCGTCCCACCTGTGACATCTTGATCAAGTTTGAGCCGTTTACGGGCTACTTTGACATCAATGGTATGCGTCGATCAGCTCTAAGTAATATGCTGAGTCAACTGGAGGCGATGACCGCTCGGTATCGGATTGGGGATGGCACGGGGGCAACCTACGTTGGTCCCGCCAATAACTGCGCCCAGGATTCTAATCAGGCATTGTTTGCCAGCATTCGCTCCCTGTCCCAAGCGATTGCTGCTAATCAAACTTTGCTGCAAACCTGGCTCACCCACAATCCGGCGCAGGCGCAGCGTTATCAGCAACTGTTGGACGTAAAAGCACAGCTCTTGCGTAAATTGCGATCGCTAGGTTCTCCCCGCGCGGATTGGGAAAACAATGAGTTCAATTTAGGCACCACCCTGGAAGATGAACCGCTCCGTAACCTGTGGTTCGGATTGGGTAGTTGGCGAACGCTCTTACCCCGCAAGGCGAGTGATATGATCGCTCAAGTTTTTCTGGAGCAAGGGGCAGCAGTCTGGGTTCTTTGCACCAAGCAAATCGGGGGGCACGATCCGGATATTGAACCCATCTCACCGATCACACTCTAAATAAGTCCCCATGATTCGATATATTCGGTCTACCATCCTACCCTCAAAACCGGCTCAACTCCTCATTCAGACAGGGCTGAAGTGGGATCAAGATAATTGTTCCGGTATGGCAGCCGCTTTGTCGTACTACGCTCTCTTCTCATTGTTTCCGATCCTATTGGTCATCCTGAGCGTTGTTGGTTCGCTGATTGGGCCCAATACTGAAGCGTTTCAATATATCAAAGAAGTAGTACAAAAGTATCTGCCTCCAGAAGTTCACGATTTGGTCAAAGAAACTGTCACTACCCTCAACCAAAGTAGTGTTAGAGCCGGAATCATTGGATTTGTCTTGCTCTTATCTTCAGCTAGTACAGTCTTCGCTGTTCTGAGGAGTTCAGTCAATAAAATTTGGCGAGCAAATAGTCCAGCTTCTGAATTAGAATCAATTCGTAGAACAGTGCTTTCCTTTTTTCTGAACCAACTTTTGGCTTTTCTGTTAGTGCTTGGGACTGCCTTATTGCTGCTGACTTCATTAATCTCAAATATTGCCATCAGGACTATCCTAAAGCTGATCGCAACCTTTCGAGAAACCTTCTCTTTCATCCAGATTGACGAACTGCAATTAACCAAAGGGCTTCAGGTCAGCGCATCTTTTTTGATTCTGGCTCTGGCTGCCTGCATTTTGTTCAAGATTTTGCCGTCTGTTTATGTCGGTTGGCGGGATGTCTGGTTAGGTGCTTTGCTCACCGCCTTGTTGCTAGTGGGATTGCAGCAACTCGTTAGTAATAGTGTCATTACAATCGGTAGCCATTTCCTCTCGTATGGCGCGATTGGAAGCGTCATGATTCTGCTACTGTGGATTTATCTGACGTGCGAAATTTTCCTCGTTGGCTGCGAGTTTTCCTACGTTTATGCTCATTTTTTCGGTAGCCGTCGTCGCATAACTGTGGTGAACCAGTCGGATAGACTCGATCAATAATTATTGTTTACTTTGGTGGCAGCAGCTAAGAGATTCAGAGGCGGTCTATGAATCAAGTGCGGACGCTTCAATTCGGGCGTAAAGGCTTTTGGGTAATCAGTCTCACTTTATTTATGGTTGCCTATAATGTCAGTGTTATACCCACCATCATGTCTTTGATCGTACTCGATCTCAATTCGAGCGTTGGCTCCATACAGGGCATCCTGATAGTTTTCTCCCTTGTGACCGCTTCCTTTGCACCCACAACGGAGAACCTATGTCGCTTTTACGGTCGAACTCGCGTATTTATCATCGGCTTGATTTTATATGGCATCGGGATTGCGCTCACTTCCCTCAGTCCTAAGGTTGAAATGCTTGCCATCAGTTTTTCGCTGTTGACGGGTTTAGCTGCCACGCCCTTAATGAGTACCCCTTGGGCACTTACAGATTTAATTGATGACGACAAAGCCCAAGAGCAGGCAACCTTAGCGCTAATTTTAGCTTCAACGATGGGTGGCTTGTCTGGATCGCTGCTAGGGGGCTACTTTGCCTCCACTTTTGGTTGGCGTTGGGCATTTGTGCCTTCACTGAGTGTCCTGATCCTCGTGTTGCTGCTCAACTGATATCCGTCGGCAGCGTTTCGGCAATCGGTAGCTAGAGCGATCGCCCATCCCTAGAACACCGATTCAGTAATCGGAATCATGACGAAAAAACCAGGTTTCGTTGGGTTGCAACAAGGTATGTTTGGTTGTATTCATACGTTAAAACAGGGTTTATCAGTCAATACCTTCGCCAAATTTATGAACTGGTGGAGCAAGGATCGGCAGGGTGGATACGCCCGCTTATTGGTAACTCTGTGGAAAATATTGGCGAGTAAAATTGGGTCTGGTTTTTCCGGAAGTAATTTTATTGTTTCCTCAACATATTTATAACCATGATTTTGCCTTGTTTTCGGATGACTGGGAATTTTTAAGAGAAGCGCGATTAGCTATTGAAGAATATTTAGCGAAATTTCGGCTGCAAATACATCCAATTAAAAGCCAATTATTTTCAACCAAAATTGGTGCGAGTTTTTTGGGATTTAGAATATTTCCAGATAGGATTAGGGTGCGAAATAGTAATTTACATCTGGCAAGGCGGAGACTCAAACGCTTGCAAACAGACTACGCTCAGGGTAAAATTGGCCGGGAAAAAGTAAATCAATCGATACAAAGCTGGTTTGCTCACTTAGAGCATGGTGGCAGCGAGGGTTTGTATAAAAGCCGAACAGTTGCTCAACTCTACAAACAGATTGCAGGCGATAAGCAATCTGGCTTAACGCGAGGCAGCGTATCGCCAAAGCTTCTCAAAATCATCATAGTTGCGACTCTACTCAATCAGATTTGGGAGCGTTAAAGCCTTAATTAGCAGCAGGTTCTGCTTCTTTTGAGCGAGATTTCTTCTCGAAAACTTGAATGTTTGGCTCTAGCAATACGAAACCTTTTTCTGTTGGGTCTCCCATTTTCCCTGCGATGGCTGCTACCCACTGCGGATAATTTGCTTGTGCCGAGGTAAGTTTCTTCCATATCTTGGGTTTTACAGTGACAGTGACAATGCGTCCATCACAATCGATTTCAAACTGTTGCCAACCGTTCTCTACAGTTTGTGCAGTAGGCATTTGACTAATTTTGATTGTGATTTCTAAACGCCCAGTTATCATTATTCACTCCTCCCATTCCCATTGCGAGGTTCATAGCGCAGGTACTGCCAGATTTCACGTATTTCGGACTGCCAAGCTTGGCGATCGCGCTCTGATTGTACAGCTTGTTGTGCTACAAGTTGTATTGTCTCAGTAGTGCTTGTAGTCAGGGCATCTACACGGCTACCAATTTGATTCATCTTGGTAGTGAGGTCAGTGATCGCTCCTTCTATGCGGAATAATTGCTCATCATGGCGCTGGGCTTGGGTGGTGAGGTTGGCGATCGCTTCTGAGTTTCGACTAGTCTGTTCTTCAATACGAGTAAGTGCCTCGTCGTGCCTAGATGCTGAATCTTCTAGCCGAGTAAGTGCTTGGTCGTGGCGTTGAACATTGGCAATTGTCAGTTCTGCAAATCTACCTAAAGCTGCTTCAAGTCGTTCTAATCTATCTGGTTGGTTTTGTGTCATAGCATATACCTCAAATCATTGCCCAAGGCTTTTAACTTTACTCCCAATTTTTGGGCTGTTTCGATGTACATTATTGTCTAAAAATATACCTTTGTATATGTAATGGATTAGGCGATCGCGATAGTCATATTGGCTTAATTCCTACCGATTTCAATCAATTCACTAATAGACTGCAAATCAAAAAACTCACTTAAAGTTATTACTGTGTTTTCAAATCAATACTAGATAGATGAATGGCACGCTCGATAAGCTGGAGCTAAGTAGCTGTATAGGTTTCAAAAAATTGAGTTTATGGAATAAAGAAGTTGGGGACTAAGGTGAAAATAAAATACCAGTCAAATAATTGATATAAAGCAGAAAAGTCATAAATAATTGGTAGATTATTAAGCAGCAAGCAATTTGGGGACAATGAAAAAATAGTCCGCGTTAAGATGACGCGAATTATGTTGAGCATTGAAGATTAGATGTTAGTCTTAATTTGTTTGCATTACTGACTGATAATAATTAAGCAGATTTTAAATCAACGTGATACTGTGGTCTTGATTTTTGCATTAAAGGATAGGCTTTAGGACGGCGCTTTCGGACTCTCGGTTCACAACGACCAGGACGTTGTGGAACTTCTTTGTGGATTAGGAGATTTAATAATGTTTGATAAATGATACTTCTAGTGTGCTTGGAATTACTTAATAATTTGGGAATAAAATTATTAAAGTGCTGGCGAGTACCCTGTAATGACAAGTGTTTTGGAGAAACACCACCTTTTGTAGCAGCTTCAAGCATCAAAGTTCGTAAAAGATTATAAGCAAGTAAAAACGTCCAAATTTCTTTACGTACTAATGATGGTGTTTTTCCTCGGAGAACATCCATGCCCAAAGTTGTTTTCAGGTGTTTTAGATTAACTTCAACATCCCATCTTTGATAATAAAGTCTAACAATATTTATTGTTGAGTATAGTGATGTATCTAGTAAGGTCGTAATTAAACGCGCCTTGTTTTGTGCGAAAACCAGGAATAATGATGTCAAAGTAAATTTCTCTGATGGTTAGAGTTGTAGGTAAAGAATCAAATTCTTCTTGTGTTAAACCTTTGGGGCACTTTGTCGGTTTATTCCAGGTAACTAGTTTATCACAAGCACCGACTATTTTACCCCGCCGCATATCGGTTTTACGGCTTTGATGCTTACGAAAAACAGCATCACAACCAAGACTTTTTATTTCAATTAAATCTGCATATGCACAAAAAGCTCTATCCCCTAAAAGCACATCTCCTGGATTTAAAAGCTGATATAATTTTCTCGCAAGCTGTATATCATGAGTATTAAAAACATCTATAACTAAGGCAATTGCAGCACCCGTTGCTATACTAAAAAGCACCCCAATTTTTGCGATTGGAAAACCGCAACCATTTTTTTGGTTTTTGTGTTGTGGATATTCTTTCTGGTTTGCTGCTGTATCGGGCATTGAAACGTTAGAACCGTCTATTACTTTTACTTTTCGACCACACCATAAATACTCTGAACCTACTTGTTCTTCAACACCAACTGCCACTTGATAAAATAATTTTTTTAGTAACATTTCCGGCAGTCGAATACGTGCTTGGCAGTATGCACTTCTTACAGTTGAAGGAAGTTCCACCCCTTCTCCAACTAAGTGTGCAATGATTCTGCTAACGGCATTGTGGCAACTTTTATCAACATCTAAAACTTGAGATAAAAACGCCCATAATGTTACTATAGGGTCAAACAAACGACACCTGTATTTTATTTTTAATGAAGCTGATAATTTCACTTATCACTGCCTCTGGTAACAATTCTTTAAAAGGCAATCCAATACTCGTACTAAATTTCTGCTTGAGAATATGCACCCTTTTTGGCACAGTATAAGTAGTCATTTTAAATTCTCCGATATCCAATCTAGTTTGACTGGATACATCGGGATTTTCCTATAGAGGGAAACTTGTATTATTTTTTACTATTTTTCTTTCTTTTGTCTTGAGAATACGGCTACTAACCCAAGTTGCTAGTTATTGATTCAGGTGATTGCTGTGGGAAGCGATCGCACACTACAAAGTCGCGGTGGCGTGTAGCGCCACCGCGCTTTAGACTTGATTGAATATTCAGTTACTTAAATGATTTTAAGTTGTTTAAATTACTTATTGTATGAAAGCTTGCTTGAGTGTAAAAGCAAAAATAAATGCTTCTAACTTCAGTAAAAACCCCTCATAGGTGACTGGATGTATTGATTTAGGGAAAACACAGGTGATACTACTAAAAACGGTTTCAAGCTCATTGTCGAGTACATTGCTTGATATATTTTTTCCACTGGGGGTCTTGACGCTTAGAATTGTTTTTACGCATAACTTGTAGAGAAATTTGACTCGATTCTTCCAAGTCATCCTCTGCTATATAATCAGTATACGCAGAATCAGTATATACTTCGCTTCCCGACGGTAGATTTAACGGTAGTGCATTCAAGCCGCGTAGATCATTTGCGCTACCTGGTAAAAATACAAATTCAACCGGAATACCACTTTTAGTTGTTAGTACCTGAACTCGCACTCCATAAAAGTAGCGTTTTTTGGACGCAATGTAACCTCGATACTCTTGCGATCGTATTAACTTGACATCAAAGATCCGAATATTGTCACACATCGGTACAGGAAACGAGTCTAAAAGATATTCAGTACAATCGCTAGTTTCTTTCAGTATCATTCCTATTTGATGAAACAAATCGTTGATTAACATTGAAACTCCATGTAATCGCCGATGAAATCGTGATTTTTATAACATATTGGGTATGAAGTTATGCTCTTTCATGTAGGCACAAGCCTTGCTATGATTACCATTGAAGAATATGGCTGCAACCAATGCCGTTGTAATAATTTCTGCATCAATCATCTCACGACGAATGTCGTCGTCATGCCCAATCGCTTTTAACAAGTCATCGGTGATAGCATAGATCGCAATTATTTCGTTTAGCATAATCCTCTCCAATTTTGACTCTGGAGGGGATTTTATTGCTTAAAATGACCTCGTGGCGATCGCCTACAAGAATAACTAGCAACTTGGGTTACTAACAAAGCTCGTGGATAAAAATCAGCAAATTAACTGTTTTTATTTCCACTAGTTCCCTTTAACTTGTCAATACTCCAAGCTCTTGTACCGTATATGTTTGGGCTTATCGAGCGTGCCATTCCTCTTTTGAGGTAGCCCAACTTGAATTAGAACAATTGCTGTATGAGCAAACCTCTGTTGTAGCGCCTGTAGGTGTGGGATTACACTCATCAGATGTCGAATCACAAGAGTCAGTTGTACAAGTCGAGGCTCAGTCAGATCAAGCTGTTGAGCCAGAAGAACAAAGCAAAAGTACCGACGTGTTAGAAACTACTGGTATAGTCTCGGCTGATTCAGAAACCAGTTGTGCCAAAAAACAGACGGATACTGAACAACACAACGCTCTTGAGCTGCTTTTTCCAATTCCTACACCCACGGAGCGTTGGAAAGAGGGTTGGAAAAAAGGAGGAGTGGTTGTAACCAATTCGACCATACCAACATTACCTCGATGGGTGACAGGAGAACCTTTGCTCCTTGTTTCAGTCAGTGGGCCGGTTGGGAGTATCCAGCGCATCACCGTCATTAACAGCAATTTCCAGCAATACTCAACTTACGGGAACTGGATTGAAGAAGCACCATTGTGTCAAGTGAGTGGTGGTGATAGAGAGTGGTCAGGAAAAGTAGTCAAAATCGATTCAATTGGCAGAACATACCATCGAGTGAGTGCTGTTGATGATGCCAGTTGCTGGACGAGCATTAAACATGAGTTTTTAGTACCCATTGATACAACATCAGCGACTGCTGTTGTTGACAATCACGCTACTGTCAACAACAGTGGTGATTCTCAATCATCAGACATTGAGCAAATTGTGTTCAGTGAGTGGGGCTTTGGACTTGGAGATATAGTGCAGTGGGAGGATATAGAGCTCACTCAAATGATGGCGGGTCGAATTTATGATGTCACAACTGATTACGCCTTGGTTGACTGTGATCTAGTTGAACCTGTACCAATTGCTTATCAGCAACTTAAGAAGATTACTCCTGAGTTAGTTGAGAAGGCATTCACTGACCATGCAAGCCCAAGAGCGCCAGATTTTTTATAAAGCCAAGAGCGTTAAAGCTCGGTGTAACGTCGATTCTGCTTTTGCCCAATCTTGCCTAAAAGATTTGTTGGGGATGTGTTGGCATTACAGAGTCTGGATTGACGTTGAGGGGATGGAATCAGAAAACGTATTAGTGTTTATTCCTGGAGGTAGGGATTATTTGTCCAATGTGGGGTAGGATTAGCGTCAACCGTTGGCATTTTCAACCCTGAACCTTTGCTGCAACAGTTGGGTTATGCATCATTAGGGGGAGCGATCGCCTCAGTAGTAATAGGTGAATTAATCACAAGTGCAGCAGCAACTACTGAAGAAAGAAAAAAAAGAGAATTCTCGCAGTCCCTAGCAGATAAAGACACTGCAACCAGAGAGTTACAAAAAACAGTTGATAAGTTACTGATAGAGGCTGACAATTTCAAAGCTCTGAAAACAACACTTTCTGGACAAATAGAAAAAAGTGAAAAGCTGCTTCATCAGCGCGATGGAGAGCTAAGAGCAGCCAGAATCGAAATTGGTAACTTAAAGCACAAATTACAAGAGGTAGGCAGATTTTCAGCCTCTGAAGCGTATCAAATCGTCCGCACGACGTACAGTCGCAGTGTGAAAAAACTGGAAAGTTTACTTGATGCGTTAGTACGGAACTATCCAGATGTCAGGGAAGAATTAGACCAAGTGTATATTGATGTAGACAGTTTGAGGGTGCGTTTTAGCCTAAGCATAGAAGCGTATGAGCAGTTACAATCATTTGATGAATTATTGGATGTTGGTCTAGAAATTCAAGAGTTGATTATTGACAGATGCGTTGAATTGAAAGTAAAAGCGCAAACAATCGTTATCCGGTATTTAGATGAAATAGTCAACGATTCTGTTCCTTTTTCTGATTACGAGACGCATATTCACAATCTCACAGCCAAAGCAGCAGAAGAAGTTCAAAAAAGAGAGGAAGAACATCGTCTCAATCAACAATCTTTAGCACAAGAGTGGGTAACTGCCAATAATCAACATATCGAGAATTACCAAACCGAATTTACTGATGTGTTGAACACAGCGAAGATTTCTGTTGGTCGATTGCAAGAGTTTGAAAAGACGATTGAGCAATTAACCAACCGCATTCAGGAATTAGAAAAGCCGATTGAGTGGCGCATAGCCGTACATGATGCTCAAAGGGTTGGCAATACCATCATCAGGTTTTTTGCGGCTCAAGGTATTCGCCTGGACCGTTCCCATATTGACAACGACCCCTATGAGCCGATTTTGTACTTTCATGTCAACCGCTTGGATGATGTGGTTGTGGCTGACGATTTGAATAAATTTTCACAAATTCTCCAGCAATATTGTGAATTAGTGTTGGAACCGGTGCATTTCACGTATAACGGTGAATTGGGCTTGATGCAAACCAAAGTCAAGCTGGCAAAGAAACCGAAGCCAACCAAAGAAGAATTGAGTGCAAGAATCCCCGATTGTAAATCACTGGTAAGTAAAGCACGGCGCGGTTTTTTGATTACGGGACATCCTGGTGCAGGAAAAACATCAGCGATGAAGGCGATCGCCCAATGGTTAGGTGGTGAAGATGCGATGCGATTAGCGCTCAATCCCCATAGTGATGAGAAATCTGATTTTAGCGATGCTGGTTTTGTTGAAATTAATGAAATGGAGGAGATTTATTCGGCAATAGAGGAACTTGATGAAGAGTTACGGCTAAGAGGAGGGGATGCAAGTCGTCGCCAAACATTAATCATTGCCATTGATGAGTTAGGGCGAATTTTAAAAGATGCACCATCAGATTTGGATGTGATGGAAATTGTTAAGCAAGCAGCAGTAGAGGGGGACGCACTAATCTACACAAAACGCGCAACCCTTTTGGCTTATTGCCTTGCCGATTAGATTTTGGGTGAGGGTTCTCAAAACGAGCGGTTTTTTCGCAGTAATCTTGAGAATCATCGCAGTAAGCCCGCTCGTTTTGAGAAGGGTTGCGCGTTTTGTGCAGGTTTTTTCCACGGGAAGGAAATTCAACGTGATTGTATTAGTGGGGAATCACTCACAAACAACATCCGCAATAGAAATGGATAGTGAATTTCGAGGAGCTTTTTATCAATTATTCTTGGTTGGTGCTGCTGTTCATAGAATTAATCAACCAAATGCACCTGCTCTGAAACAACATGAATCAGAATGGATTAAAAGCGCAGCATATCCAGTCTTGGTATGCTTCAATGGACGTTACCAAGCTTCTCAACATCCAACTCATTACACATACAAAGAGTATCAGGATACTGGAAATCCTCCAATCGGTTTAGTATCCATGTGTTTGAATACCGTGAAGATTGGAAATCAAACATATTTTCTGTCAGGTGAGAATGCTGCTTTTACTCCGAATCAAATACAGATGCTCAATGAGAGAGCGAATTTAGTTAATCTTAATTCTGGGGCAGGGTTATCAAGAGTAATTGAAGAAGTGTTTGGGGTAAAACCATCTAAATCACCTGAATATGCAGCCCTTAAAGAACGAGTCAAACAGCATTATGGAACTATTTCCTAATAAAAAACTAAAACCCTTGCCAAGACCGGGTTGCGTGGGTTGGATGCTTTTGAGAGCGAACCCACCGAACCGCATAACTGTTGTCAAAAGCGGGTTCACAGGATTTGGGGTTGGGTTCGTCGCTTTCAGTAAAACCTGGGTTTTTTGGCTCGTCGGCTGAAATGGACTAAAAAGTTGAGACTAAATGGCTGGATGTGTCATCAAAACCGGGTTCTGTGGTTCAAGAGGGTTCGCCCATCAACCCAGCCATCCAGAACCTAACGTCATGTGACAGAACCGTGTTTATAACGCCTGTAAGTACTGTCAAAAGTGGGTTGCGGGTTGTTTATTGGGTTGAGCATCATCCCGGTTCATCGCTCGGCAGTTATATAAGCAAATTGACGGTATTTCGGTCACAAAAAATGAGATTAATGTTAGGAAATAGTGAATGATTTTCTGAACAATAACTCCAAGGATATTCAATAGCAATGAAAAAATCAGCCTGCGCAAAATACATGAATTTGCATGATGCACGTTTATCGTTAAAATTATGGCATGGGTAGAAAGAAATGATAATGTAGTCGGCTGGTGCTACTTAATTGAAGCCCAGAATGTAACCGGGATTGTGCCGGGTAAATTTATCAGACGATGTAAAATTGGGTTATCCAGAAATCCACAAGGAAGACTCGAAGCACTCACAACAAATCAGCCCCCTTGTGAGTATGTTATCCTCCGAACTATTTATGTAGAGGATATGGCGTTAGTTGAAAGTTTACTCCACGAAAAATTCAAAAATTGTCAGATTAAACTATCACGCTCTCGTGAATGGTTTTCGCTTAATCCCTGGCAATTTCAGATGGTGTGGTGGGCGTTTGACCAGTACGAACGAGAATATGGGGTGGGTGCAGTTGGTAGAGAAATATCTGTTCGGGCAGTTGCAAGCGTATTACTAGCATTAACAGGCTTTGGAATATTGTTGGGTACTGTGATAAATCCACTGTTTAATCAGCCGACTGAACCAGTGATAGAAAAGCACCAGTTGATAAAAAATAGTCCGGAGTAAGAGTGCGCCACCCCGCTCCCGCGATCGTCCGTATAGACCCGGAGGGCAGTTTGGAGAACTGCCCTCCCCCTGAATGAAGTTCAGGGCAACCAAGCGGAGCGCCTTTGGGGTCTAGGACGCGCAGTCCGCGATCGCAGGATAATGACCCATTGATTTCTCGTTATCGTTGATAAACTGTTGGGTGCTAAACATGGCTGAAATACTAGGCTCTCACAATAGTAATAGAACGCCCATTGTTAGTAACTGTAACTTGAGTACTCAAACGCTCCTCTATGGGTAAAGCCTTGGCGCGTAAATCAAAAATAATCAACCAACCAAAATTTAACCCCAACCGAGCTAAATAGGAATCTAATTGTTCAATACCCGATTCGGTTGGATCTGCTCTTTTATCTCGCCAAGCTTTCAACTCGATTCCCAGTGTCACATTCCCATATCTCAAACATAAATCCATGCGATCGCGTCCAATCGCATATTCGCGCTCCAAGGTTCCACCTCCATTAACCACTCGATGCAAAAATGCCATTAGTACCAAGTGGGGTGCAATTTCATGGTAAGCTGCACTACCAAGTAATGGTTCTCCATGTTGCCGCCAGAATGCCAAAAATGCCTGCAATAAAGCATCTGTATCTAGCTCACCAGATAGAGTTAACCAAGTCGGTGTAATTTGAGGCAAAGAAGCCATTGGTGTCACCGTTAATACCCTGGGTAACACCTCGCGGTAAATCGGATTAGCGATCGCTAATCCTCCTAGTGGGTCTATCTTACATAAACCTAGATCAATCACGAATTGGATATCATCATTGGGTACATTTCCTAGTTCTAATCCTGCCAATATTGGTTCAATGATTGCTTTAATTCTCGGTTCTCGCAGCCTTTCTGCAAGCGAATCAAGATGGGTATCTTGCCTTTGAATAAGCACTTCTTTTGCTTGATGAACATGCTCAGGTGTAATTGCGACCGAAGTATCCGTTACCATTTCTTCAACAATTTCTTTGGCAAGGGCATTTACCAACCAAGGCTGTCCCTGAGTTAAATCAAATGCTGTCTGAATTGCTTGTTGAGTGAAAATTTGTCCCGTATCATTGGTATGTTGTTGGTATAATTCCCCAACTTCGACAGCATTAAAATCTCTCAGAGTTAGAGAACGAACTTTAATATTAAAGGGACTTGCTGTATTTAATCTGTCACTACCCCCAGAAGCGACTTTATAATCTCGTACATCTCGTAAGCCGATTAATCCGACGCTAAGAGGAAAGTTTTGGGGACGAGCACGATAACCATCGCGTAATTGTCGTAAAACCGAAATCAGTGCTTCATCCTGTAGGGAGTCAATTTCATCGATAAATAGCACTATTGGCAGTGGCGAAGCCTGTGCCCAAGCCCTGAGACTAGCTTGAATCCTTTGTCCTGCTTCTGCATTGGGCCAAGTAGGTGGTTGCAGTTGTTGGGGTAAACTATCAATCGCTGCATCGTGCCAAGCACCAAGAATTGCTAATTCGGCTCTTCCAGGGTCATCGCTAAAAGGTGCGCCTACTTCCGCAGATACCATGACTGCTGTGTAGCGTCCGCTTAGAGTCAGTTGTTGTGCTAACGCTAGCATTGCAGTGGTTTTACCTGTTTGGCGCGGTGCATGAATTACGAAATAATTACGTTGTTCTATCAAGCGTGACAAATTTGGCAACCTCACCGTGGGCGGTAGCATATAGTGAATGTCACTTTGACAAGGACCTGCGGTATTAAACCAACGAGACATAAACAAACATACAGTGTTAAAGTTTTCATGGATTCTGTATTGAAGTTATTATACTCCTCAATACAGAGTTCCCCTTATAAAAAGTTAACCCGCCTGATAAGGGGCGGGCTTTTCTTTGTTTAGTAATTCAAGTAGTTGGGTGTGAGTTCGCCTGAGAGATTCATTTTCATCCCTCAGGCGGCCAATTCCCCCACTAGTCTTTTGTTCTCAATTCCCACTTTTTTCTCAACTTCTTCGAGTCGTTTAATTACCTCCGTTAAGTCTTGAGGCGGCTTGGGTTGTTCGGCAGACCTTAAGTAATTTTCAATGAATTGCTTAAGAACAGCCGATACTGTTTTGCCTTCAGATTTCAATTGCTGGCTGAACGCCTCTCTTGTTTCGGGGTCTATTTCAAACGAGATAAAAGTTCTTTGTCTTTTAGAGTTAGCCATACGTTTTCCTCTGTCGCTATACCCTCAATTTACTCTCGCTCAACCTTGTATTGCAAGGTATTGAATTATTAGTATAGTATTGTATTGACAAGTATTGTAAAAGTGGCTTAGATTAGATTCATGTCAAAAGCAAAAAGCGATCGCCCCGTCTACCAAACAAGTGCGATCGCCTTTTATCCAACTGAATGGAGATTCTATTATGACCCACTCAACACAAAAGGTGCAAGCACTTTTCGCTCCCTTCGTAGACTCTCAAGCGCTAGCCCAAGCCGAACTCGAAACCTACATTGAAGCACAAGCTCAAGCTG
>JBHYDF010000025.1:0-59077 GCA_051861145.1 Nostocaceae cyanobacterium
CCCAATGCCCGATGCCCGATGCCCAATGCCCAATGCCCAATGCCCGATGCCCAATTCCCAATTCCCTACTCCCTACTCCCTACTCCCTACTCCCTACTCCCCACTCCCTATTTTCAAGTTAGCTATAAATTATTCGCCAATTAACCCAATTCTTCCCCAGATGCCGAAAAATCACCTACGCTTGCACTTTTGAGCGAAGCTGGTAAAGATTGGGAATTACCAGAATATGGCTGAGCTAGATTAGAGCGTAATGTTCGCATCAAGCTACCCATTTCTAATGCTGACATAGCGTAATCCCAACCGTGATTGCTTTTAATTCCTGCTCTTTCTAAAGCTTGCTGCATCGAGTCAGTTGTCAAAATGCCAAAAACCACTGGTACACCAGTTTGAAAGGAAGCAGCGGCAATACCTTTTGCCACCTCAGATGATACATAATCAAAATGAGGCGTTTGCCCGCGGATCACAGCACCTAGGCAAATTATAGCATCGTAGCGATTTGAAAGCGCAAGTTGACGAGCCACCACCGGAACTTCAAAACTTCCCGGTACCCAAACATAATCTACTTGAGAACCGTGTGGATTAACATCAACACCGTGGCGTTTCAAACAATCTTGGCATCCCTCCAGCAGCTTTGTGGTAACTAAATCATTAAATCGACCAATTACCAATGCAAACCGCAAAGGTTCTGTCTGCGTAAAAGTTCCCTCGAAAACTGCCATAACCGCCTCTATATCAACTATACTCTTGCAAATATATACATTCGTCTCTAAATACAACAGGAGCAGCGGAAAAAAGGTAAAAGGTAAAAGGGTAATCTTTCCTCTTTTCCTTCTCCTGCTCCTCTGCCCCTGTTTTTTCTATGCTACTTAATAGCGCTTGGTTGCAGCAGTCGCTTAAACTACGAAAAAGCTCAATGCAGCGACTAAAAGTACTAAGCCAATCCAGGCCCCAGAACCAAGCCACAGCAATCTTTTCGATTCATTCCAGTTTTGTGGAGTGGCATAGGCAACAGGGACGCCAATCACCATCACAAACGACAACAGGACTAAAGCTAATAAAGCAATTTGAAATATTATAGTCATTTTCCCTTTTCCCAAGACAGCGAAGATAGTGAACGATTCCTCGCTTGACTGCAAGCAGTACAAGCGGGGTGTTTAGGGGTTAAAACCCATGCCATACGTCCCTATGGCAAGAAAGATAGAATGTTTACAGGGCAAAACAGATAGTTTTTCCTTATTGTTAACCTAACAGAAATTGCAACATTTTAGTCAATAGTCATTGGTCATTGGTCATTGGTCATTGGTCATTAATCTTTAGGACTTACGCAAAATCATGAAAAAACGAACCACACTCGTAGCCAGTGCGTTGCTTTTCCAAAGTTGTAGCAACTGGCGTGACGCAAAGGACAAGAAGGAATAAGAGTTTGGGAGAGTTATTGCGTAAGTCCTAAACCTTGTACAAATGACAAATGACAAATGACAAATGACAAAGGACTAATGATTATGGATTTAATTCTGTGCCACACTACAGCGGATTTTGATTCATTGGCAGCGGCGGTAGGTCTAACGCGATTGCTTCCAGGTAGTAAAATTGTACTGACTGGCGGCGCTCATCCACCTGTACGAGATTTTTTGGCGTTGCATCGGGATGAGTATCCCCTGATTGAACGGCGTTCGGTGAATCCGAAAAAAATTCGTTCCCTAACTGTGGTGGATACGCAATACCGCGATCGCATCGGTAAGGCTGCCGAATGGTTAGACTTACCCCATCTTAAAAAAATCATAGTTTATGACCATCACCTCGAACAAGAAGGCGATATCCCCGCTACACAGTTTCATCTTTCGCCTGTAGGAGCTACTACAACTCTCATTGTCGAGGAGTTACAAAAACAGCAAATTTCCCTTTCTCCCGCCGAAGCAACGGTGATGGCTTTGGGTATCCACGTTGATACTGGTTCCCTCACCTACGACAATGCTACACCCAGAGATGCTCTCGCTTTGGCTTGGCTAATGCAGCAAGGAGCAAGTTTATCAGTTGTTGCCGAGTACGTTGAACCTGGTTTGTCTCCCCAATTGCAGCAGCTATTATCTGAAACGCTTGACAATCTTCAATATTTATGCATACGTGGATATACGCTGTCTTGGGTGACGCTGAAAACTAAGGCTTTTGTGCCGGGGTTATCGAGTCTTGCTTCCGAGTTAATGGAGTTGACGGAAATAGATGCTTTATTACTAGCACACGAATATCCTTTAGGAGAGAATGACTGGCGCTTAACGGTAATTGGGCGATCGCAAATTCCTCATGTGAATCTCAATCAAATATTTCAACCACTTGGCGGTGGCGGACATTCCCAAGCTACATCGCTAAATCTACGCAGTGCAAATTCTCAAGAAATATTAAACAAACTGCTGGAAGGGTTAAAAGCTCAAGTTCCCTATCCACCAATAGCACGGGATTTAATGTCATCTCCAGTCCGCACCATCCGCCCAGATACAACTATAGAGGAAGCGCAGCGGATTTTGTTGCGCTATGGACACTCTGGTTTATCTGTGGTGGATACCCAAGGAAAGTTAGTTGGTATTATTTCCCGCCGAGATTTGGATATAGCCTTGCATCACGGCTTTAGTCATGCACCAGTTAAAGGTTACATGACAACAAATCCTAGGACAATTACACCAGATACCACCCTACCAGAAATCGAGTCGTTGATGGTGACATACGATATCGGACGCTTGCCTGTGTTGGAAAATGGACAATTAGTGGGAATTGTCACGCGCACTGATGTTTTGCGGGAATTACATCAGCAAAATGATGGGGAGATAGGGGAGAGAGGGAGAGGGAAAGAAGATGATATTGATGTTCCTACCTTAGCTCAATTGCGCGATCGCCTTGCTCCGAAACTTTGGGAATTACTTACAAAAGCATCCGCACAGGCAAAAGAACGCGGTTGGCATTTATATTTAGTAGGGGGAGCAGTACGCGATTTACTGTTAGCTAAAGAAGCTACTGGTAGTTTGATGATCCAAGATATAGACTTGGTAGTTGATGGCTTTCACAAAGCAGCAGATGTGGGTGCAGGTGTAGAGTTAGCAAAAGCACTTCAGCAACTTTACCCAGCAGCGCGGTTAGAAATTCATGGTGCTTTTCAAACTGCGGCTTTATTATGGCACAAAGATCCAGAATTAGACTCTCTCTGGGTAGATATTGCCACCGCCAGAACAGAATTTTATCCTTACCCAGCGGCAAATCCTGAAGTTGAAGCCAGTTCAATTCGTCAAGATTTGTATCGACGCGATTTTACTATTAACGCCTTAGCACTGCGGCTTACGCCTCCTCGTGTTGGCAAACTGCTTGATTTCTTTGGTGGTTTACTGGATTTAGAAGCAAAGCAAATCCGCGTTTTACATTCTAATAGTTTCATAGAAGATCCGACTCGCATATATCGCGGCGTGCGTTTTGCAGTACGCTTCGGATTTAAAATTGAACCGCAAACAGAAGAACATATTCGTTATGCGATTAACAGTGGCGTTTATGATCGCACTACTCGAGAAAATAGTAAAGCACCTGCGCTGCAAACACGACTGAAAACAGAATTAAAACATATCTTAGAAGCCCCTTATTGGAAACCTGCTTTACAATTACTAGGGGACTTGGGAGCGTTACAATGCATTCATCCCACCCTAAAATTAAATGAAGATTTGTTACGGCAATTACGGCTATTAGAACGTTGTTTGCGAAAATTTGACGCCGAACAAAGCCTTATCACTCACTGGCAAATGCGCTTAGAAGCTATTATTGCCTACCTTGCACCAGAGTATCGAGGGAAGGTAGCAAAAAATCTGCAATTACAAGAGGATAGCATTAAACGTTTGGAGAAATTAGCGCAAGTACAAACTGAGGTAAGGGAATCTTTGCCTACTTGCCACCGTCCCAGTCAGATAGTGAAATTACTGCGGCAATATGACTTACCCATGTTAATTTTAATTGCCCTACACAGTTCGCGAGTAACTAGGCGGCAAATTTGGCATTACTTAACAGTTTGGAATAATGTTCAACCCATTCTCAATGGTAATGACTTGAGGAAATTGAGGTATAAACCAGGGCCGCAGTATCGGCAAATGCTAGATGATTTACTAGCAGCTACCTTGGATGGCGAAATTAAAGATAGGGCTGAGGCTGAGGAGTTTTTAAGAAAACATTATCCTCACTAATGTATATTTTATAAATGTGATTATTATGCAAACACAAACATCAAAAAGGTACTACACACCAGAGGAATATTTACAACTAGAGGAGACATCAGAATTTAAAAATGAATACCGAGATGGAGAAATTGTTCCCATGACTGGTGGGACAACTAATCATAATGAAATCGCCTTGAATTTTTGCACCAATTTTAAATTTACGATGAGGGGTAAAAATTACAAAATATACATGGGCGATATCAAGTTGTGGATACCGCGTTATCGCATCTATACTTATCCAGATGTGATGGTAATTGAGGGAGAACCAATATATGAGGGTACTGGTACTACTACAATCACGAATCCTGTAATTCTTTTAGAAGTTTTGTCCAACTCGACAAAAAATTACGACAGAACAAATAAATTTAGATATTATCGTTCCATCCCACAATTAAAAGAATATATTATGATTGACCAGTACGAATACTTTGTTGAGCAGTTTGCCAAAAATTCTGATGGGCAATGGGTATTAACAGATTATGAGTCAGCGGATGCGGTGTTATTTCTCCAGTCAATAGATTTTCAAATTTCCTTTAATGATATTTATGAAGGGGTGAAATTTGAGTCAGGGGAAGAAGGATAGCTGTATAAATTAAAACTATAAAGCTTTTTGCGATCGCTCTTCTGCCGAGGAGTTTTTATCACAACATTATCAACATTATCCTCGTAAAAATAGCGAGGATAAAGGCAAATTTGGAAATAAATCAAGAGTAAACTATTTTTTCAATTTTGAGATATAGACACGTTAACTTTAAGGGAACCTTTATTATCTTTGTAAAGACTAGGAACATCATTCATTAAAAAATAAACAGTTTCTTTTGGTGCCAGATCGAAAGAGTCTTCCTCGCCAGAGGCTAGACATTTACCATCCTGTCTCTTAACTATTAATGCTCCTAAAGGGAACCTACTGCACGGTGTATCATTAGATTGAAAATTGGGATCGCCCTTTGCTGAAATATAACCTTTAGCGTTGTCAGGAATATTAGGATTAGAATTATCTTCAGGAATTGCAAGCCATTTTCCATCAGCCTTAAACCTTATTTGTAAATATTTATCTTCCTTATTAGTATATTCAGTACCTTTAATAGAGTCGGCATAAACATCTATAGTTTTTGAAATTGAAGGTACAGGAGAAGTCGGAGGTTTATTTGAGTTGAAAGCTGAAATCAATCCTGCTGAACCGGCTACGGCTGTTATTACAGCTGCGATTCCTGTCAGAATGCCAGGTAATGTAGTCCAAAAATTACTGGATTGTTTGTTTTCGTCATTCATATAGATTACAGTCCTTTATTTAATCAATGAAAGAAGTTATAACTTACCTATTGAAAAAAATTATTATATGTTGTAAGTTTTATCTTATTTACTAAATGTTCAGTTAAGCTTAGAGAGCTTTTCTTCGATATATAAGTAAGTGCAAGCAAAATCAACTTATGCACTTTTGAGATAGAAATGCTTGAGCATCTTTCGATAGAATGCATCATCCTCAAGTAGTTCTGAACCCACTAAAGGTCCTATAGCTGGACTGCTAGACCTGAATAGCCAACATTTTCTCTATAATTGGGCTTCATTTATTACTTCGGTCAAATACACCTGTTAAATATAATTTTGTAACTTTACCAGCTGCCTTCTGGAATACTTTTGTAGTATGCTGTAGATAGTATCAAATCTCAACACATCTCAAGCGACATAGCCAAAATGAAGTAGTAGCCACAGAAGCGTTGCAAGGAATGCAGCGAGTGTCAAAGAAGAATATTCACGACAAACACGGCAACTTCGCTGGAAGATACTCATGTTTTAAAGAATTTGTCTCAATTCATCTTTACATCAAGCCGATCCCAAAAGGTATGCGGCTAAATATTTTTCGCGTGTAATTTTGCCCGGAAAGAGATTTCGGGTTAATAGCTAAAGTCTGATAAATCCAACTGCATAAATAAAAATTTCAACCAGTTTTAACTGGTTTTAGCTTTGAGCCTGAAATTTATTTCCAGGCTACAAATTAGTGTGATTGAGGTTTGAATATGCCGAAAAAATCAATATTATTAGCTGAAAATTTAGCTTACGAGCTTAATTCAACTAGGATTTTATTTCAAGGAGTTCAGGTAAGCATTGAAGCAGGCGATCGCATTGCTTTAGTCGGTTGTAATGGCGTCGGTAAATCAACTCTTTTAAAGATACTTGCAGGTTACATTTGCCCTACCAAAGGTTCGGTTTGGCGTAATGGAGTTATTTACTACTTACCACAAATTAGCACAATTAAGGAGGAAATCAAAGCAGATACTGTACTTGATTTCTTAAGTTCCAAATCAGAGGAATGGTGGAATATTGAGGAAATTTTACAGGCGCGTTTCAATACCAATCTTGATTTATCTCTACCGCTAACAAATTTAAGCGGAGGCGAACTTACAAAACTATTTCTAGCTATTGGTTTATCTCAACAGCCAAATTTGTTATTGCTAGATGAACCAACAAACCACATGGATATTGCTGCATTAGAAAGCTTGAGAAATTTTCTTAATGGCTTTAATGGCGCATTTGTAATTGTCTCTCACAAACCTTTATTTTTAGATAGAGTCGTAGATACTATCTGGGAACTTACACCTGAAGGAATAAAAGTGTATGGAGGTAATTTTTCTCTGTACCGAGAGCAGAAAGAAATAGAATTAGAGGCAGCATTGAGAACACATGAAGTTGCCAGAAAAGAACTAAAACGCGCTCAGACTTCGGCGTTACAGGAACAGCAACGAGCAGCACAATCACGTCGAAATGGACAGCTTCGCAGTGGTAGTATGCCTAAAATTGTTGCAGGAGGGCTGAAACGGAAAGCTGAAGTGACTGCGGGGAAGGCAAAAAATAAACATGAAGAAGCGGTAGCAAAGGCAACTCAAAAAGTTACAGAAACCAAAATTAAAACTACGAAAGCAACAAGCATTCAACTAGAAGAAAAAAGCCAAAAACGTAGAAACCTAATTGATATTCAAGGTGCGAATCTTTGGGTTTCAAATCGCCTGTTAATTGAGAATATTCAATTGCATGTTTCCTCTGGTGATAGATTAGCGATCGCTGGTGCAAATGGTTCTGGAAAATCTTGTTTAGCAAAGGCTATCTTAGAAGAAACAAGATTATTTTCACTTCCCCCTGCAAGCGGGGGGACTGAGGGGGGTTTTTCGGCATTTCTGGAGTCAGGAGAAATTTTAATTACTCCTGGAATGAAAGCAGTGTACTTGGATCAAACTTACGAAATAGTGAATCGAGAACAAACTATTTTGGAAAATATGCAAGCTGCCAATCCTAATCTTAGCTATCAAATTTTACGGCAGCAATTGGGACATTTTTTATTTAAATACGATGATGTGAATAAACCTACATCTGTATTGAGTGGCGGTGAATTAGCAAGATTAGCAATAGCCATCATCAGTATTTCCGAAATTGACTTACTGATTTTAGATGAGCCAACAAATAACTTAGATATCGAAACTGTTGACCAAATGGTGGAAGGTATCAATGAATATCAAGGTGCGCTTTGGGTTATTTCTCATGACTTAGATTTTCTCAGTCGCATTAATATTACTAAAGCATTCAAGTTGAGCAAGCAAGCCTTAAAAATAACTACATATCTACCCAATGAATCGGAGCAATACTATCAAGAATTACTTGTTTAAAAGCTGAAAATAATGGTTCGTAGTGAGCGCTTAAGCGCTTACTACAAGCCTGTTCGTAGTGAGCGCTTAAGCGCTTACTACAAGCCTGTTCGTAGTGAGCGCTTAAGCGCTTACTACAAGCCTGTGTCTTTAGTAAATATTTAATTTAATTATGCCTATGCACTTAGATTAATATCTTGCACAAGTCGCAAAAAGCCGTGAAATAAATTTCCGGCTTAAAGCTAAAACCCGTTAGAAACGGGTTAAAACTGATATCTTGTACCATTCTCAATAATTGTAAGTGGGCAGTGCCCACCCTACTAAGATTTTTAACCCATTTTTAATGGGTTTTAGCTATCAGCCGGAAATTTATTTCACGGCTTTTTGCAACTTGTGCAAGATATGATTAGATGAAAATTTTTTTCCCCACTCCCCACTCCCCACTCCCCACTCCCCACTCCCTAATCTATCTAATCCACAAACCCTCTACTAATTGCATGGGACTTTCTTTATCAGCAGAAAATCGCTCACTTTCGGCAAGCAAATATTCTAAGAAAGTACTAGCAGTAATCGAAAGCAGCTTTTTCTTCGGAAATACTACATGCCATTGACGATGAATTGGGAATCCTTGCACGTCTAAAATTGCCAGTTTATTTCTCACTTCTGCACAATTGAGGGTGTGCAAAGATAAAACTGAAATACCCAAACCATCAATCACAGCTTGCTGGATAGCTTCATTATTACCGAGTTCCAGGTTGATTCGTACTTGAGTGTCATGCTTTTCAAAAAACTGTTGTACTACTTTGCGAGTTCCTGAACCCTCCTCTCGCATAATTAAAGATTCGTCTGCTAAGTACTGGAGAGGGATGTTACGTTCCTTTGCTAAGGGATGATTTGCAGGAGCGATCGCCACTAATGGATTATCTAAAAACGGCTTTGCCTCTACATCGTCTCTCTCTGGTGGACAACTGAGGATATATAAGTCATCAAGATTTTCGTTCAGCCGTGCTAACAGTGTTTGATGATTTGTGATTTCCAGAGAAACACTCACACCAGGATAGAGTTTACAGAATGGTTTAAGTAGCTTGGGAATAAAATACTTTGTCGTGGTGACACCTGCTAACCGCAGTCGTCCCTGTTTCATCCCCTTCAAATCAACTATGGTTGTTTCTAAGCGATTTAAACATTTAAAAATTTCCTGACAGGTATTCAAAACTTCTTTACCCGCTTGTGTTAGGTAGACACGCTTACCCAACTGTTCAAATAGAGGCATACCAACAGCCTGTGCTAAATGCTTAACTTGCATTGACACAGTTGGCTGAGTTACGAATAACTCTTCTGCCGCACGGGTAAAGCTACAGTGCCTTGCAGCTGCTTCAAACGCCTGCAACTGATCGAGCGTAACAGACTTCAAGAGAGTATCTTTATGTCTGATTTCCTCCAATGAACTTTTCATATAAACACAATTACTAAGTAGATTACTTGCAAGCGATTCAGCCGGATTGGTGTGACTGATAAACAGGAGTTTGTATCGCTAGGCTCATGATGTGTTTTCCTGGTTGTCTGGAAGTAGAACACTTTAACAACATGAGCGTTGCTTAATTTTTAATATACATGAAGTTTAACAACATTGATGTTGTTAAAGTCAAAATTACTTGAAATTCTCTTCTGTGGGCGTTTGGTGGTTGGGCATTGGGCATTGGGAATGGGGAAAAATCCAATGACTAATGACTAATGACTAATCCAAAAAACAAATAACGCCAAACCAGCAATAAAGCAGAGGCAGTAAAGCATAGGAGCAAGTTATAATTCTTTTGCGGATGAGCGTAACAAAAATTTATGAGTAATCCTCTTGTACAAGCATTTTTCGTCGGTAGAGCAGCAGCAGAAGTCCTTACAGAACGTTTAGAAAACGCCTTTACCGATGCTTTGAGCGAACTGGGCAAATTTGATGCTGAACTGAGAGAGCAAATGCGCCAGTTTACAGATGAAGTTATGGAACGGGCTAATCGGACAGCTGATAGTGCTGGTGCTGGTGGAACTACTACAACAGTTGGGCAAACTGGTTCTGAACCTGTTGATGTACAAGCAATGATTGATGAACTAAGAGCCGAAATTGCTCTCCTGCGTACAGAATTACAACGTTATCGCAGCAGCAGAGGCTAATAAATTTGAGATTTTAGATTTTAGATTTTCGATTGAGTAAATCCAAAATCCAAAATCCAAAATCCAAAATCCAAAAGAGAGTGGCTTAGCACGGTTTTTGCTCACGCTTTCAATAAAAACTGTTTAGGGATCAGAGTGTCTTTTACTCCTACTAACTCGGTTAAAAACCAGCGGTACGCAAGGCATATGGAAAAAGGTTACACAGAGAAGGCATACCGTTGGAATCGCGAAAACTACTCTAGTAGACGGCGTTTTGTGGACATTTGGTCATTCGTACTGACCTTATTGTTCAGGCTTTGGCTGTATAACAAATCTTGGAGTTATCCAGGTGGAGTGACTGAAGTCAAGCAAGCTGCTAGACGGAAAGCGCAAGCGGTTTGGATTCGCAATACTCTGTTAGATTTGGGACCAACTTTTATCAAAGTTGGGCAACTTTTTTCTACCCGCGCCGATATATTTCCTAGCGAATATGTCGAAGAATTAGCAAAGCTACAAGATAGAGTGCCAGCTTTTAGCTATCAGCAGGTAGAAGCGATTATTGAACAAGAACTGGGTAGAAAAATTCCTGAACTTTTCCAAAGTTTTGAACCAGTTCCCCTTGCTGCTGCTAGTTTGGGACAAGTACACAAAGCTGTGCTGCATTCAGGGGAAGCGGTTGTTGTGAAAGTGCAACGTCCGGGACTGAAACAGCTATTTGAAATAGATTTAAGAATTCTTAAAGGTATCGCCCGCTACTTTCAAAACCATCCTAAATGGGGACGGGGACGAGATTGGATGGGTATCTATGAGGAGTGTTGCCGCATCCTTTGGGAAGAAATTGATTATCTCAACGAAGGGCGGAATGCTGATACTTTTCGTCGCAATTTTCGCGTTTACGATTGGGTGAAAGTACCCCGTGTTTACTGGCGCTACACTTCTTCGCGAGTGGTGACGTTGGAGTATCTCCCCGGTATTAAAATTAGTCAGTACGAAGCTCTAGAAGCTGCGGGTTTGGATCGAAAAGCCATTGCTCGTCAAGGCGCTCAAGCCTACTTGCAACAGTTACTCAATGATGGCTTTTTCCACGCTGATCCCCATCCTGGCAATATTGCCGTTAGTCCGGAAGGATCTCTGATATTCTATGATTTCGGCATGATGGGGCGGATTAAGTCCAACGTGCGCGAAGGGCTGATGGAAACGCTATTTGGTATTGCTTCTAAAGATGGCGATCGCGTTGTCAACTCGCTCGTAGAATTGGGAGCTTTAGCGCCAGCAGAAGATATGGGCCCGGTGCGGCGTTCGGTTCAGTATATGCTGGATCACTTCATGGATAAGCCCTTTGAAAACCAGTCTGTTGCTGCTATTAGTGACGATTTGTACGAGATAGCTTATAATCAGCCTTTTAGGTTTCCAGCTACATTCACTTTCGTAATGCGAGCTTTTTCAACTCTAGAAGGCGTAGGCAAAGGCTTAGATCCAGAATTTAATTTTATGGAAGTTGCTAAACCATATGCGATGGAGCTTATGACGAATACAAATGGTTCTAACGGCAACAGTTTTTTAAATGAATTAAGTCGCCAAGCTGTTCAGGTTAGTAGTACAGCACTCGGATTACCACGTAGACTGGAGGATACACTAGAAAAACTAGAGCGGGGTGATGTACGCCTTCGGGTGCGATCGCCTGAAACAGATCGTCTGCTGCGACGGCAAAGCAGTATTCAGCTAGGGATAACCTATGCGCTGTTAATCAGTGCTTTTACGCTTTCAGCAACGATTCTGTTTGTTACAAATTATTTCTGGCAAGCGATTTTCATCGGCTTAATTGCAGCTGGACTTTCATGGCTGTTGATTAGACTGTTGATGCGCCTTGACCGTTATGACCGAATGTATTAAATGCTGTAGAAACTATATGAAACTTTTTTTTACCGGCCTCAGTGATCCGGGGCTTATTCGTTCTAATAATCAAGATGCTTACTATATTGACCCAGAAGGGCGCTTTTTCATTGTTGCCGATGGTATGGGTGGTCATGCAGGGGGTGAGCAGGCTAGCTGCATTGCTACCCAGGAAATTCAAAGATATTTGGTTGCTAATTGGGGGGACTCCTCCAAGTCTTGTGAGCAGTTACTAGAAGAGGCTTTGTTCCAAGCAAATCAAGCAATTTTGCAAGATCAGCAAAATCATCCCGAACGCTCTGATATGGGCACAACGGCTGTAGTGGTGGTTTTTCGTTCACCAGAGTCTCCCTTGTGCGCTCATGTTGGTGACTCTAGGCTATATCGCTTACGGGAATCGCAATTACAACAAATAACGGAAGACCATACTTGGGTAGCACGCGCTCTGAAAGTGGGTGATATAACGTCAGATGAAGCACGGATTCATCCTTTCCGTCATGTCCTATCACGCTGCTTGGGACGGGAAGACTTGCATCAGGTTGATGTACAACCCTTGGATGTGAAAGGTGGCGATCGCTTGCTGTTGTGCAGTGATGGTCTGACAGAAGAACTTGCTGATGAGAAAATTAGCTCTTATCTCCAACAAACCCCTTTAATAGACAAAGCCGCTATGTCCCTAGTTGAAGCAGCAAAAGAGCATGGGGGACACGACAACATCACCGTCATTATTGTCGCTCTCGATTAATTAGGGAGTAGGACATCGGGCATTGGGCATTGGGAATTGGGCCGAAGGGCATTGGTTTTTTTACCCATGCCCGATGCCCCTTGCCCGATGCCCCATGCCCGATGCCCCTTGCCCAATTCCCAATTCCCTACTCCCTACTCACCACTCCCCTTTAGCGGTAAATATACTTATCATTTTGTTCAATTTGAGCTTTTTTTTGGTTTACAACTTGATACAAATACATTGAGCCTCCAAAAAAAAATACCTTTGGAGGCTAAATTTACTAATTTAGTAAGTTGACATCTTGCTTTTTATAGGATATAGCGAATATAATTCACAGTTACACCCCTAATTAACCCCATTTTTACTTGACTCTTCCTTGTATTCCTTTCCAGTCTTTCTTCAAGGAAAAGACATCTATAGCGATTAAGAGTTGAGTGAAATACAGACCGACCTAGCGGTAATTCATGAATCGCTCTTACTCATGTACCTCATTCAAGCAAGAAACGCTATATTAAACCCTCCTCCGCCTACGGGTGGGTTATTTGAGGTAAGGATTTGGAACAAGTGGGGAACAAGTGGAAACTTCCACATTAGGAGCTTAAGAAACCCTTAATTTTACCGGAATTTGCTCTGGTAAACTTGGGGTGTATATCAGTAGGCTGAAAAACAAAATGTCGGCTTGCAAAAAAATACCCTTAAGGGTATGGGCAATCTGTGAAACAATTGTTATCTTTCTTAATACGGAGGTACGATTAAATGTAAGACAGAACAAGCCCAATGGTTAACCCTTTAGGACTGTCTGTAACTGATATAACTTTTACTTCTCTTTAGGAGTTTACTATGAACCAACCTATCGAACTTACTCTGGAACAGCAATTCAGCATCCGCTCTTTTGCTACTCAAGTCCAACACATGAGCCATGAACAAGCTCAAGATTTCTTGGTCAAGCTCTATGAGCAAATGGTCGTCCGCGAGGCAACTTACAAAGAGCTTCTGAAGCACCAATGGGGCTTAGATTCTGGTTCTAATTGGGCTGCCTAGGGTTTAGTGTGTCGCAGTCGGCGACCTCCTTCTCTTGCTAGATTCCAAGAAGCAGAGGAATAGAGCTGGGGATGTCGGGGCGTCAACTTTAAACGACAATCATAAATGCAATAGCTGGTAATTTGAGAACTAAATTAAGCAACTGTGTATGGCTACTTAATTTTATTTAGCCTCTAACTAAAATTAGCTTTGTAGATAAACCTGATGCGTACGCTAACCCAATCCTTTGACCTAAGTCTTAGGTCTGCCTTTAGCCTGTCTGCTTGGTTTTCCTAGCAACAGGCTAAATCAAGAGGGGCATTCGCACACTCTCAAATCAACCAAAGCTTTGTTGATTGCACTTCTTTTATTTATATTTCTTATAGCTGGATTTGGCGACAATAGATAGACTTTCTTAACAATAATTAATATACAAGGAGAGTAATACTACAAATCTGACGTTACCCAGAAAGGTCAAATGGCGAATCTGTATCAATTGCTTGCAGCTTTGTCAAAATTTGGGGCTTAATCTTTTCGTATTCGCTTTTGAGTAAACTTTTGCTAAGTTGGGGTTCGGCAGACGATACTAGGGTTTGACTCATTGTTACCCATTGTTGCAATCTTTGGCGTTGAGCAGAGGCAATAGTTGAAAGTAGGATATGAGAGCAGCGATTTGGTGTTTCTCGGGCAAAGAACAGCAAGCGGTAGTAACCAGTTTGTGTGAGTAAGCGAGTAATTTCTTGACCGATATTGGTTTTGAGATCGAGGTAGTAAGGCAACCATTTTGGACCATATTTACGGTTGTAGAGCAGAGTAATCCATAGCAGCATTGGGTGGGGAACTGTAATAAACAGAAATTGATTGTAGCGGCTAGAAATTAAACGCTTTTGAATTTCCACAAGCGGAAGCATTACCCACAAAGCGGGGGTGAGTTGCCCATCAGTACGTATGAACTGGGGAAAAACAATATCAGCAATAGGTTTATTTTTGGGCCAGGATGCTTGCTGGGCAATTTCATCACTAGAGAGGGATGATTGTGAAGAGACTTTAGATTTATGCTCAATATCTGTTTTTGCTGATGAGAGACTGGGAACAGAAGAAGGGACAGTGGTACTTTGCTGCTGGGTGCGGCTAGTGTAAAGTTGTTCTAGAGATGTTAAAACCTTGAGAATTTCAGCAATATTTTGGGGGCGATCGCTTGGTGATTTAGCCAGACAACTCATGACTAAATCTTTTACTTCTGTTGGTAGTTGCAATGTGGGAGCAACCTCAGCAAAAGAACGTGGTGATTGTGAGTGATGCGCTTTGTACCATGCTCCAAAAGAATGGGTTGATGTCATCAAGGGCATTTTACCCGTGAGCATTTCAAACATCATCACACCCAAACTGTAAATATCAGAGCGGTTATCTAACTCTTTACCCTCCATTTGTTCGGGAGAAGAATAAGCCAGCGTACCCAAATAGTAGTTCGTATGATTGCTATCTGATTGTAGTAACTTAGCGATACCAAAATCTAGAATTTTGACTAACTCTCCAAAACTGGCGTCTTGAATTACCAGCATATTGCTGGGTTTAATATCGCGGTGGATAATCGGATAAATTTTGCCATCAACCGGAATACCATTGTGAGCGCACTGTAAACCCAAACTAATTTGACGTACAAAACTTAAGAATCTTGGTAATGATAGATTCTGTTGGCGAATAATTTGGCTAAGGCTTTTTCCTTGCAAGTATTCCATCACGTAGAACGGGGTGCTATTTTCGTCTACGCCATAGTCCATAACTCGGACAATGTGAATGCTTTTTTGTCCTAATAAGGCACAAGTTTTTGCTTCTCGCTCAAAACGTTCCTGTAAGCGCATTTTTTTATTTTGGACTGACAGGGCGAGAAATTTAACAGCAACGGGTACGCCTCCCAACAAAATGTCGTTAGCACGGTAAACCCTACCCATTGCTCCAGTACCAATTATTTCTTGAAGTTGGTATCGGTTGCTGAGTAAGCGACCAATGTTGGGATCTGACATAGATAATTTAACTCCAAATATTTGATGAAAGCTCACGCAAAGGAGGACACTTCCGTGCGGTGAGTAAGCGCGCTGTTCGCGTAGCGTGTCCCCTTGGGACATAGGAGGGTTAGCCCGACCTAGGCGACTGGTGAGACCAGTCCTGTAGGCGGGTTTCCCGCGCCCTGGGAACTGGCGAACCCGAAGGGCGAACCCGAAGGGAGGTTTCCCCCGCCCTTGGAAAGTGTCCGTCCGCAAAGGCGCAAAGAAAAATTCATACGTTAATTCAGGAACGCCTTTAGTTTGCTTCTGATTTAGTGTGCCCACTTTTGACTATTGAATTAACTCTATGCATGGGAATTGATTTTCTTGCCGATGCCCAATGCTTCGCTTAATTAAAAATTAAGAATTAAAAATTAAAAATTGAATTGATTCGATTTCATTTTTAATTTTTCATTTTTCATTTTTAATTCCCGAAGGGTTGCCCAATGCCCATTGCCTAGCTTGCACGCTGACGCTCTAGATTGGCTTCCATCGTACTAGTTAAATAATGACCAGCCATGATGCCACTGGTGAGATAATAGGTGTCATCGTTGATACGGTGTAGGGTTTCAAAGCCACTGCGACGCTGGCGATCGCCTAATACCCAATAACGCTGCACTATAGTATCTAAGCCTATCCAGCCCTCGCCTTCCACCTGTCCCAAAATATTATGCTGTAGTAAAAAAGTATACTGGCGCTCTTTGTTATCCAGGCGACCTTTGTATTGCAAAGCTATTTCTGTGCTATCACCAAGTGTGCTGGATGGTATCTCGCTACCTGGAAATATCAATTTTGTTGCCATTGTGAACCAGTTATCTCGATTCCAAGCTACCAACGTCATACCCTTAACGCTGATTGGCATACCATTTCTTTCCAGCCAGCTTCCTTGCAATGTCCAGCGCCCTGGTTCTAGTAAAAACGTGTGAGCCACCTTAGTTAAGTTCCTTGCTGTTGAGCTAGTACCGCCAAGACTACTGATGTCTGACGGAGAATTACAGTATAACTGCTAAGGCTTTGCTTCTCGCCCAATCCATTTTTCAGCTACAATCGGCTGGTAAGTTGCAAATAAATCCAGCAATTGTTCAAGTTCTGCTGCTTCTAATACTAAAGAACGAGTAACAGGCTTGATAAATCTTTCTGTTACGGCTTGGTCAAATAATTTTAGTAAGGGGTCGAAGTATCCCTCAACATTCAATAAACCACAGGGTTTCTGGTGCAGTTGTAATTGTGCCCAGGTTAGTATTTCGCAGAATTCTTCTAGAGTACCGTATCCACCAGGAAGGGCGATGAAGCCGTCGGCTAAATCTGCCATTTTGGTTTTGCGTTCGTGCATGGAATCAACTATGTGAAGTTGGGTTAGTCCGTTGTGGGCAATTTCTTTGGTAACTAGAAATTCTGGAATCACTCCAATCACTTCGCCGCCTGCTGCTAAAGCTGCATCTGCAACAATGCCCATTAATCCTATGTTTCCTCCTCCATACACCAACCTCAAGCCTCGATTGGCTATGGTTTTACCAACTTTTTCAGCAGCTTCTCTGTAGGTAGGTCTAAGACCCATACTCGAACCACAGAACACACAGATAGATTTCACGATTTAATCACCACTCTGTTGCTTCAAAAAGCCTACCACAGAGGATGTAAGGGAGCATCCCAATTTTGCATGAATAGCCAGCTAGCCAGCCAGGCACTTAAGTGCCTGTCTGAAAGCGCGCATTCCTCTACAAGAGGACTGGGAAAAATCTTTCACTAGTATTTTGTCAAAATTGGGATGCTCCCGGATGTAAAGGCATCGCTCCTAAATTTTCCCTGTTAATACAATTATTCACAAGAGAATGACAATTACATACCGAATAATGTTATCTAGCTTTAATTATCAAATTGTAGAGCTTGAGGCTGTCCAAGCTGAAGCCCGCCTTGTAGAACTGAGTGATATTCTTGTTGATGCTGTTGAGGGTGGATCTTCAGTAAGCTTTTTGATGCCTTTTACTCAGGTGGAGGCGTTAGCTTACTGGCAAAACATTTTACCTGCTATTGCTGATGGGCGTACAGTTCTACTGGCTGCACTGGTTGATGGTCGAACTGTGGGAACTGTTCAACTTAGTCTTAATACGCCACCAAATCAACCACATCGAGCCGATGTAGCTAAGTTACTCGTGCATAGTACAACACGACGACGTGGAATAGGACGAGCGTTGATGCAAGGTGTAGAAGGAGTTGCTCTTCGTCGCGATCGCACTCTATTAACATTAGATACTTGGACTGGAAGCGTTGCAGAAAGGTTGTATCTCTCTCTTGGCTACGTTCTTATTGGCACAATTCCAAAATACGCTCTTTTTTCTAATGGTCAATTAGGGGATGCATCTTTTTTTTATAAGCAACTGAGTTTATTGCCTGTAATTTAAAAAAGTAAACCTTTTTGATAAATCTTGGGCAAATGTTTAAATCTGGTTTTGGAAAGTATATCCAGTCCTTTTTCAGTTTTCTGAAAAAACTGCTAGTTGCTCGTTGGCGTTCTCTACTACTCCTACTCATCGGAGTATATTTACCTTTACAAATTTTTGGACTACTGGCATTAAATATACGGGAAAATGAAGGTGGTTTTCCGTGGGATTTACCTATTTTGGTGACGATTCATGGAACATCACAGCCTCAATTAGATGCGATCGCAGTTAAGCTGACTAAACTTGGGTCTTTTTGGACTGTATTACCATTTATTGCCACAATCGCACTGATATTATTGCTGCGAAAACGCTGGCGATCGCTTGCCTTTTTACTCACCACCGCCGCCGGAAGCACCTTCATTAACCGTACAGCCAAAGAAATCATGCATCGGGTGCGTCCCCAATTTTGGGACTCACCCGCGCCAGAGTTAGATTATGCATTTCCCAGTGGTCATGCAATGACGAGTATGACGCTGGTAGCAATTCTGCTAATTTTAACTTGGGGTAGCATCTGGTCTTGGCTAATTCTAGGTTTTGGAACTTTATATGTATTAGCTATTGGCTGGACACGACTCTATTTAGGAGTTCACTTTCCTAGTGATATTCTGGCAGGTTGGATGTTTTCAGTTGCTTGGGCAATTGGAGTTAGTTTAATTATCAAACCCAATTTGACTAAAGTTACACCCATTACAGAAACTCCACCTGTAGAAGAAACTTCACTCCTTCCTGAAGAAGAAACACAGTTGGAAGGATGAAATAGTTATCTTGCACGCCTATGCAACAGTTCGGAGGCTGAGCCTCCAAAGCCTCGTAATATCAAGTTCGGTTAATTAGTTATGATTCCCATGATATCTGAACCCCACCCCGGCTTTGGCTAACGCCAAAACCGCCCCTCCCCGCGTGCGGGGAGGGGTAAGGGGTGGGGTGCTAGACTAGCGGGAATGATAACAGATTAAACGGACTTGATATCACCTATTATTGCTGTAGGGCACAGTATTTCTGTGCCCCTAACATTATAATTCTATTTGATTATACTAACAGATTACGTAATTATACGTAAAATGGCAACGGATTTTTTAACTGAATTTATTGCCAATTATTTTCCGCTTTTTTGATTAGAACGGTAGGCAATACGCAGACTTTGTACGAGGATCGCCAAAGATGCGATCGCCATTAATGCTCCCCAAAACCAATAAGGTAAAAATAACTGCTGCTGTATTTGCGCGGTATCCGATAGTCCTAGAGGACCAGCACTGTAGCTAAATAAATAATCTAGTTGATGGTAGGTACTCACGCACGCTTGCACGCCGAGAAATTGAATGGCAAATCCTTGTACCCAACGAGGTGCTTTTAAAGCGATACCCAGGATAATTAAACCTAATAGGGGAATTGCTACCCATCCAAATAGCGATCGCACCCAAATTACTGTAGAAAGCAGCAAAAAAGCGCCTAATATTTTCAAACTCCATGAAGCTGTTTTAAAGCTGCGAGAAGCCAATATCAAAACAGCACCAGCTATTGGTGGTCCCATTGGTCCTGCGGCTGCAACTAATGCAAGACCGATAGAGCCTAAGAAAAATCCACCACGATAACTATAAATTGCTACACCTGAACCATTAGAAAAAATGCGTAATTCTCGAAAATCTCCTCCCAAAAACATTGCCATTAAGCCGTGACCCATTTCGTGAAACCAAGTTGCCAGTATGGTAAATGGGTATAAAATATAATCTCCTGCTGGTAATTGCCACAATAATATAGTTGCGATCGCTGCTGCTATTAACCAGGTTAGCCCCATCCGATCAACTTCTGGTGGAGCTTCTCTTGTAAGCAAAGGTTGAAAATCTTTCCTCGGTTCCCTCATGGGTTATATCCTTAAGTTATACCATTTTGGATTTTGGATTTTAGATTTTGGATTGCGAAAGCCTTGTAAATAGGCAGTTCCTCAATTTAATCTATAGCAATCATTTTTCAAATTGGTATTAGGTGCTATTAGCCTAACAGTTTTTATTAAGAATGTAGGTTGAAAACCCCGTGCATTTATGCCAGGGAGTGTCAATACACATAATATTTATCTTAACTTCTTCCAAAAGCAGGAAATTTTCTGTTTGGCGATTCCAATTTTCTAGACGCCTTTAAGGTAATTTGCTACAAGATATTTTAGAGTTTTTCAACATTAGTGACAATTCTCCACTGATTCGCCTCAGTTGATGAATGATGTTGCGATATAATATTAGTAATTGGCGCTACTGTGGGTATTTCCAGGCGGATTTGAATTTGTGGACCGGAACGAGCAAGGCGCAAAATCACACCATCAATAACTGGCGCTTGCAAAATTGGTTCTCCATCTACATAAGTTCCATTCGCGCCTAAATTTACAAATTCCCAACCTTTATCTATTCGTCGCACTTCAACGTGATGGCGGGAAACCACGGCGCTATACAGAATAACATGATTATCCGCCGCTCTGCCAATGCGGATGATTGGTTCGTCGTTTTCAAAAGTCCAACTTTGAGCGGGGATAGATTGTAATGGATGCAGGAGGATAAGTGTAATCACGCGCTGGGTAATTATCAAATCTCCTCAAATTTAACATCCTCCTGCGTATCAAGCAGGAAATCCACAATCAAGTATTGCTCTACATACCCGTTTTAAAACGGGGTTTTTAGTTTTGTTGTTACTGTATAATTTTATCGTCGATTTACTAGGGTTGTACTAGCTTGGTCAACTGGCATGAGGATAACTTCGTTAATATTGACATGAGCAGGTCGGGTAACGCAGAAAAACACAACATCAGCCACATCTTCTGGAGTAAGGGGAGTTAGTCCCTGATAAACTTTTTTGGCGCGTTCTGCATCACCGTGAAAGCGTACTTCACTAAATTCTGTTTCTACCATACCAGGGTCAACAGAAGTTACTCGGATAGGCGTTCCTAATAAATCTTGTTTTAACCCTTCAGAAATAGCTCTGACAGCAGCTTTAGTGCCACAATACACATTACCGCCAGGGTAGGTTTGATGTCCGGCAATTGAACCAATATTTACCACATGACCGCGATCGCGATTTATCATTCCGGGAACAACGTAGCGGGTGAGGTAAAGTAAGCCTTTGATATTGGTATCAATCATTTCCTCCCAATCCTGGAAATTACCCTGATGGAGTTTATCTAAACCGCGACTTAAACCGGCATTATTAATCAAAATATCAATGTCAGACCAAGAGGGAGGAAGATTAGAAATAGCAGATTCTACAGCAGAGCGATCGCGCACATCTAACTGTAACAAATGTATCTGTAGAGGCGTTACATGTAACGATTCTACAAGTTCATCTGTCAACTTTTGTAAACGTTCCAAACGCCGCGCCGCTAAAATAAGTCTTGCACCAGCACCAGCGAAGATTTTGGCACAAGCAGTACCAATACCGCTACTTGCACCAGTAATTAAAACGACTTGATTTTCGATTGAAAGCATTGTTAGTCATTGGTCATTGGTCATTGGTCATTGGTCATTAGTCATTAGTCATTTGTCCTTTGTCCTTTGTCATTTGTCCTTTGTTATTGATGATAAATAGACATCTCCGAAAAATAATATAAAAGCCTTATATAGTCAGGGTCGATATCCCATTTTTGGAGATGTCTAATTGAATAGCCAATGACCAATGACTAATGACTAATGACTAATGACTAACTATTTAACTACTTGCATCCGCTGAGTAATCATTGTCATTCCATCTCCGCGCATGACTACTGCTGATACCCATTGACTACCAGGGGTAGAAGGTGCGCGTCCCTCTTTAAAAATTCCGCCTGATGATAGTAATTCCAAATCTACGGGTGTAGGACTAAGAAGCTTGTTTGCTTTTACTGGTTCTTCCAGCGCCACTCCTAAAAGATAATCATCACCAAGCGGCTCTTGGACGATCGCATCAAAATTATACTGCTGACCGACTTTTACCTGTTGTGGCAAGCTCACATTTACTTGGGGAGGTTTGACGCCAGAGGAAACTTGGGTACGTTCCGATAAAATGTCTTGGCGGATGATTTTTCCACCTGCAACGCGCTGGCGCGATTTTATCGTTGCTGATAGCGCTAAGTTATTAGCGTTAGTAGAAGGTAAGCCGGTAATTTTAGTAACTGTATCGGCGACGATAACATTACCTTGAGATTGCCAAGATTGCAGCTGGGTAGTGTATCTTAATCTGGGATATTGCTTCCAAAGTGTAGTCAGGGCTTGTTCCATACTTTGGCGGGTTAAGCCGTCTCCATGAGTGAAATTGGGACTATAAAACTGCATCACTGTTTTCACATCACCCCGGTTGGCGGCTGTATCAATTTGTACCAATAAATTTTTCAGTTCAGGGGGTGCAGTTTGGGGTGTACTGGCTTGAACGGGTTTCCAACTCGCTGTAAAACCAAATGTGAGTAGGAATAAAACTATCCAACGATTGATTGGAGAGCGAGAGTGGCGTCTAAATAGCAAGGTAGTAAATTTACGCATTGGTGATAAATGTCTTGGTAGTTTGACTACAAAATGTGTTCCCATACACCAGTTACCTAGTAAGAATTTCCGGACTGGCCTACAGAAGACAGGGAAATTGTTTTATCTTAGTTAAACTAAGCGCTGACATGGTAGTGGGTAGATGGCAAACGCACCGATACGATTATTAATAGCTGCGAGTGGGACGGGTGGACATTTGTTTCCGGCGATCGCACTGGCTCAACAATTGCCAGATTATCAAATTGAATGGTTAGGTGTTCCTAACCGATTGGAAACTCAACTTGTCCCTCAACAGTATAAATTGAATACTATTTCTGTTGAAGGATTTCAAAAAGGTTTTGGAATTTCATCGCTACTGACTTTAGGTAAACTCATCGGTTCGGTTCTCCAAGTTAGGAAACTGTTACAAACAGGAAAATTTGCGGGTGTGTTTACAACAGGCGGTTATATAGCTGGCCCTGCGGTAATTGCAGCGCGATCGCTAGGTTTACCTGTGATTCTCCACGAATCTAACGCCTTACCTGGTAAGGTTACACGCTTTTTCGGCCCTTGGTGTAGTGCGGTAGCGGTAGGATTTGAAGTTGCTGCTAAGTATTTACCGCGAGCTACAACTATTTATACAAGTACTCCCGTACGTCCGGAATTTTTGCAAGAAGGGATTGAAGTATCGTTAGATTTACCGATTCCACAAGGTGTTCCTTTAATCGTTGTTTTTGGTGGTAGTCAAGGCGCAGTTGCTATCAATAAATTAGTGCGTGAATGTGCGACAGCTTGGTTTAATGCTGGTGCTTGGGTTGTACATTTGACTGGAGATAATGATCCAGAAGCGGAGAGTTTACAGCATCCGCAATATATTTCTTTACCGTTTTACAACAATATGGCGGCATTGTTACGACGAGCAAATGTAGCGATTAGTCGTTCTGGTGCAGGTAGTTTAACAGAATTGGCGGTGTGTGGTACACCAGCGATTTTGATTCCTTTTCCGTTTGCTGCTGAAGACCATCAAACTTACAATGCACAAGTGTTTACCCAAGTCGGTGCGGCGTTAATGTTTAAACAGTCAGAATTGACGGTTGAGAAGTTGCAAAGTCAGGTTTTGCAGTTGTTGCAGTCACCGGAAGAATTAAAGGTAATGGGAGAAAAAGCGAAGGCGATCGCACCTGCTGATAGTGCGGAAAAATTGGCGCAGTTGGTGCGCGAGGTGGTGGAGAGGTAGAATATTCAGCCTTCAAAACGCCAAGGGTGCGCGAGTTTCTTCCCAAGAAGCAGCCTTGACGTTTTGATTGTGGCGAGAAATTGGTGAAACTGGTGCAATAGGTAGTCTGACATCTTGCACCAATCTTAACAAGCCTAAAATTAGCCCGGAAATAAATTTCACCGCTTATAGCTAAAGTCGGTTTTTAACCGACTCGGCAAGAGTTTTAACCCATTTTAATGGGTTTGTAGAGACGCGAAATTTCGCGTCTCTACATAGCCGGAAATTTATTTCACGGCTTATTGCAACTGGTGCAAGATATCAGTAGTAGAGAGAGTTAAAATGGAAGATGGTACAGTTAGAGAAGATGAATTAGCAAGCGCCTGGCTTACAGCATACACAGAATCACTGGCGCAAAGACGACGAAATATAGCTCCTATTGATGAGCCTTGTTATCAGTGGCTGGTTACTTTGAAAGTAATTTTAGAAAACTCTTAAACACCCAAAATAATAACCTGAAATTTGAGAATAATCGATTCACATTGCCCAAAAAGAAATGTCTGAAAAACAACTTTTAAACCCTTGGAAATTTAAACCTTGGTGGTGTCAGCCGTGGTCTATAGTGCTTACGGGTGTAACGCTAATTGGTGGTAGTTGGATAGTGTTTAAGACTGTATGGCTAACAGTTCTCATTTGCATTCCCGTACTAACATGGATGGGATTTTTCTTGTTAATCTGGCCGCAACTGATAATTCGTAGTGGTGTTCTAGAGTCTTATCAGCAAAAAGAGCAATCATAGAATTTTGGCTAATAAAGGTAAGTTGGCGAGAAAAAACCAAACTATATAACAAAAAGTAAAATCTCTGTATTCGGCTCATAGTAGCGCTGATGCTGTTGGCGAATTATTAAAAATCCTAAATTGTAGGGTGGGCACTGCCCACCGATGCCTAATTTGGTAGGCAATGCTACATTGGATTTGCCAACAGTGTCAGCGCTGTCTTTGCGCAAGCGCTACTTGTAATTCTTTCCTGTTAGGCGGTTCGTTAACGCGGAATCTATTCAAAACCTTTGTAGTTATCTTTTACAGATTCCCTAAGTATTACTTAGGAATTTCAGCATAAAAACTCATGAAACTAAAACCTGGATTATTCCAACTCATCGTTACCGTAATGACGGTATCCTTACTTGCTTCTTGTACTACAACCTTAGAAACAAATCAGTCATATTGCGACAATCAACAACAAACAGCACAGCAACCTAATGATTGTGATGATGACGACTCTGATAGTCACAGCAGTACTCGATATCGCTCTGGAAGTCACAGATCAAGATACGGTAGTTCCAGTAAAGATAGTAACTCAAGCCGTTCTAAAGTAGGTCGTGGTGGCTTTGGCAGTTTCGGTCGTGGTGGTCGTGGGGGTGGCTAAAATGTATACAAATATTTTTAATTGTCCGCAGCGCGATCGCTTGTTTCGGTCGATGAAAATGGGTTGGTACAATGTTTGTCCGATAGAAGAAGGAACGGGTATACCACTAACTAATCAGGAAGTTCCTTACGCTCTCTATTATTGCCACCAAGTTTCACCACAAACTATCCAAGAAATTCAACAAGCATCTGAAGCTGTTGGTAGTGTCTTGATGCAAACTTGGTCAGTTATCCGCAATTTGGATGAGGAAACCTTACTTTACTACGGTTTTCCCCAAGAAAGCATCAAGCTAGTTAAATATGACTCTTTCGCACCATTTTGTATGCGGCTTGACTGGTGTTGGAATGAAGAAACTGGGGTGAAAAAAGTTGTGGAAACTAATCCGCAAACTCCCAGTTTTTGGTTTGAGTGTACGACAGGTAATGGTCAAGTTGCTCAACATTTTGGTTTGCAAGCACCTGATATAAATGCTCAAAAAATATTAAAAATATCACTTAATCAACACATAGAAAGGGCTGCATTATATTTGAATAAATCAATCGGTAACTGTCGCGTTGCTTTTACTGCTTTGAATAATGCTGAAGATTTAGGTACTATGCGTTGGTTGAGTAGACACTTTGATTATAACAGTACTATCTTGCCGATAGAGAATCTTCGCATTCAAGATGACAAATACTTGTTTGACCAGAGAAATGAAAAACCTATAGATATACTTTTCATGTGGTATCCGGTGGAATGGGCAATTCATGATACTGATGAAAATGGTCAAAAATTATGGCCGGCGCTAGAAGAATTAATATTAAGAAAGAAACTGGTTATTGTTAACTTCGGTTCTGCTTTTGCACTGCAACCTAAGAGTGTATTTGCCCTAATTACGGATTTGGGATTAGACTTTTTTTCTGGTAAAGATGCAGAAACAGTTTTTGAATATTTCCCGAAAACATCGTTGACATCGGCAGATATAGGAAATACATACTTTGCCAAACCTATTTTAGGTAGGGAAGGTGAAGGCGGATTTGCTGTCAATTCAGGAAATATAACTTTTCGTAGCAGTAATAATGATCCGTGGTATACACAACAAGATTATGTATACCAAGAGTTATTGCAGTTTCCTCAAGTAGAAATTGCTGGCGAGTCTATGACTCCGGTTTGGGGAGCATGGTTGTATAACAATGGTAATGATAAATTTGTTTCTGGTGGTGTAGGGATGCGGGTTTCTGAAGGAGAAATTACAGATAATATTTCTTACTGGTGTCCTATTGGGTGTTAAAAGAGGAAACTAACTACAAAGAACGCAAAGTACATAAAGCAGGAGGAATAAGAGTAAAATCACTTTTTCCTTCCCATTAACTTCTATATCAACCTTCTCCAACACAGTATTAAACATATTATAGCGTTTCCCGACAAGCGTGAGGTACATGAAGAAGTAATTAACCACAGATAAACAGTAAATAAAAGTTTTTCCTCTGTCTTCCCCCCTCTTGAGGGGGGAATGAGGGGGGTAAACACAGATAAATTCGTACCTCAGCAGACTAGGAACAGCTATATTATTTATTTGCATTCTTTGTATTCTTTGTGGTTCGTTAATCAATCTATGAAACATCAAAATGTCTCTCGTTCCCCTTGGATTTTTATACCCACGCTTTATTTTGCTGAAGGTGTGCCGAATGTCCTTATCAGTGCAGTTTCTGTACTTATATACAAAGATTTAGGAGTAGATAACGCCCAAATAACCGCTTGGACAAGTTTGCTTTATTTACCTTGGGTCATCAAAATGTTTTGGGGACCAATTGTCGATATTTATTCAACCAAAAGAACATGGATACTAACTATGCAATTTGCCATGTTCTGTTGTTTAACTTTAGTAGCTTTATCATTGCAACTGCCGAATTTCTTTTTTATTTCCTTAGCAGCTTTGACGTTAGGGGCGTTTATCTCAGCAACGTACGATATTGCCACTGATGGCTTTTATATGCTGGCTTTAAATTCAGAACAGCAAGCTTTTTTTGTCGGCATTCGTTCGCTTTTTTACCGGCTTGCTGTTCTGTTTGGGAATGGTTTCTTAGTGGTTTTAGCAGGAAGGTTACAAAAATCTATTAATAATATTCCCTTAAGTTGGACTATAACTATTGGCTTTTCTGCTTTGATGTTTGCAATATTGTTTGTTTTTCATCGTTTTGTTTTACCATCTCCAGAATCAAACGTCCAAAAAGTTAAGTTAAAAGCTAAAAGTGAAAATATAAATTTTGTGCAAGTATTTTCTTCCTATTTTCAACAAAATAAAATCGGTGCAATTTTAGCATTTATCTTACTCTACAGATTGGGTGAGGCAATGCTAGTTAAAATGGCTCCTATCTTTTTAAAAGACAAAATAGAATTAGGCGGTTTAGGGCTATCTATAGAGGATATAGGTTGGGTATCGGGTACTTTTGGAGTGATTTCTTTAATTGCTGGAGGGATTTTAGGAGGAATATTGGTTGCTAGATATGGATTAAAAAAATCTCTTTGGCCGATGGTGTTATCTATACACTTGCCTAACCTTGTTTATGTATATATGGCTTATACTCAACCGCAGGTTGATTGCTTTATGAGTTTTGTTTTAGGAATTGACGGCGGCGGAAGCAAAACTGTTTGTGTATTGATGGATGATAAATATCAAGTAATAGGTCGCGGTGAAGCTGGTGCATCTAATTATCAGAGTATTGGTATTAAAGCAGCGCAAGAATCAATTAAAGTCGCAATTAATGCAGCAAAAATTGAGGCGTTAAAAATTACAGATACTATTATAATTGAAGCTATTTGTCTTGGTTTGGCTGGTGTCGGTCGTTCAGCAGATATCGAAGTAGTAAAAGGTATAGTTGAATATTTACAAAATAGTAAATTTTTGCCTATCACCTGGGCATTACATCCATCTAATATAGTAATTTGTCACGATGCTTTGATTTCTTTGGTGGGAGGAATTGGTGATGATATAGGAATTGTAGTTGCTGCGGGAACTGGTTCGATAGTTTTTGGTCGAAATTATCAGGGTGAGACGAAGCGAGTAGGTGGTTGGGGTTATCTTTTAGGAGATGAAGGTAGCGCCTATAAAATTGCTGTTGCTGGTATGCAAGCAGCATTAAAAGCTTATGATGGACGAGAGATATCAACCAGAATTGTAGAGGATTTTAAACAGCATTTAGGTTTGACAAGTATTGAAGATTTAATAGAGGTAATATATCGGCGGGGATGGGGTGTGAAAGAGATAGCTGCTTTAGCACCAATTGTTGATAATGCAGCAGCGGCAGGTGATGAAGTGGCGAATAATATTATTGATGATGCTGTGCAAGAATTAGTAAAAGCTACTTCTACAGTGATGAATACAATTTTTACTCAGAACCTCACCTCTAATCCCTCTGATATAAAAAGTTTTTCCTTATCTTCTCCCCGCTTTCGAGGAAGCGAGGGGAATGCAAAGAGGGGGACAATTATTGAAGTGGTTACAACGGGAAGTGTTTGGCAAGGTAGATGCAATATTCGTGAGAGATTTGCAGCATCTGTTGTTAGGAAATTTTCTTTAGTAAAGGTGATTTTACCAAGATATGAACCTGCTTACGGGGCTGCTTTGTTGGCGTTGAAGAGTTTGGTAATCCCATTGTAATAGGTTGTAGAGTAATGTAATAATGCTTACTCCGTAATTAAAATCGCGATCGCCCTGAAAAATACTTTCAATTTCAATATTATCTCTTATCCCGGTTTTTGATTGAATAGTTCTAGCTTTGGGTTAATGATAGCTTTTGGTGATTAAAATAAAGTATTTCTAACTCTATTTTACTAACTATCTATGTTTGAACGAGTTTTAATCTGCACAGATTTTTCTGACGGTTTACATCGTCTAGCACGTTTTGTTCCTAGCCTTGCGCTGACAGGGATGAAGCAAATTGTGTTTCTGCACGTTGTTCCCTTGTGGGAAAAAGGCATTATTCCACGAGTCGATAGTGAGAAAATGGAACAAGCTCAAACCCGATTAGCAGAGGCTGTTGGTGAAAGTCCTACTGATAATGTAGAAGTAAAAATAGAAGTTCAGTCAGGAAAGCCGATTGATACAATCCTTAAGGTTGCTCAAACCTATCAGTCCCAATTGATTATATTGGGTTCTCAAAGTCGGACGATACTCACCGAAAAGCTTACGGGTAGTACGATGGCTGAATTATCTCACCGAACAACGATTCCTTTACTAGTACTGCGTCCTCAATTAATTTCTACTTATACTTCTGAGGAATTAACACTTCGTTGTCAGCACCTGTTCCGCTCTTTGCTACTTCCCTACAATGGTAGTCAAGTGTCGAATTATCTGGTACAACAGATTAAACAGTTGGCTCAACAACAGTCTGATAGATTTCGACCACAGTGTAGACTTTGCTGGGTTTTAGAAGATACTGGTCGCCGAGGATTGCCAAAAAAAATCTTACCACAGCAGGCTCACGAAACTCTATCTCAAATTAAAGCTGATTTAGAAAAAGTAAATTTACAAGTGGAGATACAAGTTCAGGAAGGACACCCTCTCACCAAGATTTTAGAGGCGGCTGCAATGGATGATATTAGCGCGATCGCGGTTTCTTCAGGAACAATAGGTAAACTCCAAGAGTGGTTTGTTTCCAGTTTTGCGGCTGAGGTATTGCGTCATAGCTTGTATCCTGTACTTTTTTTTCCACCCCAAAATGGCTAAACTACCTGCATACCACCCGAAACAGTTGCTTGGGTAATAGTGCTAATATGTCAAGTGGGCTTTGTGTAGCTAAGAAGTTGTGGTTGTGATAAACAACTTCTTCGCTACACAAAGAACCTCTTTTTTGACGAAGATATTGTCATTTTTCAAGAATAATTTAGAACTGCTATACTCTGCGTTATTTAATTGCATCCTGAAGGTTTGATATTCAGTTTTACCTGTAATTATTATATGTTTTAACAGCTTGAATTTTTGCTCAAATATCTTTATCATGAAACATGAGTATTTACTAAACCTTTTGCATAATTCGATGCTTTTTTTAGATGGAACCACAGATGGACACGAGATTTACACAGATAATTTATCTGTGTCCACCCCCCTCACTCTCCCCTCAAGAAGGGGGAAGATAAGGAAATAATTTTATTTGTTGTCCATCTGTGGTTAATTATCCTCAATCATGAATGTGTGCAAGAAGACTATTGAGCATTTCAGCTAAATTTGAATAATACCTCTCAGTGCCTAAGTGTCCAAATGAATAGCGAACAAGATAGAGATTTTTCAAAATATAAAATCTTGTGTGAGGTGAAAATATGTTTGCATCTAGCCATGTGTTAAAAGATTATATAAAAGAATTTGCCCCAGAGAAAAAAAAACGATATGTAGAATACCATTCGGAACGTTTTTTTAAAAGTTACGAAATTCTCAAAAGTTACTCAGAACAATTTGATAAAGAAGTAGTAGTAGATTTAGGCTCAGGAAATGGTATATTTGTACCTGTAATTAATTCTGTCTCTTCCTTTAAAGAAATACACATTATTGATTATGGAAAGCAAGCTGCTGAAGATTTGAAAATACAGTCTTCAACAGAAACAATTCCTTTCAAAAAACATTACTTAAATCTTGAGGCAGACCCTCTGCCATTTGCTGATAATAGTGTAGATGTTGTTATCTTTTTTGAAATACTAGAGCATTTGATGTACGATCCAATGCATGTTTTTTTACAAATCAATAGAATTCTTAAGGAAAATGGTTTTTTATTTATTTCAACACCTAATCTAAATTCCGCAGAAGCGTTTTACAAAATGCTTCAAGGTAACAATCCTAATTTATTTACGCCTTACAAACAATTGGAGATTATATATGAAAGGCATAATCGAGAATTTACAATACAAGAAGTCAAATTATTAGCAGAAAAATCGGGCTTTTCTATAGAAAATATTTTTACACATCCAATTAAAAGTACTAAAAGATTAAATCTACTCTTCATTGTTATAAAATTACTCCGTTTATCCAAGATTAAATATAATGAATTGGGAACTTTTATGTATTTAGTATGCAAGAAAAAGCGAGATTGTGACTTAAATTTTATTGATACTGATACTAGATTTCCTGGACCAATATATCGCTATAAAATAGAACAAGCAAATCAAACGAAGTAATTGTCCGGCGTGATGCACCCCACTCTATAGAGAGATGGGGAATTCCGCCGAATTCGAGTTAAAATTTCCTTTGAAACAGCTTGCGTGGTTTTCCCGTTGGGTGCAAGATATTAGTTATAACCAGAAGAAGGAAATTCTCGCCATTTATCTAAAATATCTTTGAACAATACTTCTTCAATCCAAGTTTTAGCAACCACTGCTAGAGGTAAAGCCATCAATAGTCCCAGTGCCCCAAAAAAGGTGGTAAAAAAGATTTGTGATGTGAGGGTAATTGCGGGTAATAAAGCCACCTGTTGTGCCATTACTGTTGGGGTTAACCAGTAGCTTTCTACATTCTGAATTATGATGTATAAAATTATAACTGCCCCGGCTTTCCAAGGTTCATCTAAAAATGCGACCGACATCGGTAAGATTACACTCAAGGTAGGCCCAATATTGGGAATAAAGTTAAGCAGCCCTGCTAAAACTGCATGAGCTAACACTAAAGGTACTTGCAAAATCAATAATCCCAGTCCACTAAAAACACCAATAAATACCATTTCAATCAAAGCGCCCTTTGTCCAATTTCCCAAACCCTCCGCGCAACGGGAAAGAATAGTGTCAACTCTGTGGCGGTAAAAAGCAGGAAAAAAACGCACAAAGGTTCTACGGTAGGGCTGCGGATTGACGAGCAGCATTAAAGTTAAAACTATTACCAACAAAAATTCCAATATCGCAGTTATGGAGGTAGAGAAGAAAGCGATCGCCTGTTGCAGAAGATTTGTAGCCAAAGGCTGAATCTGTTGGATTAGGTCGTTGATAGTGGGAATATCTGGTAAATCCTGTAGCGGAATGCGATTTTCTAACCAGTTTATAGCTTGTTGAATTTGATTCAATCCCGCTGGTACAAGCGCTACCAATTGCTGAAACTGCTCGATAAAGGGCGGGACAATCAACAAAAAAACCCCAACTAAAAGTGTAACCACAATACCCAAACTCAGTGGCACAGCCCATCCACGCTTCAAGCCGGAACGCTGAAACCGCCGCACAAGTTGATTAATTGCCGTTGCTAACACCACTGCTGTAAACAACAGTAGTACTAACTGTCGAATTTGCCACAGTACGTACAGCGAGATCACCAATACCAGAAATCCCAACCATTGTCCTAGCTTCATCTTCTGTCTCCGCTCATCCCCACTCCTACTTAGTTTTTGCTTTTCCACTAAATTAGCCTTCTACTTCTACCTAATCCTGTTATTTCCAGGTTTATTCTTAAATGTGATTTAAAAGTGACAAGAATTATCAAATTTTCGGATGAAAAATTTATGTTTCAATTATTACGTATTATCCTTCAGGTCTAAAATGCAATTCCCAATATATTGTCACTTTTGAATCACATTTATTCCCAAAGTTATAAAGTAAAGCCACACCTGAAGGCTCTCAGTATATTTAAGGTAGATTGATAAGCATTTTCAGCGTTTTTGTATTATAGACTGCAAGATTGCCGACTGATTGAAGAAACTGGGAATCTGACCACCCGAAAACCCATTTTACAAACTTGAGCAGATAGGTAATAAAGCGATTTATTGGAAACTGCAATCATGACACGACTCAGGGAACGCCAAGAAGTGCAAGTGCGATCGCACTCCCCAAAGCCGCCCAAGGGATGGAACCGCTTTAAGTGGTACGGCCCTGGTCTGATTTGGATGATTTCTTCGGTGGGTTCAGGTTCGGTGCTGTTTACCCCAAGAATCGGTTCGCGCTACGAGTATGGCTTACTGTGGATGGCGCTAATCGTCATCTTTTTTATGTGGATCATGATTCGGGAAGTGGGCTGGTATATCGTTGTTACAGGTAAGACTATTCTGGAAGGCTACCGCGACCTACCGGGGCCAAATAATTGGGCAATCTGGCTAATTTTTCTACCACAACTAGTTGCCGGTGTAGTCACAGTTGCCGGAATTGCCGCACTGACCGGCAGTGCCTTAATGATAGCTTTTCCAGGTAATCAAGCAGTTTATGCAACCATCACAATCATTCTTTCATTAATCTTGGTAGTTTCGGGACGTTACAAAGTAGTTGAACTGGCTACTTCGGTTATGGCAGGTGTGCTGGTTGTAGCTGCTGTAGTTACCGCAGCGCGAGTTTTTCCGCCAGTTGAGCAGTTAGGAGGGGGTATAATTCCGGGTCTTCCAGAAGACTTAGACGTGGAATTTATACTACCTTGGGTGGGCTTTATCCTTGCGGGAGCAGCGGGGATTATGTGGTTTTCTTACTGGGTAGCGGCGCGGGAATATGGCGGACCAGTAGAGGAAGACAATAACAATAATGATGATGAGTCTGAAAATAATGGCAACTCCGACCATGAATATTTAGACGAGGATTATCAAAAGCGTCTCAATTCTCGCCTTAAAAAGTGGATACAGATTATGAGTATCACAGCAGCGATCGGGGTAGTTGGGGGAGGCTTAGTGATTGTCGCCTTTATGATTTTGGGTACAGAACTTTTGGCACCAGAGGGAATCATTCCCGAAGGTATCCAAGTAGCAGAGGATTTAACGCGACTGCTTTCAGAAGTTTGGGGCGCGTTTGGCTATTGGTTATTGATTATTGGTGTGACAATTGCCTTAGCAGGGACTATTCTCAGTAATCAAGACGGATGGGGGAGAATGTTTGCTGACGCTACGCACATTCTCCTAAAACCACAACTCGATGACTGGCAAGCAGAAAATGGCAACAGTAGATCAGGCCTGAAGCAGTGGTCTTTTTCCACCCTTAGAGACAGGGAAAAGCTCAAGAATGGTTATGCAATTTGGGTAACTGCTATTTTGCCCCTGATTGTCTTCTTCATTGTGCGTGACCCAGTAGACATTCTTTCTGTTGGCGGTGTTGTTACTACAGTACATACCCCCGTTGTTGTCTTTTTGACCCTTTATTTGAATCGGGTACAACTTCCGAAAGCACTGCGGCCAGGCTGGTTTTCTTTAATCTGTATGGTTTTGTCAGGGTTGTTTTTCACTGGATTTGCAATTTTGTATTTCCTCGATTTATTTGGTGTGGAATTTTGAAGGATAAATATTATGGCAAAGTTTGGTTATCATGCTTCCCACGAACAATTTAAGCCAAGTGCGCTTTTGCAATATGCGCAAGCTGCCTACCAAGCGGGATTTGAGCGCATATCTTGCTCAGATCACTTTCATCCGTGGAGCGATCGCCAAAATGAAAGCGGTTTCGCCTGGTCTTGGCTAGGTGCTGCAATGCAAGCAACACCGCTTACCTTTGGGGTAGTGTGCGCTCCCGGACAGCGATATCATCCTGCTATCATCGCTCAAGCAGCTGCCACACTCAGCGAAATGTTTCCCAAGCGCTTTTGGGTAGCTTTGGGTAGTGGTCAAGCATTGAACGAAAAAATAACAGGCGATCGCTGGCCTGCGAAAGTCGAACGCAATGTCCGCCTGAAGGAATGCGTTGACGTAATCCGCGCCCTTTGGGCTGGGGAGACAGTAACACACAAAGGCTTCGTGCGCGTAGAAGAAGCAAAACTTTATACTCGTCCACAAATTCCTCCTTTAATTATTGGTGCAGCAATTACTCCGCAAACTGCTGAATGGCTGGGAGGATGGGCGGATGGACTCATTACAGTTTCTCATCCTTACGAGAAATTAAAAGAAGTGGTGGACGCTTTCCGTAGAGGTGGCGGCGAAGGCAAGCCGATGTATCTGAAAGTACAGCTTTCCTACGCTCAAGATGAAGAAACAGCCCTTCAGGGTGCTTACGAACAGTGGAGTACGAACATCTTCAAAAGTTCGGTATTATCAGACCTTCGCAGTCCCCAACACTTTGAAGCGGCGGCACAGTTTGTTAAGCCAGAGGATATGCACGAGTCTGTGAGAATATCAGCCGATCCCCAACGGCATATTGAGTGGTTGCAACAGTACGTAGAACTAGGCTTTGACGAAATTTACCTGCATAACGTCAACACAGAGCAGCGGCAATTTATTGAAGTCTTTGGTGAAAGGGTTCTTTCGACATTTACAGGTGAACGACAAACAGTCTTTCAGGCTTAATTTTATACACCCTTTCAAGGTGGGAGGACTGCGGCAATTATCCCTCTTCTGTTACTGTCCGACAAAATATAAGAACTACGTAATACAACCATGGGCAGATGTAAAACATTACCAAATCACTCAGGATAAAGCAAATCTGGAAACAGATTTTTTGCTCATCCTCAAGAAGTCATCGCCTTGCTTTTAACTTCTATTTTCAAAGGAGGAGTTATGAACAGAAAATTGATTTTTCTAGCTTCAGCTTTTGGGCTGAACATGCTGATAGGTGCTTGTGAACCTGCTGCGGAAACCCCAACTACTACACCACCGGCTACTACTCCCGCACCAGCAACGCCACCAGCCACTACTCCCGCGCCAGGAGTTCCACCGGCTACTACTCCCGCACCAGCAACGCCACCAGCCACTACTCCAAATACTACTCCCTGATACATCTTTTTTTGGCTTGAAAAAGGGAGTAGGGAACGCTCTCCCCGTGATGAAAAATTAAAAATTAAAAATTAAAAATTGGATTGAATAAATTTTTAATTTTACATTTTTCATTTTTAATTCCGAAGGTAGGGAGTGGGGAAGAAATCTTTTTAATGCTTGGTTGTTAGATATTCCCGTGATTGACTGGCTTGATATAGACAGGTAGAATCTTCAACTCTTTCAATAGAGAGATGGTATTGTAGGCTTGAACTTTTAAGATGATTTGTGGTTGGTGTTGGTTTCAAGTCTAATTTTCATTGGCTATTGCATTGTAGAAACGAAATTTAATCTTCTTAGCAATGCTATAGCCTAACTAACTTATTATGGGCTTATATTTCGTATTGTTAACATTTCCGTCCATTGAAATATAGAGAAAAACGGTTATGATAGGCATCCTTGCCACTTGGCTTAGTTACTACAATCAGCTTTTTGATTATTTCGAGAATTCCAGCTTTGGGGATTGAAATAGATAGTTTTAAAAAAGCAGCGATCGCAGCGGCTGTCTTCAAAAGAATAGATAAAAATCAACTTTTTCCGATTTATTTACTAATCAAGCAACAGTTGAAGCAACTTATGTGCGGGTTGCTTGGACTTATTATGTTTTTATTTCTATCTAGTTTACCTAGCCTAGCCCAAACACCTACCCCCACAGAACCTACTACCCAAAGCAATACTCAAACAGGACTCACTACTCCCCAGGAATTAGAAGCTTTTTTAGATAATTTTTTTGACGAAGAAATGGAAGAGTTGGATATCCCTGGTGCAGCAATATCAGTGGTGAAGGATGGTTCAGAATTTTTCACAAAAGGATATGGCTATGCTGATGTAAAAAAGCAAACGCCAGTGATACCAGAAAAAACAGTTTTTCGTGTGGGTTCTGTTTCTAAGTTATTCACGGCTACGGCTGTTATGCAATTGGTAGAACGAGGTTTACTAAATTTAGATGATGATGTTAATAAATATCTCAAAGATTTTCAAATCGAGAATGATTTTCCTAACCCTATAACTGTTAAAAATTTATTAACTCATACTAGTGGTTTTAGTCAGCGTTATATAGGCATTGCTGCTAGAGATAAAGACAATATACTGCCATTAGGAGAATACCTCAAGCAAAACTTACCTCCCCGCGTTAGACCATCAGGAGAACTTTACAGTTATTCCAACTTTGATTTTGATTTAGCAGGTTATTTGGTAGAGGTAATTTCTGGAGTTCCCTTCGCTCAATACGTAGAAGAAAACATTCTGCAACCACTTTATATGAAACGCAGCAGTTTTCGACAACCTCTTCCAGAAGATTTGGCGGCAGATTTAGCAGTAGGTTATGAGTATGAAAATGATGATTATGACCCATTACCATCACTTTTTTTAAACATAGTTCCGGCTGGTGAGTTGAGTTCAACTGCTACAGATATGACTCACTTTATGCTGGCTCACTTGCAAGATGGACGCTATGAAAATCAGCGCATTTTGAATGAAAAAACTGCTCAAGAAATGAAGCAACAGCAGTTTACAGGCCATCCAAAATTACCTGGAATTGGCTATGCTTTTCATGAACGCTTTAAGAATGGACAACGTTTACTAGCCCATAGTTCCATATTTCTTGGTTATACAGGTTTGGTAGCTTTAATCCCTGAGCAAAATTTAGGCTTATTTATTGCTTACAACAAATTTGAACCCAAGTTTCATGAAGAATTAATTAATCGATTTATTAACCATTATTATCCTGTGGCTGAGGAAACAGAAGCACCGAAACCGTTAGCTAATCATCAACAGCGAGTTCATCTTTTTACTGGTACTTACCGTCATATTGAGTATCCACAACATACCCTAGCAAAGGCAACTTCATTGGTGAATCATGTCAGTGTGAGAGAGGGTGAAAATGGAACGTTAGAAGTGAATATTCCGGAGACTTTCTTTGGCACAATTCCACCCCAAGACACTACAGTTAAACTGATAGAAGTTGAACCATTGTTATTCTATCGATATAACGATGATGATTTCGTCGCCTTTGCCGCAGACGAAGATGGACGTATAACATTTATGTATCATCCTCTAGATTTAGGCCCGGCTGGCTTTGAAAGATTACCTTGGTACGAAACGACATATTTTCATATCCCCTTGTCAATATTTTTTCTCTTAGCTTTGTTATCAGCTTTTTGGATTTTTCCTGTACGTGCTTTAATTCGACGTTTTCGCCAAAACTCCAAATCACCAAAATCAAAAGCTTCGGGAAACCAACCGCGAAAAGCAAATTTAGCTTGGGGATTAGCAGGTATAATTAGCACTTTATATCTGACATTTTTAATTGGTATGGCGTTAGCACTATTGTTAACCGACCCTTTAGAATTTATTTACGAAGTACCTACACCAGTAATTATTTTGCTTTATGTTCCCCTGATAGCAGCCGGGTTGACAATTGCTTTACTCATTTTTACTTTTTTGGCTTGGAGAAATAACTATTGGACGTTTTTAGGAAGACTGCATTACTCTATATTTACGCTAGCTGCACTAATGTTTATTCCGTTTTTGAACTACTGCAATTTACTAAGTTTTCGCTTCTAGTATTATCAGGGCAATAATTATTTAGATTATTTTAGGTAAGATTTTATTGATTTTTTCAATAAACATTTTAAGAAAATTATCCCGATGAGCAAATGTTTTCAAATTTTAGATGTAGTCGATTAAATTCTCATTTGAGAATGGGGTTAAGAAAATGGTGATCTCGGACAAGCAAATAAACCAAAAACCTTTAGAACAGGGTGAACCTGTCAAGAAACATATTTATCGTACAGAGCGTGTTGTTCAGGTGGAGGACGATCGCACTGGGATGAGTGTAGAAACACTCAAGCGAGCTTTTGCAGACAACCTCTTCTATATCCAGGGTAAAGATCCATTATTTGCCACGACCTATGACTACTACATGGCTCTTTCCTATACAGTGCGCGATCGCCTAATTCATCGCTGGATGAAAATTGAATTAGAGGATTATGACCAGGAAACTGCGGGTTTAGGGATTTCCAAATAAAAGGGATTTCCAACAAATAAATTATCCAATATGAGTGTGGGGTGGGTGTCTCGCCCGCCCTTGGCTTAGGGCGGGCTTGAGCCTCGCGATTATTAGACCTCTTGCAAAATTAGCCCGGAAATAAATTTCAGGCTAATAGCTAAAGTCATTTCAAGATGACTGAGTAAATTTTTCAATCCTCAAGCATTGCAAACTGCTGATCCCACGAGTCGAATAGCAATGTTGTTGTCACCTTGATTTTATCGCCTGCTTCGTCGCAAGTGATCGCAACGAACCGTTTGGCTTCCTCAAAACTCAGTCCGGTTTCCGTCGCCACCAGAAAGTTCAGCGTTTTCAGCCTGTCGTAGGGGCACAGCATTGCTGTGCCCCTACTCTGACAAGGGTTATAACCCGTTTAACGGGTTTGTAGAGACGCGAAATTTCGCGTCTCTACACAGCCCAAAACTTTAGTTTCGGGCGTGCTGCAAGATGTAAGCTACCCATGTACCGGGAGTAAACGAAAAGGTATTGTAGGGTGCGTATTTAACGGAGTTCGTAACGCACCAAACCCTTATAAATGGTGCGTTACGAATCACGCGCTTCACACCCTACGTGTATGTTCAAAAATAAAATTACTGCCTTGCTGTCACTTTCTATTCACATTCGTTTTACAGACTAAATGTAGATATAATCATTCATTATTTTGTCACAAGCAGTCTAAAAGCTTTAGTTCTTAACGTATTTTGCCACTACAATCATTTTCCAGTCAATAATCAACAAAATAGCAGTAATTAGGTACTTATGAGCAAGAGGTAAATGATATGTCAGCGAATGAAATTTTAGGACAATATACACCAAGAGAAACAAATTTTCATCTCTCAAACATGAGTGAAACAAACCTGGCTAGAGCAAATTTGAGTATAGAAAAGCCGGATGGAGAAAATCTGAGTGAAAATAATCAAAATACAGCAATAACCTCCGAACCAACACTAATTTTAGCTCCTTTTTTATTTTTAGTAATGGCGGGGATAATTGTTTCTCACAAGCTCAGGCTTTTACGTCTGTCTAACAAGCAAAATAATTTACATAAGGTTCCGTGCCAAAACTGTAAATTTTTTTCAAACAACAATTTTCTTAAGTGTGCAGTTAATCCTTCCACTGTTTTAACAAAAGAAGCAATTAATTGCTGTGATTATCATCCCAAAAAAATGAGAAAATCTTTTTCTTTTTTCAAGCTTTCTAATCAAAAGCCAAATTAATTAATAATTAATAAACATAATAAAAGAACTATGAACACTCAACTAGTCGCTTCATACGCTGTTGTGGGGGCTTTGAGTTTTTACCAAGAACTTGACCAATTAGGGGTTAGCGATCGCATCCATGAACAATTGGGAATTTAGCATCATGTTAAATTTTGCCAATTACCCCATCTGGATGAACTTAGTTATCTTTGCGGTGGCGGGTGGTGCTGTTTGTTTCACGGGTGCGCGCTTATCAATCTACGCCGATACTATTGCTGATCGCACTGGTTGGGGGCGGGCATTTATTGGGGCGCTGTTATTAGGTGGGGCTGCGTCATTGCCGGAAATTGCAACTATAACAACAGCATCGGCGATCGGTAATGCTCCCTTGGCTGCCAATAATATTTTGGGAGAAATAGGGATGCAGATGGCCATCCTCGCTTTGATAGATATGGTAATGGTAAAAGGAGCGCTCACCTTTTTTGCTCCCCAACCGGTGCTAATGCTGGGTGGTGTCATACTCGTGACACTCCTTGCCTTAGAGGATGTCTGAGAAGTATGGTTTTAAACCAAATAATCTTAGATCCCCCTAAATCCCCCTTCAAAAGGGGGACTTTGAAAAACTTTTTGCCCCCCTTTTTAAGGGGGGGTTGGGGGGATCTAAATGATTTTGGGTAAGAAATATGACTAATTAAAAACTTTTCAGACATCCTCTTAAAAAAATTCGGGAAATTCCAGTCTGGTTGGCAAGCAAAACTGGGGATGTGATCACAAAAAGTCGAGTTGCTGCCATTATTTACATTGCAGCTATATTCTATCTCCTTCCCTTTGGAGGAATTTGGTTAACTAGAGATTGGGATGTAGCAACTTTTTATGAACCGACTGTGCCTGAACAAGTTGAAGCTGTCCGCGAGAACGGTAGTACAAATGGTGAAAATACGGCCGAACCTACGCCAAATAACTCACAATAGTTATACCAATTTGCAAAAATCATCTGACAAATCCCTTGTTAGAGACGTTCCGGTAGAACGTATCTACAAACCATTTATGTTTCGCAAACATTTTTATAAAGTTAAATAGTCAAAGTTAAGGAGACGCTGTAAAAATGCAACAGCAAAAACCATCACAGTCACTTCAGCGAGAATTGGGTGTGCTAGGTGCGATCGCCATGGGACTCGGTTCCATCGTTGGTGCGGGTGTATTTGTTAGTACAGGTATTGCAGCTGGTGTTGCAGGTCCAGCAGTAATTATTTCTGTGGCGATCGCTGCTGGTGTGGCTGTGTGTAACGGATTAAATAGCGCTCAACTAGCTGCTAGCCATCCTGTCAGTGGCGGTACATACGAGTACGGCTACCGCTATCTTAATCCCTGGCTGGGTTTCACCGCTGGTTGGATGTTTCTCATCGCTAAATCTGCTTCCGCCGCCACCGCTGCTTTAGCCTGTGCTGGCTATTTACTAAATCTTTTCGGCATACCGGCTTCCAACTACCTAGTTCCCATTGCTTTAGGGGCGGTGATTCTGCTGACATTAATTGTTCTATGGGGAGTTCGGCGCTCCAATCGCATAAATATAGTTATTGTCTCCATTACGCTATTATCATTACTTTTCTTCGTCATTGCTGGTTTACCTGTAGTGCTATCCGCAGGGTTAGATAATTTCACACCTTTTTTTCAACTCCCTAATGGAAACCAAAACCCTGTAGCGGCAGTTCTTCAAGCTACAGCACTAATGTTTGTAGCCTACACTGGCTATGGTCGCATTGCTACATTAGGCGAAGAAGTACGGGAACCACAACGCACTATTCCCAGAGCTATCATTATTACCCTGGCAATCACGATGTTACTTTATATTAGTGTCGTAGTTGTGGGTATTGGCGCAGTGGGAGCCGAAACACTAGGCGCAGTCACCAGCGAACAAGTTGCACCCTTAGAAGTTGCTGCGCGTAGTTTTAATATTCCAGGTAGTTCTGTGATTTTGGCGATTGGTGCAGTTACAGCATCCCTAGGTGTACTGCTGAACCTGATTCTAGGCTTGTCTCGCGTATTGATGGCGATGGGACGCCGCCAGGATATGCCTAGTTTTGTTGCTCGCTTGAATGCGTCGAGAACTACACCTTATATTGCCGTCCTGATTATGGGTACGGTGATAGCTTGCCTAGTTTTGATTGGTGATGTCAGAACAACTTGGTCATTTAGTGCCTTCTCGGTTTTAATTTACTACGGTCTGACAGATTTATCAGCATTGCAAATTCCCAACGAACACCGGCTTTACCCCAAATGGATTGCATGGGTAGGTTTATTGGCTTGCTTTTTTCTCGCTTTCTGGGTAGAACAGCAAATTTGGTTAGTTGGTGTGGGATTAATTTTGGCTGGACTGATTTGGAAAACTATCATCAGAAAGCTGGTTATAAGTTTTTCTCAGGATTAAGGGATTTCCAATAAATAAATTATCCAATCTTGTGGGGCGGGCCGGAAAGCCCGCCCTAAGTCTAAGGCGGGCTTTCCGGCCCGCCCCACAAGAAGTAGTTGGATATTTTTTTATTTGGAAGTCCCTTAACTTACCACATTTGTTTACTCAGGTGGTTCCGTGAACACAACCTCATAAAGATGAAACTCATTTTCAGCAAGACCTTTCCAGTACTCACGCACGGACTCATACTTTGGCTCCTTCAGCAAGGCTTGAAAATTATCTAAGCTGCGCCACTGTCCGTAGTTTGCGGTGCGTGTACCGTCAAGTGAGCGATGGAAGTTGGCAGAAATCAGGTCTGGATGTTCGAGCGCAATGATGACATTTTCACGCTCTAAGTCAATCAAGCGCTGTTGATTCTCCGGCTTGACTCGAAATTCAGCAAGGTGAATGAAATCGCCTTTAGCGATTTTGAGAGTCGCATCATCGGGTTTAGAAATGACCACCTCGTAAACGTGCGAGTCTAGTAACTGAAACTGGGAGAGTTTTGCAGCGATCGCTTGGCCTTGAGGACTTTGGGCAAATGCTTCGTAATCTGCCTGTGTTCTCCACTGGGCATAATTAAACACTCGCACACCATCCAAACTCTTGTGGAAGCTTGCAGAAATGAAACCGGGTTGGTGCTTTGTTGTTGTTTCGAGAGCCTCAATCATCATATCTACCAATTCTTGCTGACGCTCAGGCTCAACAGCAAAGATAAAAATCACCGTGATCACATCGTTATTTTTGGAGATGGTAGGCATATTAATCCATTTGCAACCTCTTGCTATTTCTTAAAAAAAGGGAAAATTATCACCAATTTCCAACTACCTCTAGAAATGGATAGTCGGTGTAACCTTTTTCCAAGTCTTTATCACCTTGACCATAAAATGTTTTTGGATTTGGTGTATTCAAGCCTGCATCCACTTGCAAGCGTTGGGGTAAATCAGGATTAGCTAAGAACAACTTGCCATAGGAAACCAAATCAGCATCACCAGAGGACAAAACATCATTACCTTTTTGCTTGTCGTAGCCACCATTGGTAATGATTGTACCGTTGTAAAGTGGGCGAAAAATTGGCAAGACGGGATTGAGAACTTTACGAGTCGCTAAATCGGTTTCATTTGGTTCCATCAAATGGATGTAAGCTAAGTTAAAAGAATTAAGAGCCGCGATCGCATAACTAAAGGTAGCTTGAGGATTAGAATCTTTCATGCCGTAGAAAGTGTTGCTGGGTGAAAGCTTAATCCCAACGCGATTTGCTCCCCAAACACTGCTTACACCTGCTACTACTTCTAGTAAAAAGCGAGCGCGATTTTCAATAGAACCGCCGTATTCATCATGACGCTGATTTGAGCCATCTTGAAGAAACTGGTCTATCAAATAACCAAATGCTCCATGTAACTCGACTCCATCAAATCCCGCAGCCATAGCATTTTCTGCTGCTTTGCGGAACTGCTCGACAATTTCGGGAATTTCGTGGATTTCTAGGGCGCGGGGTGTTTCAATATTTACTTTACCCAAAGGAGTATGTAGCGTTCCTTCAGCAGCGATCGCGCTTGGTGCAACGGGTAATTCTCCATTCAACAAGGAAGGATGACCCACACGCCCACTGTGCCACAGTTGCAAGAAAATCTTTCCATCTTGGCTATGAACTGCTTCCGTAACTTGCTTCCATGCCTCCACCTGCTCTGCTGAGTAAATTCCCGGACAATTCATGTATCCATTACTCAAGGGAGAGACCATCGTGCATTCAGTAATTATCAATCCTGCTGATGCCCGTTGAGCATAATAATTTGCCATCAAACTAGTTGGAATTGATCCAACTGCCCGCAAACGGGTCATAGGTGCCATGACGATGCGGTTGGGTAGAGTGTATGGGCCTAGCTGGATAGATGAGAAAAGATTGGTGATGGAATCTACAGTTTGCATATTACTATATTCAAAAGTAATTTTCTCAGCATCAGACCTTCTAGATATCGATACCAAGTCCCTGAGCCACTCTGCTACCGTAATCTGGATCTGCTTTGTAAAAGTGAGCAATTTGTCGGTGCTGAATCTCCGGCTTCACAGGCTTCATGCTGTCAACAATATTGTCTATCAATCTTGCCTTTTCTTCCTCGCTCATCACACGATATAATTCTCCGGCTTGGAAAAAGTCATCATCGGTTTTCGGGAAGGGAATTCTATCTACCATACCGGAAACTTCTAATGGTGGCTCTTTATACTCTGGTGCTTCTTTTGGTCCATTCAGGCTGTTGGGTTCGTAATTGGGAGCAGCACCGCCATTATCATCAAACCGCATGAAGCCGTCACGCTGGTAATTCATCACCCTAGCGGCGTGGGGACAATTTATGGGTAAAGTAGCGTAGTTAGCACCGAGACGGTAACGCTGAGCATCGGGATAGGAGAAAATACGGGCTTGCAGCATTTTATCAGGAGAAAAACTGATACCAGGTACAACATTAGAAGGAGAAAACGCTGCTTGTTCAACATCGACAAAGTAATTTTCTGGGTTGCGGTTTAGTACCATCCGCCCGATGGTGATGAGAGGATAATCTTTGTGAGGCCAAACTTTAGTGAGGTCGAAAGGATTGAAGCGATAGGTTTTCGCGTCCTCTAGCGGCATAATTTGGACTTTGAGCGTCCATGTGGGAAAGTTAGCGGAAGCGATCGCTGCAAACAAATCCTGGGTTGCATAGTCTGGATTTTCACCCGCCATGCGTATTGCTTCTTCGCGGGTAAAATTTTGGATACCTTGGTCGGTTTTGAAGTGATATTTCACCCAAAATGCTTCACCTTTGGCGTTAATCCATTTATAGGTGTGACTACCGTAACCGTTCATGTGACGGTAGGATTTAGGTGTACCGCGATCGGAGTGGAGAATAGTAACCTGGTGGATGCTTTCTGGAGAAAGGGAGAAGAAATCCCAAATGATGTTTGGATCTTTGCAGTTAGTTTGAGGGTTGCGTTTTTGACTATGAATTAAGTCTGGGAATTTTTGTGGATCGCGTACAAAAAATACTGGCGTGTTGTTACCTACTAAGTCGTAGTTGCCTTCTTCGGTGTAGAATTTGACAGCAAAACCACGAGGGTCACGAGCAGTATCAGCAGAGCCTTTTTCACCACCAACGGTGGAAAAACGAGCAAAAACGGGCGTTTGCTTGCCCACCTCACTTAAAAACTTCGCCTTTGTCCATTGTGTAACATCAGCGGTGACTTCAAAGTAACCATGCGCCCCTGCACCTTTAGCATGAACCACTCTTTCGGGTATACGTTCTCGGTTAAAGTGAGCCAGTTTTTCAACTAATTGGAAGTCCTGGATTAACAAAGGGCCATCGCTTCCAACTGTGAGGGAATTTTGATTATCACTGACGGGGATGCCAAAGCTTGTAGTGAGGTCATGGCTTTGTGTCATGTTTCCACAGTCCTTTTGTATATTCAAAAAACCATTAACTATTAACTATTAACCATTAACCATTATCTTTTTATAAAATAAGCGCGATCGCTGTCTTCTCTGTTCTTGCTAAAAATATTCCAATCTTGCAACTTGTTATCGGGTTCCCGTACTACTACCACACCTTGATTTTTAATTATGGTAGTATAATAGTTTTAATTAGTTGGCTAAATAATTTTGTATTTATGTCCTCTAAACCGATGCGGGAAACCATAGGCTACATGATGGTACTGGTTTCCAAGGCACATCGCAATCTGGTGAGTGCTGCTTTGGCTGACTTGGGACTTTACCTAGGGCAAGAAATTTTGCTCATGTACCTTTGGGAAGAGGACGGGTTAACTCAATCTGAACTAGTCGAGCGCATGGAGGTAGAACCCCCTACTTTAACCAAGATGCTAAACCGGATGGAAAAATGTGGGTTATTGCAGCGCCGTCGCTGTTCGGAAGATGCTCGTTCCTGTCGAGTTTACCTAACTGATGCAGGATACGCTCTCAAAGAACCCGTTTATAAAATTTGGCATAAGTTAGAAAAGCGGATATTGGCTGATTTAACCATAGAGGAGCAACTTCTGTTTCGTCGGTTGCTTATGCAAGTACGTAAGAATCTGTTGTGAAAATAGGGAGTGGGGAGTAGGGATAACGCTCTCCCCGTGATTAAAAATGAAAAATGTAAAATTAAAAATTTCTTCAATCGAATTTTTAATTTTTAATTCTTAATTTTTAATTCCGAAGGTGGGGAGTAGGGAATGAGGAATGGGGTTTAATGTTTTTAACTATTTAGCTGGCTAAAGAAAATGCGCAAAATAATAATGCAGTCTACAAAATAACCAATCCAAAGTCTAAAATCACGCCACTTCCCTCAACGGGGGGAACCCCCGCACGGGGGTGGCTCCAAAATCCAAAATCTAAAATCCAAAATCGCATATGGATTTGTTAACACTGGAGAGCTTACCGCCACAATTACGAGATGTCATCTCATATCGCGAACTTGAACCGAGAGAAAGTCTTTTCCGCCAAGGAGAAGAAGCAAATGCCTTTTTTGTTGTGCAAACGGGGCGATTGAAATTGGTGCGCTATACCAGTGATGGTAAAGAAGTAACTTTTCAAATTGCTAGACCTGGTGAAAGTATAGCAGAAATAGCGCTTTTTGCACACACTTACCCTTGTTCTGTAGTGGCGGAAGTGGCTTCGCGGGTGATAGTTTATCCTAAACAGCCGCTTTTGTCAGCGTTATGTAATAATCCGGATTTAGCAGAAGATTTAATGACAATGCTGGTGCGGAAAATTCATGATTTGAAGGTTCGCTTAGAGTTGCGGGATATTCGTGCGGCTCATGAAAGGGTGCTGCGATATTTGCGATATATGGCAGAACCTGGTGAGCAAAGAATTGTTAACTTTGATCGCCCACTTAAAGATATAGCAGCTGATTTGAGTTTGACACCAGAAACTCTTTCCCGTGCCTTAGCGAGGTTAGAACGAGAAGGCATAATTACGCGATCGCGAAGCGCGCCCGGCGGGGGCAGAAAAATCTCCGATTTTTCTGCTGGCGGCTCCGCCGCCGCTGCAACGGCTTCGCCGTTGCAGCCATCCCCGCTCGGGCGATCGCGTTTACAAATCATGCTCAACAATTCACCTGCTGCTTGATTTAAATCAAGGAAATGTTGCAAAAACAATAATATTTTAGGGAAAGTTTGCGAAAAAAAGGCACAAAATCAAATTATTTTAAGATTTAGTCAAACAGCGTTTGCTAGCGTGTCCTTACTACAACTTAAGCTTCGTGCGATACCCCAATGGGCATCGCATACCCTCCCAAAAGGAGCCGTAATATGCTCAAATACTGTGAAGAATTAACTCGGCCAAAGCCTTTGCTTGTTGATTTCCAACAAGAAGGCGCATCTTGTGAACTTTTTCCCAATCCACCCCTTCTTACCAGTTACAATTCAGGATGGAGCGGAATTCACTTTGAGCATCATCATCAACCTAGTCACGATACTCCAGAGCATCGCACGACGATGCACGCTATTAGCATTTCCTTTAGTTCTACTCCGTCAGAACGATGGTTTGATGGACACAGACAAAGCGAGTACCAGACGCCGGGAGTAATGGCTATTATTCCGGCTGGTACGCTGCACCGTTCTCTTTGGGAACAAGATGTTAAATTCATGTTTGTAGCAATTGACCCCAAGCTGATGGTAAGTTTGGGTGTAGAAATAGGTCTTCCCGAAGAGATTGAACTTATTCCTCAGTTTGCTAATAAACAAGATCCGCTGATTCAGGGTATTATTTTATCTCTTAGAGATGAGCTTCAATCGAGGGGTGGGGGGGATAATTTGTATGTTGATCAGCTAAAAACAACATTAGCGATTCATTTATTAAAAAAATATTGCGTTAGACAACCGCAGGTTTCTAATTATAAAGATGGGCTACCTAAGTACAAATTACGGCAAGCACTTGAGTTTATCAATGCCCATCTTGACCAAGATATCAAGTTGGCAAATTTAGCTAATTCTGTGGGTATGAGCCAATATTATTTTGTCCGTCTTTTCAAACAGTCAATGGGTATTGCGCCTTATCAGTACGTAATTCAACAAAGAGTGGAACGGGCTAAGCTGTTATTAAAGTATGGAAATAGGACAATTACTGATATTGCCTTACAGTGTGGTTTTGCTAACCAAAGTCATTTTACTAAACATTTTCGTCAAGTAACAGGATTTACACCCAAGGGATACCGAGAAAGATAATCGCATTTTGGATTTTGGATTTTGGATTAAAGCTTTTGCAAAAGTCAAGATTCAGGTTGTAGCTAGCTAAAAATTATGTGTTTTTAGAATTGGAACCACAGATGGACACAGATGGACACAGATAAATAAAAGCATCTGTGTTTATCTGTGTCCATCTGTGGTCGTAGTAGTGTTTTAAACGCAGAGGGGAGGCAGCGCGTTGCGGGGGTTCCCCCCGTTGTAGCGACTGCCGTCACGCGGAGGTATACGCAGAGGGATGCAGAGTTTTTTTGATGGCTATACTATAATGCTTACGATTCCTGACCACTGCACTTTTTTCTGTTTTTCGCGGCGGTAGGAAAAGAAATGCTCAGGGGTTTGGTAGGTACAGTAAGGTGCGATCGCTATCTGTTCGTGACTAATTCCTAGTCTTTCCAATTGCAAGGCGTTCACTCGTCGTACATCTAAGCGTACTCGTCCGGGGTTGGGGTCTGGAAGTAAGGGGGGATTTGGCAATTCTTGCAATGCTTGGACTATTGCTATTTCCTCTTCATGTGGTATAATGCTAGCCCCTACTTCTGCTGCTGTTTGAGTGGAAACTTGGTAAACTTCTCCAGCGATCGCCGGTCCCATGACAATTCGCAAGTCTTTAATTTTACTGCCTTGTGCTTGCAGGCGGGCAATTGCTTGCGGGACTATTTTTGCTGCTGTACCCCGCCAACCGGCGTGTAATGCTGCTACCTGCCCTGTCTTTTCATCGGCAATTAGCACGGGTGTACAATCAGCAGAGGCTACCCACACAGCTTGTAAAGACTGTTCGCTAATTAAACCATCTGCTGATGCGAAGGCAGAAGAATTATCTTCTTGCTGGTTATTTTCACTTGTCTGTAATTGAGTGGCAATTTCCGAAGGTGTGAGTACAGTGTTGCCATGTACCTGTTTCAAGCGATATCCTGAAGCTTCTGGATGTAGTACCTGGGTCAAATCTTCAGGTGAACGCGGCCAAAATTGTTGGGTAAAAAAGCCGTGCGGCCAAGGTTCTAGAAGACTACAAGTTAGGTAAGATAATCCTTGCCATGTCTGCCAGTGCCAAATGTGCATCTTCCACCAAATTCTAAAAAAACAAAAGCAGCCAATTAATGCTAACGTGTACAAGCTAATTTTAGGTTAGTGGTGTGAGATTAAATCGACAACAATTGGAAGCAGCCCTGAAGTTTGGGCGCAAATATACTTATTTACCTTTTTCTCTTTATCTAGTAAAATCCGTCGCTTCAACTAATCAAACTGTTTGGGAGTTGCTAGAACAAGGAGAAAAACCAGGATGCGTGGTAATTGCGACTCAACAAACATCTGGGCGGGGGCAATGGGGACGGCAATGGATTTCGACTGTGGGAGGATTATATCTTTCTGTGGCGATCGCTCCCAATATCGAGGCGAGTAAAAGTTATCAGTTAACTTTTGCTAGTGCTTGGGGTATTGCCCAACAATTGCAAAACTGTGGCGTGGAAGTTGGGATTAAATGGCCGAATGATTTAATTTTGGAGAATCGTAAATTAGGCGGTATTTTAACGGAAACTAAAGTCAGTAAAAATACAATTAGCCAAGCAGTAATTGGTGTGGGCATTAACTGGGCAAATTCTGTACCAGAAACCGGTATTAATTTGGAAACTTGGCAGGCTCAAAGAGATATGAAAGCGATTTCTAGTTTGGAAGTGCTAGCTGCCAAAGTTTTGCTGGGAATAGAATCCGGTATACAGTGTCTTTTTGAAGAAGGAGTGAATATATTATTGGCTCGTTATCTAGAGTTGTTTGCAAATGTGGGCGATCGCGTATCAGTCAACAATTTTGCAGGCACTGTAGTTGGTGTAACTTCTAGTGGGGAACTTCATGTTCGTTTAGACACATCTAATTCTAGAACAGAAATAATGCCAGAAATTTACCTACTGCCCGGTACAATCAATTTGGGCTACAGTAAAGCATCTGGTTAATTTTGCGGATTCTTGTTCAAATCTTTAAATTTGGACAAAGAAACCACTGACACGATTTATTTAGGCTTAATACACACAACTCCAGAGAACACGATGACGCAGCGTAATAAACCCGCTTCCAAGCTTTTATACCAAGCATGGCAGCGAACTCTACCCGCCCAAAGTCTCTGTTTAGTTGGCAGTTTCAGCCTTCTTAGCAGCGGCTTAGTACTTGCTCAAACCGAATCAGGGATAGATAATATCGTTCCCACAGCTGCAAATTCTCAGCCTGCGGGAAATATAGTCAAAAAAGATATAGTAATCCAAACTCAAGCTGTTCCTACTCCGGAAGCTCAAGCACAGCCGGAATTTTCTCAACGCCGCAGCCAGTTAAAACAAAAACTGCGCAATAAAGTAGGAACTTCCCAACAAACTGAGTCTACCAGACAGACTCAACCCAGAAGCCAAACTGCCAATTCTGGGGCTGGCGTGAGAAAATCTAAACCTCAAGTAGAAGCTTCTCAACCTGCGGTTAGGGTAAGAAGTTCTCAAAAGACTGCCCCTACCATTACCAGGGAGCAAAAACCCAAAGTAGAACTTGCTACGCCCACTGCACCTCGTTCTACAGAGAAACTTCCAGCAGTTACCCAACCACCAGCAAATAACTCTCCTAGCGCTGTTGGTGTGACGCCAGGGCAACCCAAAGATTACAATAACGCCCTGATTGATCCCACCGATTACAGCCCTAATGCTAAACCTCGGTATGAAGCACCAAGCAGCGTAGTAATTACAGAACGCTCTAGCGGTTGTCAAGCTGTGGTAGGACAAGGAAATGGTACTTGTGCCAGAGTACCCGTTAATCCCTCTGTTGCCAATGCTAAACCAGGGGTAAACCAGAAAGGATCTCCCAATTGGCTGAGAAGAAGTGAAGTTGCTAAATTAGCAGCTGTTTCACCAGCAGCTAAGCCTGTTACCAAAGCTGGTAGTACTAATACTGGATGGCGTCCGCCTCGGATTGTTTCTAAGGTTATTTCTAGTGCAGCCCCAAATACGGGATGGCGTCCAAATCGGGCAGTTTCTGCGGGTGCGACTAAGAGTGTTTATAATGCTAACCGCTTTATTCCCAGCCCTAGTAGCTTCAGCCCTACAACCACAGTTAGTTCTGTCCCCATTGCGCCTAGCGCCGGTACTTTGTCAGCACCAATGACAGCGGAAAACGCTGCACCCCGCCCCAGCACCGTAGCTTACAATATTCCATTGGCATCGGCATTACCGCGAATTGCCTACAATGCGATTTTTGGTGGTAGAGTTGCTCATAACGTTTCTGGGTTAATGTACCCAGTGTCTACCCCCTCACCAATTACCTCTTTGTTTGGTTGGCGAATTCATCCCATCACAGGCGATCGCCGTTTCCATGCGGGTATGGATATTGGTGCAGCGATGGGAACACCGATTTTAGCAGCATACTCCGGTAGAGTTGAGAATGCTAACTGGATGGGCGGTTATGGTTTAACCGTTGTCCTCAACCACAACAACGCTCAACAAACCCTTTATGGTCACATGTCCCAAATCTTTGTTCAACCGGGACAGTGGGTAGAAAAGGGAACCGTCATCGGCCAGGTTGGCAGTACAGGTAATTCTACAGGGCCTCACCTGCACTTTGAAGTACGGCATCTTACACCCCAAGGCTGGGTTGCTGTAGATCCAAGCCCACATGTACAATCTGCCCTCAACCAAATGGAAAATCGCTTAAACACTGCCCAGGTGTATAAGGAACCAGGCAGCTAAAGACAGTTAGGAGTTAGGAGTTAGGAGTTAGGAGTTAGGAGTTGGGAGTTGGGAGTTGGGAGTTCAGAAAAATTCCTGAATTCTTAACTCATAACTCCTCACTCCTCACTCTTAACTCTTTACTCCTCACTCCTCACTCTTAACTCATAACTCCTCACTCCTAACTCATCACTCCTCACTCTTAACTCCTAACTCTTCACAAATATCCATGTTCCGCTAAGAATATGGATGTTATGTCATCTTGGCTGGCGTCTGTTGGGGCTTGGTGGTCGCGTTTGCCACCATAAATAAATTTTTCTACGTATTTACCCAGAATATCCCCTTCTAGGTTTACCCAACTTCCCGGAACGAGATAGCAAAAATTGGTTTCAGCATAGGTCAGGGGGATAACGGCGACTTTAAACTGTAAAAGGTCTGGGTCATAGTCGGCAACTGTGAGGCTAACGCCATTGACAGCTATACTACCTTTGGGAACAATGTAACGCGCGATCGCATCTGGGGCGGTAAAGGTCATTTCCCAAGAAGTCGCTGTCTGTTCTGACGAAATCATCCGGCCGATGCCGTCCACGTGTCCCATCACAAAATGACCGCCGATTTTGGTGCCTACCCTCAGAGAAGTTTCTAAATTGACGTACCTTGGTTCCGCTTGTTCTTTTCCCAAGGTTGTACGGCTCAAAGTTTCTGGTGACGCGGTGGCGATAAAACCGTCTTTTAAAATTTCTTCCACAGTTAGGCAAATGCCATCTACTGCAACGCTGTCACCGTAAGCTAAATCCTGCATAATTAGATTAGAGGACTTGCTAACACAAGTAATTTGCCAAGAATCCCCCCCTCGGGGTCTTATCGTTCCTATTGTCTGGATTATTCCTGTAAACACGGCTGTTTTTTCAATTTAACTCTATATATTGCTTAATTTTGGCTAAAATCAACTAGTAATTCTCACAGATCAGGGTCATTTTCAAGTATATTTTCTGACTATATTTTGTATAAAGATTTCAATACATTCACTATCAACACAAGGCATACTTGGATAAGTACATTATTGCTAATCTAATCTAATTTGACTTACTCTGGTGTTCACTACCATTTGGGAGTTTAATAGAAGCAATTATAGAGAATCAAGTCTTATGTTTGTTCTTGTCCCAATCTTGCCCAATCAAGGGTATGATTTGTTACTTTTTACTTTCGCGCTCAAAGGATTGTAGAGGCTTAGCCAATGATTGAAATGAGAGTCGCTGGCATAGCATTAGATGCCATTACCCGCAGCCCAATTGTACTTTTAAAAGATGCTTCCGATCGCCGTGCTTTACCAATTTATATTGGTCAAGAACAGGCTAGGGCGATAATGGGCGCACTGGAGAATCAAAAACCTCCCAGACCGTTAACCCACGACCTGATTGTAAATATTATCGAGGCGTGGAATATGACTATAGAGCGGATTATTATCCATTCCTTGCAAAAGGATACATTTTATGCAGCATTAATTGTCAAACAAGGCGAAGTCAAAAAAGAAATTGACGCACGTCCCAGCGATGCGATCGCAATTGCTTTGCGTACAAATACGCCTATTTGGGTAATGGAAGAAGTAGTAGCTGATGCCTCTGTTCCCGTAGATAGAGATGCTGATGAAGCTGAACAGCAAGCTTTCCGCGACTTTATCTCCAACCTTCGTCCCGAAGATTTGATTAAGCGCTTTGGCAACAGTGAAACCTAAAAAAGTTATGAGTGATGAGTTATGAGTGATGAGTTATGAGTGATAAGTTATGAGTTATGAGTTATGAGTTACGAATTAAAAAATAAATCTATCACTCCTAACTCCCAACTCCTAATTCCTAACTCCTAATTCCTAACTCCTAACTTTGTAAAAAATGCAATACCGACGCTTTGGGAAAACTGAACTGCGCCTTTGTGTGTTTTCCTTGGGAACAATGCGCTATCTGGCTTCAAGTGAAAATGCATGGCAGATAATTCAAAAAGCTATAGCGCTGGGAATAAATCACATCGAAACTGCCAGGGGTTACGGCAAAAGTGAGGAGTATCTTGGCGACGCGATCGCCTTTGGGTTGCCAGTACCCCGTTCGCAGCTTCATATCACTACTAAAATCCCTCCTACGGTAGATGCAGACACAATGCGTCGGTGTATAGATGAGTCCCTCGAAAGATTACACCTCGATTATCTAGATTGTTTGGGGATTCATGGCTTAAATACTTGGGAACATCTCGACTGGGTAAAAGCTAAGGGTGGCTGTATGCAGGCGGTACAGGAAGCGATCGCACAAGGGCGCGTGCGACACGTTGGTTTTTCCACTCACGGTTCCCTAGATATAATTCTCGCGGCAATCGATACAGGTTTATTTGAATTTGTCAATCTGCATTATTACTATTTTTTCCAACGCAATGCAGCAGCTATTAGGCTAGCAGCAGCAAAGGACATGGGTGTATTCATCATCTCTCCTGCTGATAAGGGCGGACGCCTGTATACACCACCTCAAACCCTTGTTGATTTGTGTCAACCTTTTTCGCCTCTAGAGTTAAACTATCGATTTTTACTGAGTGACCCCCGTATTACTACCTTGAGTGTGGGGCCAGCAACCCCGGAGGAATTAATGGAACCTTTGCGGGTTGTTGATTGTGATGGCGAGTTAACAAGCGAGGAAATTACTGTATTTGAAAGATTAGAACAGCACAAAAAAACTGCTTTGGGTACAGAGAAATGCAGTCAGTGCTATGAATGTTTACCCTGTCCGGAGAATATTAACATTCCCGAAGTTTTGCGATTGCGGAATTTGGCAGTAGCGTATGATATGAACGATTACGGACAATATCGTTACGGAATGTTTGAAAATGCTGGTCATTGGTTCCCTGGAATGAAAGCAAACCGCTGTACGGAATGTGGTGAATGTTTGCCAAGGTGTCCGGAAAAATTAGATATTCCTGCTTTGTTGGCTGATGCACATGAAAGGTTGAAGGGAAAAAGTGGTAGGCGGTTGTGGGAATAGTGGGAATTTTGGATTTTGGATTTTAGATTTTGGATTATTTTTATCAAGATAGGAATTAAGTCTAATGTAAATTAGTCGGATTCACCGTATCTAGCTATACTCTACAATAGATTTATTACAAAAACCCAGCTTTACAGTAATAACAACCACAGATGGACACAGATAACTGAACTTATCTGTGTCCACCCCCCTCATTCCCCCCTAAAAAGGGGGGAAGACAGAGGAAAAACTTTTATTTATTGTCCATCTGTGGTTAATTTCCACGCACTTAATAATTACCATAATTTTAATTCACATCAGACGTGAATTTTATTTGAGTTGTAAGATTTTTTTAAACGAACCACAAAGTACACAAAGTACACGAAGAAAAGATATAAGAAAAGATTGTCAGGAATGATTTAGGATTACTAGAGTACGTTTTGTAATTTCAATGCTATAAAATTATGCAAGTAACAGAAAAGCGATACTACACGCCAGAGGAGTATCTGAAATTAGAAGAAGTTGCTGAGTACAAAAGTGAATATATCGACGGGCAAATTATTCCAATGGCGGGTGGAACAACAAATCACAATAGAATAGCACTTAATCTCAGTGCTGCTTTAAATTTTGCGTTCAGACAGCAAGATTACGAAGTATTCATAGGCGATCTGCGTTTGTGGATACCTAAATTGCGCATTTTCACTTATCCAGATGTGATGATTGTAGCGGGTGAACCAGAGTATTTTAATAACCGTACAGATACAATTGTGAATCCACAAGTTATTGTGGAAGTTTTATCTAAATCTACCAAAGGATATGACCGCGAAGACAAATTTGAGGCTTATCGAACTATTGATTCTTTTCAAGAGTATTTGTTAATTGACCAAACCCGAATTCATGTAGAGCAATATTCTAAAACGGGTAAAAAGCAATGGTCACTTTATGAGTATGACGAGGAGGATGAAGCTATTTCCTTAGCTACTGTAAATTTTCAAATTTTGCTCACGGATTTGTATAACAAAGTGAAGTTTGAAGTAGTTAAGTCGGAGGGAGATAGTTTTGATAGTGGGGAAGTGAGTTGAAGGGCGATCGCTTCACTCTTGCCAACCAGAAAACACCCTAAATTAACATTACGCCACATTTAGCAACTTCTCTTGGATATGCCATAGTGTTTTAGATATCTCTTTCGTGGCTAGAATCCTATAGGGAAAAAATAATGGCTAAAAACAAACTGATAGCTTTTGGTTGGTATGGTGGCAAATTCAGCCATCTTGATTGGCTTTTACCTCTCCTACCCAAAGCTCAACATTACTGCGAACCATTTGGAGGTTCAGCAGCAGTTTTGCTAAATCGCAATCCTTCACCTGTGGAAACATACAATGACCTTGATGGTGAGGTTGTTAACTTTTTTCGCGTACTGCGAGAGCAGAAGGAAAGTTTAATAGAAGCTATTGGTTTGACTCCGTTCTCTCGTGAAGAATTCGAGATAGCAATTTCTGAGCAAAACCCAAACATATCTGACTTGGAAAAAGCAAGGCGATTTTTCATCAGAGCAAGACAAGTCAGAATTGGGTTAGCACAAAAGGCTAGTTCTGGTAGATGGGCGCACTGTAAGCTAACAAGCCGTGCTGGGATGGCTGGAGCAGTTTCAAGATGGTTAGGAAGTGTAGAAGATTTACCGGAAATTGTTCAGCGGCTCTTACGAGTTCAAATTGAGCATGATTCAGCGATTAGAGTTATTCAACGCTATGACAGTGAAGATACATTATTTTACTGTGACCCTCCCTATCCACATGATTCGAGAGGTGATACTCAAGCTTATGCTTACGAAATGACAGATGAACAACATCGGAAACTTGCTGAGGTTCTTCATAATATCAAAGGTAAAGTTGCTATTTCAGGTTATAAATGTTTTTTAATGCAAGAACTTTATGGTGATTGGAGAGCTATTGAAGCACCAACTAAAGCTTGTCATTCTACAAAAGGATTGCGGACAGAAGTGCTTTGGGTAAACTATGACCTGAAGGATATGGAAAAACAATGTTTAAATAACAATTCAGAACAGGCAAAATCCGAATGTCAACCCCAGCAGCTATCCTTGATTTAGCTTTTGAAAGGGTCATTAATAATTTGTCGCAATCACTTATAAATGATGCTGAAATATCTAAAAACGTTGTCATTTTCTACATTTTTTCCATCGACTACGAATGGATTTTCTAGAGGCGTATCAACAATTGGTGCTGGATGAACCTGAAAGTGCTGTTAGTCAACCTTTGAAAGAGGCTTTTTTAGCGCTACGCCAAGCTGCGGAGACTGGTAAGGGAGATGTAGAGGAATGAATAGCAATTGATTTTACGAATGAGCGCGATCGCCCCTCCTCCCCCCACTATTCCCCCAGCAACGATAAAATCACTAAGGTATCACCTATCCTGCCTTAGACCGATGAAAGCCGATCGCCTACAAACCTCCGAAACCACCTCACTTAATTTCCAACGTCCTGAACTCCTCGCGCCAGCAGGAAACTGGGAATGTGCAAAAGCCGCCGTCGAAAACGGTGCAGACGCTATTTATTTCGGTTTGGATCGGTTTAACGCGCGGATGCGGGCAGAAAATTTTACTGAAGCGGACTTGCCAGAATTAATGGAATACCTGCATAGCCGTGGTGTCAAGGGCTATGTCACTCTCAATACGCTTATCTTTCCCCAAGAACTAAGAGAAGCAGAACAGTATATCCGTTCGATTATTGCGGCGGGTGTAGATGCAGTAATTGTCCAAGATGTAGGGATTTGCCGTCTCATCCGTCACCTTTCACCCGATTTTCCCATCCATGCTTCCACTCAAATGACCATTACTAGTACTGCTGGTGTGGAATTTGCGGAGTCTGTTGGGTGTAATTTGGTTGTGCTTGCCCGTGAATGTTCTCTCAATGAAATCAACAAAATCCAAAGTCAGTTGGCATTTAGAGGAACTTCTCTTCCTATAGAAGTATTTGTTCACGGCGCGCTGTGCGTAGCTTATTCCGGTCAGTGTTTGACGAGTGAAGCATTAGGGGGACGTTCTGCTAACCGGGGCGAATGTGCCCAAGCTTGCCGAATGCCTTACGAATTAATCGCAGATGGGGATATTGTCAATCTGGGAGACAAAAAATACCTCCTCAGTCCTCAAGACTTGGCAGGATTAGAGGTTTTGCCCGAATTGGTGAAGTCTGGGGTGAGTTGTCTGAAGATTGAGGGGCGTTTGAAAGCACCAGAGTATGTTGCTAATGTTACCCGCGTTTATCGGCAAGCATTGGATCAGGCGATCGCACATTTGGAAGAGAACGCAACGAAAGAGGACACGGTGATAGACCAGATCCCCCCTAGCCCCCCTTCAAAAGGGGGGAACTCAGCTTCACCTTTGCTTGTTAAGGGTGGGAAAGACAAAGCCCCCCTTTCCAACGAGGGTTGGGCACACAAAGACAAAGCCCCCCTTTCCAACGAGGGTTGGGCACAAAAAGACAAAGCCCCCCTTTCCAACGAGGGTTGGGCACAAAAAGACAAAGCCCCCC
>JBHYDF010000025.1:59177-60170 GCA_051861145.1 Nostocaceae cyanobacterium
TTTCTAAGGGGGGTTGGGGGGATCAAGAACGCTACAACTTAGAAATGGCATTTTCACGAGGACTTTATACCGGCTGGTTCCGTGGAATTAACAATCAGGAATTAGTTCATGCCCGTTTTGGTAAAAAGCGCGGGGTTTACCTAGGTGAAGTTATCCGCATCAAAAATGACCAAATAACAGTGCGGTTACAAGCACCAGTCAAACCAGGTGATGGTATTGTTTTTGACTGCGGGCATCCAGAGGCAAAGGAAGAAGGTGGTCGTGTCTATGCGGTGCAACACAAAGGTAAGGAAGCAATACTGACCTTTGGGCGGCGGGATTTGAATTTGCGGCGAGTGTATATAGGCGATAAGGTCTGGAAAACCAGTGACCCAGAACTTGATAAACAATTGCGCCACAGTTTTGCTGGAGATACTCCACAATTTCAGCGTCCGATTAATATCGAAGTGCATGGGGAAGTCAAGCAAAATTTGATTGCGATCGCTCGTGACGAACTCGGTCACGTCGTCCAATTAGAATCATCAATTTCACTAGTAGAAGCACACACCAAACCCCTGACTACAGAACGTCTGCGAGAACAATTCGGTCGTCTTGGTAATACTCCTTTCCGTTTAGATAACTTGACAAATTGCCTCAAGGGTGATGTGATGTTACCCGTGAGTGAGTTAAACCGGATGCGGCGGGAAATTGTCGCCCAGTTAGAGGAATTAAGAGCAAAACCCAAACGTTGGCAAATAAATTCAAACGCTTCTCTAAAAGACTTACTCCCCTCCCTCCCCAGATTAAAACCTGGGGCTATCCCCACTCCCTCTCTCATCGTACTGGTACGCAACCTCAAGCAACTCCAAGCCGCACTCCAAGCAGGAATTGAAACAATCTACTGTGAATTTGAAGATCCCCGAAAGTATCGCGAGGCGGTGTGGTTAGTACGCCAACGACAAGGGGCATCGGGCATCGGGCAAGGGGCATCGGGCATCGGGCAAGGGGCATCGG
>JBHYDF010000026.1:0-14991 GCA_051861145.1 Nostocaceae cyanobacterium
TTACTTATTTCTGGTTATTATTTAATATTTTAGCCCACTAAGTACGGAAGAACCGAATACCTCAAAGCCGAAGAATCTAGCGAGATTCGCCATGAATATATCGCCGGTCAAGTCTTCGCCATGTCTGGCAGTAGCAAAGAACACAATCGGATTACTCTAAATATTGCCAGTATACTAAGCTCACATTTGCGGGGTGGTTCCTGTAGCGTTTATATGTCCGATATGAAAGTCAGGATACAAAGCACCAATAAAACGAAAGCGGCTGACTTATTTTACTATCCTGATGTCGTAGTCACCTGTGACCCGCAAGACCAAGACCGCTTTTTCGTAAATTATCCCTGCCTAATTATAGAAGTGCTATCACCAAGTACAGAAGCTATAGACAAACGCGAAAAACGCATTAACTACCAAGCCTTAGACAGTTTACAAGAATATGTGCTAGTTTCCCAAGACCAAATACAAGTAGAAATTTATCGCAAAGATATTCAAGGAAATTGGTCAGTACAAACTTTAGGTAAAGGTGATGACCTAAAATTAAAATCTGTAGGTTTAACCCTAACAATGACAGATATTTATGAAGATGTATTTACAAAATAATTAGAGAGGAGAAATTATGCAACCTGCGGTACACATGACAACCAAAGTTTTACCAGGTAACAAGATAGAAATTCAAGTTCCAGAAGCTGCAATTGGTGATACTGTTGATGTATTTGTCATCTTACCAGAAAAGACAGAAAATAAACGGCGTTCTGTTATAGAAATGTTAGAAGCAATTCGCGCTAAACGTCCTCCCAAAACAGCTGAACAAATAGACAGATATCTTCAAGAAGAACGGGAATCATGGGACAGCTAATACTCTTTTCTTATAGATACGGCGGATAATATAATATGTATAGTGATTATAGCAGTTCCTAGTCTGCTGAGGTACAAATTTATCTGTGTTCATCTGTGGTTAATTACTTCTTCCTATACCTCACTGGGTCGGAAAACGCTATATTTGCCTAAATCAGGAGTCAATATGAATCAAGTAATTATTAATAACATTCATCCCTCAATCTTAGAAAGTTTAAGATTGTTAGCCCAAAAAAATCATCGTACCTTAGAAGAAGAAATCAAAGCGATAGTTACACTATTTGTTGAAAATGAAGAAATAAATAGACAAGCAAGATTTGACGCTGCATGGGCAAAAATAGATGCTGCACGTCAACAACACATGGGTAAAGTTTTTAGCGATAGCGCTGACCTCTTACGGGAGGATAGACAACGTTGAGTGTATATGTTGTTGATGCCAATGTAGCAATTAAATTGGTATTACCTGAAATTCATTCTGAGGCATCACTACGTTTAAGAAACAGTAGCTATAATCTATTAGTTCCTGATTTCTTCTTTCCCGAAATTGGCAATATTCTTTGGAAGCGTGTAAGACGAGGAGAGATATCTCTAGAAGCAGCTAAAAATGATTTAGATGCATTATCTAGCTTACCTTTAACTATTTGTCAGTCTTTTCCCTTAATGTCAATGGCGCTAGAAATAGCCGTCAGAGTAAATCAGGCGGTTTACGATTGCGTTTATTTGGCATTAGCCGTAATGAATCGATGTCAAATGGTGACAGCAGATGAAAGATTTTATAATGCTTTATCAAACGATATACTATTTTCTCACCTTTGTTGGATTGAAGACTTACCTTAAGGTATGAATTCTTTTTTGAGTTTCACGCAAAGCCGCAAAGCCGCAAAGATTTTCTTAGCGTCTTTGCGGCTTTGCGTGAGCTTTTCATATCTAATATCAGCAATGCCAAATATTTATTTAGACTATACCCTAGCTTAATCTAACCTAAATATATATGAATTATGCATGACATTATAGACAATCGCAATCAAAAATTAGTAGACCAAATCAACTGCATTCTCGACTCCTCAGAAGCCGCCCATTTCGCCGTCGGATACTTCTTTCTTTCCGGCTTTACCGCCATCTCTGAACGCCTCACCAACATCAAAGAATTACGCCTATTAATTGGTAATACATCCAACCGCGAAACTATCGAACAAATCGCCCAAGGATACCGACGCTTAGAATTAATTGCTGATAAAATCGAAGCACAAACCTATCCCAAACGTACAGAAGTAAAACGGATGGCGCTTGTGACAGCAGCCAATATCCGTTCGAGTATAGAATTAATGGATCAGACCGATGAAGCTGAAACACTAGTGAAAAATCTAGTACAGATGATAGAAGAAAAACGGCTTCTTGTCCGGGTTTACACAAAAGGAACTTTACACGCTAAAGCCTATATTTTTGATTACGGTACTGTTTTTGATCACAAAGGTAGACCTTTAGAACGTACAGAAAAAGGTATTGCTATTGTTGGTTCATCTAATCTTACCCTTTCCGGCATCACTCACAATACAGAATTAAATGTAATCATTCATGGCAACGATAATCATACAGAATTAACGCACTGGTTTAATGAACTTTGGGATGAAGCGGAAGATTTTAATGAAGCTTTAATGCAGGAAATGCAACAATCTTGGGCAGGAATTCCCGTCCGTCCCTATGATATTTATATGAAAACTTTGTATGCTTTAGTCAAAGACCGTTTAGAAGACACAAACCCCAAAGATATTATATTAGAAGACGAAATTACCAAAAAATTAGCAGATTTCCAAAAAGTCGCTGTCAATAATGCAGTGCAAAATATTCGAGATTATGGCGGTGCTTTTGTTTCTGATGTAGTAGGCTTAGGAAAGAGCTTTATTGGTGCGGCAATTGTTAAAAGATTTGAACAAACGGAACGCGCCCGTCCTTTAATTATATGTCCAGCCCCACTGGTGGAAATGTGGGAACGTTATAACGAAGTTTATCAGCTAAATGCCCGTGTTTTATCAATGGGAATGCTGAAGGAAAATAGAGATAATGTAGAGACGCGAAATTTCGCGTCTAAGGATAATGTAGAGACGCGAAATTTCGCGTCTCTACTTGATGATGTTCTCTATAAAGACAGAGATTTTGTCTTAATTGACGAAAGTCATAATCTACGAAATCACACCACCCAGCGATACAAAGTATTAGAAATATTCGTCGCTGCTGGTAAACGTTGTTGTTTGTTAACAGCAACACCCCGTAACAAAACTGCTTGGGATATCTACCACCAGTTAAAACTATTCCATCAAGATGATAAAACAGACTTGCCCATCGACCCGCCCGATTTAAAAGAATTCTTCAAGTTAGTGGAAAAGGGCGAAAAGAAATTACCAGAATTACTATCCCATATCCTGATTCGCCGCACCCGCAACCACATCTTACGTTTTTACGGATACGATGCTGAAACCCAACAACCTGTAGACTCATCTAACTTTCGCCCGTACCTTGATGGAACCCGACGCGCTTACGTCATCGTTGGTGGGAAACATCGTTTTTTCCCCAAGCGTGAATTAGAAACTATTGAATACAGTATCGAAGACACTTACCAGGGACTTTATCAAGAATTACGCCAATATATCGGAAAATCTCGCAATTCCAGAAAAAAAGACCTAACCCCCCAACCCCCTTCCCTCCAAGGGAAGGGGGCGCGTAACTCCCCTCTCCTGGGAGGAGAGGGGCTGGGGGTGAGGTCAAAAACACCAATTAATGAACTTAGCTACGCCCGTTATGGACTTTGGAACTATGTTTTAAAAGATAAACAAAAACAAGAACCCTACACCACATTGCAAAGGGCGGGTGCAAATTTGCGCGGCTTAATGCGAGTGCTATTATTTAAACGCTTCGAGTCAAGTGTTTACGCCTTCGGTGAAACTATCAAAAAATTATTGCTAGTACATCAAAGATTTTTCACTGCGTTGTCCCAAGGATTTGTACCAGCAGGACAAGAGGCGCAAACATTACTTGATGAAGAGTATAATCAAGCCGAAGAACAAGATTTAATGGATGCACTACGTCAGGTTTCAGATAAATATAATCTAGCTGATTTCGATGCAGAAAAATTAAAACAGCATATCGAACATGATATTAAAATTCTACAACAAATTCAGGAATTAGTCGAACCAATTACACCTGATAAAGATACCAAATTACAGACTTTGAAAAAATGGCTATCTCAACCAAATTTTAAAGACAAAAAACGTATCATCTTTACTCAGTACGCCGATACAGCGAAGTATCTGTACGAAAATTTAAACCCCCAAGGTAAACATAAAGATATAGATGTAATTTATAGCGGTAGTAGCACTAGCAAAGGGCGCATAGTTGGCAGATTTGCCCCTAAAGCTAACCAGGAATACAAATTTAAACCTGGAGAGTCGGAAATCAACACGCTAATTGCTACCGATATTTTAGCTGAAGGTTTAAATCTGCAAGACGGTGATATTATCATCAATTATGATTTGCATTGGAACCCAGTACGACTAATTCAGCGCTTTGGTCGGATTGACCGTATTGGTAGTGAAAAAGATAAAATTTTTGGATATAATTTTTTGCCAGAATTAGGCATTGAACGTAATTTAGGTTTAAAGCAAAAGCTGAAAAATAGAATTCAAGAAATTCACGATACTATCGGCGAAGATGCTGCTATTCTTGATAAGTCTGAACAACTCAACGAAGAAGCTATGTATGCTATTTATGAGCAAAAAGGCAAACAGTTGAGTTTATTTGATGATATAGATGAAGAGGAATTTTTAGATTTAAATGAAGCTGAGGAAATTCTCAGACAATTACAGAAAAATAACCCCGGTGAATTTGAACGCATCGCTAATTTACCAAATGGTATTCGGACAGCAAAATTCTCAATGCAAAAGGGGACATACGTTTTCTGTGAAGCTTCAGATCCCAATCGACCTGATATTAAAGGCTATCAGCAACTATTTTTATTAAATGACAAAAGAGAAATTATTTCCAGAGATATTCCCCGCATTTTGGGTACAATAAAATCTGATGAAACCACTCCTGCTCATACATTACCAAAAGACCATAACGCTGTTGTTATGCATGTCAAACGTATCTTCGCGGAAGAAGTCAAACATCGCCAAGCTGAACGCGAATACAGTCAGCGCTTAACACAAGGACAACGCTACATTCTCCGCGAATTGCGAATATTTTTTAAGTCAATTCAAGCAGAAGAAATTAAAGCCCAAGTTAATATTTTAGAAAAAGTATTTCGCGCTTCTATGACTCAAGCAATTAACCGCGAGTTAAATACGCTGCGACGTAATGGTATTACTGGTCAAAATTTATTCAACCATCTAGTGCAAATTTATCAACAGCATAATATGCGCGAATGGCTAAATAGTAACAATTTACCTGCACTATCAAATCCCATCCCCATCATCATTTGCAGTCAGGCTTTAGTTTAATGGAGCTAAGCGGATTCGAACCGCTGACCCCCTCAATGCCATTGAGGTGCTCTACCAACTGAGCTATAACCCCGCGCAGTGCATTTATAATTATCTCTTAAAGTTGCCGCTTTGTCAACACTGCAAATGGCAGATTGCTAATTAATTTATTTTAACTAAGCATTAAGCATTAATAATCAAAAATATTTCCAAATCTCTAGCACCGCTTCACGGAAGTCAAAAGTCAAAAGTCTTTTATTTCAGGCTTTTGGGCTGTTTTGAATGGTTGCTTTATTTCCGCCGTGACGTACTAACCCCTAGCCCCTAGTCCCTAGCCCCTAGCCCCTAGTCCCTTCACGAGACTTGCAGCAAATAACTCATGCAATGCCCCATGAGAAAGTAAACTACCATCATAGCAGCTGCGGCTAGGGCAACTAACATTCCTGCTAACATCAATGAAAATTCTTTATGTTCATAGGCTTTTTCCATTAAGTGTAGCGACCAAGCCACTAGCGCTACATCAAAAACTAAAATAGTTATCAACATATTTCTTAATATATTGTAATTCTTCTTCACCAATAGTAACACCGTTTTCAAGAACTGTGTTTACTACAAAAAATGTCAAGAAGCAAAGACTGGATATTGTCAAGAAAGTATTCGTACAGGTACTTGCCGATCGCGCAAATAATTCTTGATTTGTTCGACGCTTAATTGTCCATAATGCAATAGTGATGCCAGTAATGCGGCTTCTGCTTTACCTTCTGTCAGTGCTTCATAGATATGTTGGCAGTTACCCGCGCCACCAGAAGCAACGACTGGAATTTCTACCATTTGAGCGATCGCACTTGTTAATTCGAGGTCATATCCAGCTTGAGTTCCATCGGCATCCATACTAGTCACTAGCAATTCTCCTGCGCCTCGTTTTTCAACTTCTTCCGCCCACTTTAAGGCGTCGATGCCTGTATTTTCTCGTCCACCCCGTACATACACATCCCAACCTGGATTAGTCGGATCGTGTCTGCGTCTGGCATCAATTGCAACCACTATGCATTGATTACCGAAGCGATCGCTCGCCCGATTAATGAAATCAGGATCACGTACCGCCGCAGAATTAATACTAACCTTGTCTGCTCCAGCTCGTAACAGATTTTTAACATTTTCTAAGGTTTGGATGCCACCACCCACAGTTAAGGGAATAAAGACCTGTTCGGCGGTGCGGTAAACCACGTCAATAATAGTGCCCCGGTCTTCATGAGTAGCTGTAATATCCAGAAACACTAACTCATCTGCACCGGCTTCGTTGTAAACCTTTGCCAATTCCACCGGATCACCTGCGTCCTTAAGGTCAACAAAGTTAACTCCTTTTACAACTCGTCCCGCCTTCACATCCAGGCACGGTAAGATTCTTTTAGCTAGCATGACAAATTTTGTACTCCTAAGTAGTTCTCCGGAAATTAAATTTTAAATGGGCAAGAGTACTCAAGAAAGAAAATTTTCGCATCCGTATTTTTTCGTATCTGTGCTACTACCACCAACCCCCCTCAAGTGTAAAAATTAAAAGAAAATAACAAAACTATGGCAATTATCTCCTCGAAAAAACAGCCTTACGAAAACGGCGGACAACCAAAGCAGCGTCGCGAATCGGCAAAAGCGCCTGAACAGGAGAATATTTTGCAACCCGAAGCTGCAATTGATGAACAAGGTAAGCAGGAAGAGAGTATTCGGCCCCAGAAGTTTGCTGATTATATTGGACAAAAAGATTTAAAAGATGTACTCGAAATAGCGATTAAAGCTGCTAAGTCTAGAGGAGAGGTACTGGATCACTTGCTGTTGTATGGTCCTCCTGGTTTGGGTAAAACCACAATGGCAATGATTTTAGCAGCTGAAATGGGAGTTAATTACAAAATTACTAGCGCCCCAGCCCTGGAACGTCCCAGAGATATTGTCGGACTTTTGGTGAATCTCAAACCAGGGGATGTTCTATTTATCGATGAAATTCATCGCCTGTCGCGGATGACTGAGGAAATTTTATACCCAGTGATGGAGGATTATCGCTTAGATATTACCGTAGGTAAGGGTTCCAGCGCTCGTACTCGGAGTATACCGCTATCAAAATTTACGTTGGTTGGGGCAACAACCCGTGTCGGTGCGCTGACTTCTCCCCTGCGCGATCGCTTTGGCTTAGTGCAAAAATTAAGATTCTATGAGGTACCAGAACTGAGTCAAATAGTCTTGCGTAGTGCCCAGTTACTCAACACCAGCGTTAGTGAAGATGGTGCAACAGAAATTGCCAAGCGATCGCGGGGAACACCACGGATAGCAAATAGATTACTTAAGCGTGTACGTGATTATGCGGAGGTAAAATCGTTTGAGAATATAAATGAAGCCGTCGCAGCAGAAGCATTGCACCTATTCCAAGTAGATCCTTGCGGATTAGATTGGACAGACCGCCGGATGCTGAGTGTAATAATTGAACAATTTAACGGCGGGCCGGTAGGTTTAGAAACAATTGCGGCGGCGACGGGTGAGGATACGCAAACTATAGAAGAAGTTTATGAACCCTATTTGATGCAGATTGGGTATTTGAGTCGGACGCCCCGTGGTAGAGTAGCGACACCTGGAGCGTATAAGCATTTGGGTTTTAAACCGCCTAATAAGAATGAACAGTTATCGTTGTTTCCGCCAGGAGAGGGGGCTAGGGACTAGGGGCGCTTGGGCGCTTGGGCGCTTGGGCGCTTGGGCGCTTGGATCAGGGGTTAGGGATTAAGGGCTAGGAACTAGGGGCTAAGGCGTGTTTTCAAACTGCGAGATCCCCCCTCTCCCCCCTATCCCCAGAGGGGGCCCCGAGTCCCCCCTTAAAAAGGGGGGAAAGATTTTTAAAGTCCCCCAAGAAGCGCGGGGGATTTAGGGGGATCGCAACGTCAGCAAATAGTATAAAGAATAGTTGGAAAACACACCCTAGTCCCCTAGCCCCTAGTCCCTAGTCCAAGCGCCCCTATCTTGCCCGTTGGGAAAGTTCAAGCCATGATTACAATCATGTGGATTTTTAACCATAGATGGACAATATATCAAAATTTTTCCTTATCTTCCCCCTGTTTACGGGGGGATTGAGGGGGGTGAACACAGATGATTAGATTAATTGTTATTTTGTTAAGTCTATTGCTGGTGTTTGGTTGGGGTGATTTGGCGATCGCTCAAACTCAATCTTCTCAAATAACCCAACAGCAGTTGCAAAAATGGGATGAGTTGGCAAAATCGGCTTTTGCGGCTACGAGTAAAGGTGATTTTGCTAAGGCTGAACAGTACTGGACAGAAATTATCGAAGAGTTTCCCGATAATCCAGCAGTTTGGAGTAACCGAGGAAATTCTCGGGTAAGTCAAAATAAGTTGCAAGAGGCGCTGTCAGATTTTAACAAAGCTATAGAACTTGCACCGTATGTAACAGACCCTTATTTGAATCGTGGGACAGCGCTTGAAGCTTTGGGCAGATGGGAAGAAGCGATCGCAGATTACAATCACATCCTAGAAGTTGATCCCAACGATGCAATGGCGTATAACAATCGTGGGACAGCTTTTGGAGGTTTGGGAAAATGGGAAGATGCGATCGCAGACTACAAAAAATCAATGGCAATAGCCCCAAGTTTAGTCATTGCCCGTGGTAATTATGCTCTCGTTTTGTATGAAACTGGTCAAATAAACCAAGCAATTCGGGAAATGAAAAATATAGTCCGCAAATACCCTAATTTTGCCGATACCCGTGCTGCACTCACAGCCGCCCTTTGGGTAAATGGACAAAAAGGCGAAGCAGAAAGTAACTGGGTAGCAACTTATGGACTTGACCACCGTTACAAAGATATCAATTGGGTGAAAAATATCCGGCGGTGGCCTCCTAGCATGGTGGCAGCTTTGGATAAATTTTTAAAGCTTCAGTAGAATGCGGGCGCAGTGCAGTTGATGTGTAGGTGATTTGCTGGCATTTTCCCCATTTGTATCCCAAAAGTGCATAACTATGATTTGCTTGCATCCATGAATATAGGTAGTCGCCATCAACTGCGTAAAAAGGGAAATGGGTAAAAATCCAATGACTATTGTAGGCCGTGTGCATTTGGACCAAAATCTTTCCATAAAACCGATAAGTTATTGCCCAAATGCTTCGCCCCTACTGACTAATGACTATTGACTATTGACTAGGAAATTTCATATGACTCATTTTGGATTAATCTGCCCCGCATCAACAGGTCATCTCAACACCATGCTTCCTTTAGGGAAAGAGCTGCAACAGCGTGGTCATCGTGTTACCTTAGTTGGGATACTCGATGCTGAATCTCCAACACTGGCAGCAGGATTAGAATTCCGGGCAATTGGAGAATCTGAGTTTCCCAAGGGAGCGATCGCCCAATCTTTAGGAAATTTGGGAAAACTGAGCGGGTTAAGTGCATTCAAATACACTATAAATATACTCAAAGATGGGGTAAATGTGATGCTTCGGTATGCCCCAACGGTAATCAAAGAAGCTGGTATAGAAGCACTACTAGTAGACCAAGTTTCATTTGAGGGAGGAACTATTGCAGATTTTTTGGATATTCCTTTTATTACCATTTGTAGTGCTGTAGTAATTAATCGAGAAGAGAGTATCCCACCTTCTTTCACAAACTGGTCTTATAACCCAACCTGGTGGGGGCGTTTGCGTAACCGACTAGCTTATAATCTCCTCAACCGCCTTGCTAAACCAATCCGGGATATTGGCGCTGAATATCGGCGTGAGTGGAAGTTACCTCCAAATTCTAGCTCTAATCAAGGCTTTTCTCAGCTAGCTCAAATTAGTCAACAGCCTGCTGAATTTGAATTTCCCAGATATGAATTGCCCCAGTGTTTCCATTTCACAGGGCCTTATCATAGTCCAATTGGTCGGGAAATTCCTACTTTTCCTTTTGAAAAGTTAACTGGTCAACCATTGATTTATGCCTCAATGGGGACTGTACAAAATCGATTAATCCACGTTTTTCATAAAATCGCTGAAGCCTGTGTAGGATTGGATGCCCAATTGGTAATTTCTTTGGGTGGTTCAGCCAGTCCAGAATCTTTACCAGCACTACCTGGTTCGCCTTTGCTTGTAAAATATGCGCCACAACTGGAATTGCTTAAAAAAGCTACCCTTACAATTACCCACGCAGGCATGAATACTACTTTAGAATGCTTAAGCAATGGTGTGCCAATGGTTGCGATTCCAATTGCTAACGATCAGCCAGGGATAGCGGCGCGTATAGCTTGGACAGGAACTGGTGAGGCTATACCCATAGCTAGTTTGAATGTTTCCAAATTGCGAGAAGCAGTCAAACGGGTGCTGACGCAAGAATCATACAAACAGAATGCTTTAAGAATGCAAGAAGCCATTCATCGCGCTGGGAGAGTTCGTCGCGCTGCTGATATTATAGAGCAAGCTATCTCCACGGGTAAACCCGTTTTGGCTCAAACAAAAGCATAAAAATGTCTTGGCATTTTCAGGGTAATTGTGGTCTTACAAGACAATAAAGGTAATATAAATTTGAAACCATAAGCAAGCATTTCACAATCTAAAATCTAAAATCCTGTTAGGGGATAAGATGATGCTAAAACAATCTGGTATGACAGTTTGGTTTACTGGTTTGAGTGGATCTGGCAAGACTAGCATCAGCCGAGTTGTAGAAGGAAAATTGCGATCGCTTGGATATAAGGTTGAAGTTCTTGACGGCGACATAGTACGCCAAAATCTATGTAATGGTTTAGGCTTCACTAAGGCAGATCGTGATGAGAATATTCGCCGCATCGGTTTTGTGGCTCACTTGTTAACTCGCAATGAAGTCATTGTTCTGGTTTCAGCAATCTCACCTTATCGTGAAGTCAGAGAACAGGTAAAGCAACGTATTGGAAATTTTCTAGAAGTTTACGTCAACTCACCATTAGAGATTTGTGAGCAACGGGATGTCAAGGGTTTATACAAAAAAGCTCGAAACGGGGAAATTAAGTATTTTACTGGAATTGATGACCCCTACGAACCACCACTTAACCCGGAAGTAGAATGTAAAACAGACAAAGAAACTATTGAAGAAAGTGCTGGTAAGGTTTTAGCAAAATTGGCAGAGTTAGGTTTTCTTTACGTTGTTGCAGAATAGTTCAACATCAAAAAATCAATGCAAAGTTTCAAACAATTAATCATAACAAAGATTTTTTATGAGCGTTAAGTATATCTTTTGTATTAATAGTGGACGATGTGGATCTGACTATTTAACAGAATTACTATCCAAAGCAAAAAACACTGTTAGTATCCACGAAGGCGTACCGATAATGAATGGTTATCCAATGCAAAAGTTTAATGATGGAGACGATAGTGAACTGCGGAAATTATTACCCTTGAAAATGAGGCAAATACAAAATAAAAGCAAGAATGGTCGTAAAATTTATTGCGAAACAAATCACTCATTTATTAAAGGATGGGGATACTTAATTCCTGATGAATACATACCGCAAGAAGAAATCGGCGTTATCATTTTGCGAAGAGACGTAGATAAAACAGCATATAGTCTCCTTCGAGTTCATGAACCGCCAGGCATTTCGGAATGGTCTAGAACGTGGTATTTGGTTCCTAACGCACAGCGTAATTTGAGTAAACCCGCTGAAAATGCAAACTTCTACGAACTGTGTCAATGGTATGTAGAAGAAACTTATCTTCGTGCTGAAGAATATAAACAGATGTTTCCAAGAATTAAGTATGTAGAGTGTGACTTAGAACAACTAAATGAATATAATTTTGTTGTAGAAATATTTAAATATTTTGACCTAGTTCCAACGCAAGAATTAAAAAATGCGGTTGGCAAGATAATCAATAAGCGTAATGAATGGCCAAAGCTGTCAATAGAAGAGTTGACAACAACTCCAAAATATCCTGATGCTGATAGTCTAACAATCCAAGAAAGAGATGAGTTAATTACTAAAATAATTAATTATCTGCAAATAAATAAATCTGATGATATTGCTAAGGCACAACCCGACTATGCTATGGGGGGAACCCTTGTTGGAGATTTAACTAGAATTGTAACTTATAATGAAAAAGAGTTAGAGGAAATTTTTAAGTACTCATTAAAATTTACAGAAACTGAAAGTATTCTGATTTGGGAGTTTCTAAGGACAATTAATCCCAATGATTTATTATTACTAGCCTGTGAACGTTCTTTATCACCTGGAATTTGCTATAAATTCAACTTCAATCACGTTTTTAGTATGACAACCATCTTGCAACAGTGGGGATGGAGAGGAATATTTATGATAATTTCGATGACGATAAAAGGAGTATGGTCTCGGGATCTCTCTCATCGTCAACCTGCTTCGTAAACAACTCCAGCACAGATTTATTTGTGCTGTGAAAAGTGGGTTCAATTTAAGAGGTTGTTTGAAAAGTGGTTGGCTGTGATTTTAAGCACTTATTGATCCCCCCTACCCCCCTTAAAAAGGGGGGAAAACTTCTTCAAGTCCCCCTTTTTAAGGGGGATTTAGGGGGATCTAAAACGTTTTGCTACCAACAAGAGGACTTTTAAAACATCCTCTAATGAATGCTGCCGCACTTTCCACAACCTTAGCATTAGCTAACCTAAACTAAAATCTTGCCTTCGGGTGTAAGATGTCATTAAACAGAACTAGAGCTAGTCTGAAGGATTCGCTGATTTTGAGAGCGCTTTCCTGTCGCCACCATCTGAAAATTACTTGATGGTGCCAATAGTAGACCCCGCCGTACCGGTTGCAGTGGTTTGCTGTTAGTCAGTGCCAAGTGCAAACGGGATAGTACTTTTGTCAAAATGAGTTTCATTTCAAACTGAGCAAATGCCATACCAAGACAACGACGGTTCCCACCTCCAAAAGGCAAATATTCATATGGTGAAAATTGACGTTCTAAAAAACGCTCTGGTTTAAATTGCTTCGGCTCAGGATATAAATCTTCTCGATGATGAGTTAGATAAATACAAGGGGACAATAATGTACCTGGCTCAAACTGGTAATCCAGAATCTGTAGTGGCAATTTAACCACTCTTGGAAAAGCAAACATTGTCACCGGATAAATCCGCAGTGTTTCTTTGCAAACAGCATCCAAATAAGGTAATCGCAAAATGTCATTTGGATCAGGATTTTCACCAAGGGAATCCAGTTCTTGCAGCAGCTTTTCATGTACCTGTGGATGATGGTGAATCCAATAAAATGCCCACGCCAAAGAAGTTGCAGTAGTTTCGTGTCCTGCTACCAACAGAGTAATTAACTCATCACGCAACTCTAGATTTGTCATCGGCTCACCAGCCTCATCACGAGCTGCCATCATCAAAGAGAGGATATCTGTCCGTGATTGATCGAGCTTTTCGCGGCGTTCATCAATCTCGGCGTAGATCAGTTTGTCGATTTGTCGCTCGTTTCGCACCAAGCGTCCCCAAGGACTCAATGGACCCCAATCCTTTTGCAGTACTGGGAAAAGAAGTAAGAGAATCCTCAAAATAGATTTCGCTCCCTCTAACCTTGTGGTAATGAGTCGATCTAGTTGTTGATAACGGGGGCCATCCTCTAGACCAAATACAGCTTTCAAAATTACTCGGAAGGTAATCGCTTGCATGGACGAACGAACTGAAAATGGTTCGTCAATCTTCCATTGGCTTGTCACTTGCTCGGTAATTTCGCCAATTAGCTTGCCATAGGCCAGCATCCGTTCTCCATGAAAAGGAGGTGTTAAAAGCTTTCGCTGCCGCTTGTGACGTTCTCCAGAAAGTACAATCAATGATTGCTGTCCTATAAAAGGAGCTTTCAAACCAGCAGCCTCACCAGAGTCCAAATGTTTTGCTTCGGCTGTAAACATCTGCTCAATACCCTGAGGATTGCTAATTAATATTTGAGGACTACTCCCTACACCAAAAGGCAGAGTGAAGATGTCACCATAGGATTGAGCATATGTCTCTAAAAATTCCAGTGGGTGAGTAATCCACTTGAGTTTTTGAAGTAAAGGTATAGTGCGCGGACCATCAGGCAGTTTATGTGCTGGCATTTTTGTTAATCTCCCAATTATTGGAGTACGACTAGACTAAGCCAGGAATTCATGCACGCAAACAAGATTTATCTTAAAACAGGTATTCTATATTCTTGATGGATGCAAGCAAATCTTAGTTATGCAGTATCGTTAATAATTCTTGAATTTTTGACGGACTCAACTGTTCAACATTACTCAAAACTATAGATGCTCCCGCTTGTCGTAATGTCTCGGCATACGCATCACGCCGCGCCGCTGTTTCCTGCACATGCGGCGGTAAAACCCCTACACCAATCCAAGTCCGGTTTGGTTGGAGCGATCGCGCTTTTTCCACCGTGTACATATCAGCTACCGTATCTCCCACATACACTATTGGTGGCATTTTGTCAATATTTTGTTGTTCTTCTGAGAGATCCCCCCTCACCCCCCTTAAAAAGGGGGGAACATAGCCCCCCTTGTTAAGGGGGGTTGGGGGGTTCTGTTCTAAAGACGAAGGCATATAGCCCCCCTTGTTAAGGGGGGTTGGGGGGTTCTTTTCTAAAGACGAAGGAATATAGCCCCCCTTGTTAAGGGGAGTTGGGGGGTTCTGTTCTAAAGACGAAGGCATATAGCCCCCCTTGTTAAGGGGGG
>JBHYDF010000026.1:15091-55409 GCA_051861145.1 Nostocaceae cyanobacterium
ATAGCCCCCCTTGTTAAGGGGGGTTGGGGGGTTCTGTTCTAAAGACGAAGGCATATAGCCCCCCTTGTTAAGGGGGGTTGGGGGGATCTCCTCCAACAAGCGAACGGTGGCAAAAAGTCCGGTTGGGTCAGGTTTACCGGGAGCATCCTCCATCGCAATTAACACCGGAGACTGCAAACCTAGACGTCTCTCCAAAACATAAGTAGCAGAAGCGCGAGTTGCACCGCTAAAAAATCCCCAACGAATACCAGCTAAGGAAAGTTTTTCTAAATAGCTAGGTTGTAACAATAAGGGTTCATTGCAAATATATCCAGTGAAATTGTCGGGGTCAGTACCTCGGTAGCGGGACTGAAAAAAAGTAACAATACTGTTGTAGTCCAGTTGTAATTGTTCGCGAGATTGTCCTTGAGCTTCAAAATACCGATAGATAAGTTCTTGGGACGCTTCCCAATCGTTATTCCAAATTCCTTCAGATTTTAACTGGTCAATATCTACAGGTGTTGGACGATACGCACCAATTGTGAAATGTTCGACCGTATCAGCAAGCGCACGCCGATAGGAACCGCTTACATCGCGTACAACACCATCAATATCAAAAATAGCGATCGCATTAATAATCATTAGTCATTAGTCATTAGTCATTAGTCATTAGTCAATAGTCAAGGGTCAAGAGTCATTAGTCAATAGTCCCTTACTCCCCTCACCGCTTCACTCGCAGTAAAAAGCCACTCATAAAGACTTCTTCTATTGACTATTGACTAATGACTAATAACTATTGACTATCCCTAATTTTTGGTCAGCTGGTCAGGATTGCGTTAAAATAAGCGATCGCTGTCCTAGTAAGTATTGCCCGGAAATTTCCCGGAGGTGTGATTGTCCAAGTTTATTTTGAAAATTTTGTGGTTAGAAGAGAACGTCGCCTTGGCGGTAGATCAAGTAGTAGGCAAAGGTACCAGTCCTTTGACTAAGTACTTTTTCTGGCCCAGAAATGATGCCTGGGAAGAATTAAAAAAAGAGCTAGAGTCAAAACACTGGATTACCGACGTAGATCGGGTAGAGTTACTTAATAAAGCTACGGAAGTTATCAATTACTGGCAAGAGGAAGGTAGACTCCGACCAATGGGTGAAGCTCAGTTGAAATTTCCTGATGTGACCTTTACAGGTAGCGCCTAATACTAAGTAACTAATTTACCTGCTGTTGCACAAGCTGTCAAAGCTTGATTATCTTATCCCTGCTGCCATTAATACTCCCTTTCCACTAGGGGATTACTTATTAAAAACCGCCAAGTCGCAATACTGCAAGGGATAAGGTTAAAGGTTAAAGGGGAAAGGGTTTAATTGCTTATTTTACGCCTTTTCCCTTTCTCCCTTACCCCAAATGGCTGATTAGTTCTGTTTCAATTTCTAATAGGGATTTTAAGGTTTTTCAACCCGCCGCTTGCCCTGCGGCTCCCCCCCTTACAAGCCGTTTCAATCCCTGATAGGGATTTTAAGGTTTTTCAACGAGATGGCGGCAATATCAGCACCTCTTACACATAAGTTTCAATCCCTAATAGGGATTTTAGAGTTTTTCAACTTAATCTCCTCAAACTTGGTAAGAGTAAATGTTCTGTTTCAATCCCTAATAGGGATTTTAGAGTTTTTCAACCCTTTCCTTTTCTCTTTGAGTGGGACATATGACTCTGTTTCAATCCCTAATAGGGATTTTAGAGTTTTTCAACTGCACTGGAATGGATGCAGAGTTAGTTGCTGAAAAGTTTCAATCCCTAATAGGGATTTTAGAGTTTTTCAACCCTGTTGCCCAAACTTTAAATTCCGGTGATAACCGTTTCAATCCCTAATAGGGATTTTAGAGTTTTTCAACAACTTTATTTTTCTATTGCTGTCTAGTACTAAATTGATCTAATTTTACAATCAACACCCTCAACCTATTGTACAGCAAGGAATACAGCGATATTTTTTGCCAACCCTTCGCCAACACCTACCCATCCGCGCAATAGTCGCCTTAACCTTCCAAACGATCCAACCAAGCAACCAAATCAGCTACATCCGAAAAATCCAACAGCGCCTCAGCCAAATCTTCTAACTGGTTGAGGGATAACTGACGAATACGTTCCTGCAACTCTGGAGTAATGCTACCAATTCGCCGATTCAGTTGGCGCATGATTACAGCCAATTCTCCTTCCTGTCTTCCCTGTAACTGCCAACTGGTGACGATTTCCATAACTTCCTCCTGTTGATCTACCTCAAACCTAGCAACCTCAGTCGTGACGTACTCCTACACTTCCCTGTCGGGTAAGTGTAGGCTTCTCCTCCGGGATAAACCGGATTCGCGTTTTATAGTGAGACGAACGCCCAACCCCACTTTTTTGATCAGAATCCCAGAATTCAAGTCACGAGGCATGGACGCTCCACAAGAGCATTCATGCCACCTATCGCTCAATTCTTTTGGAACTCTGTTGAGGCACACTGCACAATGTTGAGATGTTCCAGCCGGGTTAACTTTAACGACCAACCGCCCAGTTTTTGCAGCTTTGTACGGCAGGATTTCATTAAGGACTTGAGATTTAATACTGAGTGACCAAATACCATCAAATTTTCTTGGTGCAAGATGTGAGGTAGCCAATAGCCGCAGACATTCCGACTTAACTTTAGGACGTTCTTCTGGCGCTATATTCATTTTAGCCATCAGCGCACTGGCTACAGGATTCTCTTGCCGCAGAAAATCTCGCCAATTCAGACGATTTAGTTGAACCACTGCATAATTAAATTCTAGAACTACTTTATCTGGAAATTCCACTCGATAAATATTCGGTTGTGGCGTGCGCGGTGCATCAAAAGAAAAAATAACAATTGGATATACAGGTAGCGCGAATTTTTCAAACAATCGAGCGAAATAGCGAAACATCCTTCGCCCAAAATCTGCTTGCGAGTAAGCTTGATTTTCTACATGAATCAGAAAAAATGTTTCTTGCTCTCGAAATCGAGCTTTCACTATCAAATCAGCCTCATACTGCTCACCAGAGGTGATATCGTTAAAAATTTCTTTATCTAAAAATTCCAAAGAATCTGTTTGCAAATAAGCGATTACTTCTGGAAAAAATAACTCCAAAAATTCCACAAAAAACGTGGTGAGCAATTCCTTAAACAAGCGGTCATGGTCTATCATGTCAAAATAGCCCCTCCCATCAACCGCTCATACCGATATTTCAATTCTTCTTTCATCAAATACCAACGCTCTAAAGTCGCATCTATTTCTATCACCTTTTCCGCAGCTTGCCGCGCTAGCATTAATACTTCCTCATCTTCTACTAAACTCGCCAAAGTAAAATCCGGCACACCTGATTGACGAGTTCCCAGCACTTGACCGGGACCGCGAAAACGCATATCCATTTCAGAGATAAAAAAGCCGTCCTGAGATTGTTCCAATACCTTCAGCCGTTGCTGTGCATCGGCACTTCGGGAACTGCTCATTAACAAACAGTAAGACTGAGCCGCACCCCTTCCAACCCGTCCCCGTAACTGGTGCAATTGGGACAAGCCAAAACGTTCCGCATTTTCAATGAGCATAACCGTAGCATTTGGTACGTCTACACCCACCTCAACAACTGTAGTCGAAACCAAGATTTGCGTTTCTTTGTCACGAAATTTGCTAATTGCTTCGTCCTTCTCAGCAGAACTCATGCGACCGTGAAGCAACCCTACCCGAAAATCAGGAAACACGGTTTCCTGTAACATTTGATGTTCTTCCACAGCCGATCGCACATCTAATTTTTCCGATTCTTCTACCAACGGCAAAACCACATAAGCTTGCCGTCCTTGGGCAATTTCTCGCCGAATCAAGTCATAAGCTTGGCTGCGTTGCTGACTTGTTAGCGCCGTTGTTTGAATTTTTTGGCGTCCCGGTGGCAATTCATCAATTTGACTGACATCCAAATCCCCATGAATTGTCAACGCCAGCGTCCGGGGGATAGGTGTTGCAGTCATAGTTAATACATGAGGTTGCTCACCTTTTTGTTGTAACCGCGCCCGCTGTTGCACCCCAAAGCGGTGCTGTTCATCAATTACCACCAAACCCAAGCGCTGAAAGTTTACCGGATCCTGAATCAAAGCATGAGTCCCCACCAGCAGAGGCAATTCACCTGTTTCTAATTGGGCGTGAATTTGTCGCCGTTTTGCAGTTTTTGTGGAACCAGTCAGTAATTCTACTGGCAAATGCAGTAAATTAAACCAGCTAACTAACTTACGATAATGCTGTTCAGCTAAAACTTCCGTAGGAGCCATCAGTGCTGCTTGATACCCGGATTGCAGAGCGGCAAGGATAGCAACAACTGCGACAACAGTTTTACCAGAACCGACATCACCTTGTACCAAACGATTCATCGGTGCTGGTTTTTGCAGGTCGTTGAGAATATCGTTAATAACTCGTTGCTGAGCGTTAGTGAGTTTAAAAGGCAATATCTCGTAAAATTTTTCTAGTAGTTCGCCTCTGGGTGCAAGGACAGCACTAGATTGAATTTGCCGTGCTTGGTGCTGACGTTGGAGTAAACCGAGTTGCAGGTAGAAAAATTCATCAAAAACGAGACGGCGACGGGCAACTTGTAGGGTATCGCTGTCGGGAGGGAAATGGATATTAGCGATCGCCTCTTTCAATTCCATTAACTCATACTTCCCTCGCAAACCACTAGGCAAAGGGTCTTTCAGATGAGCCGCAGCAGGCAAAGCAGCAATTACGGCCTGTCGCACCAGATCCGCCCCTACTCCCTCCGTCAGGGCATAAACCGGCACTACTCGCCCAATAGTCAATGATTCAATCGTATCGCCAGGATGTGCCAAAACTTCCAGTTCTGGATCTTGCAGTGTCAAACCGTATTTACTTTCTTTCACCAAACCGCACGCCGCCACAATACTACCAACTGGATAGCGGCGCTTTAAACCTTCTTGCCAAGCGCGACTGCTAAAGCGCGTACCCGCGAAAAAGCGGCTAATTTTAATTCTTCCAGTATTATCACGTAGAGTTAAATCTAATATAGTTAATTTTTTATTCTTTGGACTGACATAGCAACTGCAACTCTTCACCGCTGCTACTAACGTCACCGTTTCACCAGCTTGTAACTCGCGTATACTTGCCTGACGGGCATAATCGATATGGTCGCGGGGATAGTTAAAAAGTAAATCGCGCACAGTATATAAATTGAGACGGGCTAATCTTTCCGCTTGTCTCAATCCGATTTCTGCTAAATCGCTCAATTTTTGGTCAAGTTTCGGGGCAAGATTGCGACTGACTTCCGCAACAAGTGGAGATTTTGGATTTTGGATTTTGGATTTTGGATTTGGGGAGTGGGGAACTCGGGGCCCCTGAAGGGGATTAGGGGCAATGGGGAGTGGGGAGTTTGGGGAGTTAGGAGTTAGGAGTGAGGAGTTAGGAGTTAGAGGTGGGGAGTTAGGAGTTAGGAGTGAGGAGTTAGGAGTTAGGAGTGGAGATTGATATTCTTCCCCTGTCTCCTTCCTTGTGCCCCTTGTTTCCCTGTCCCCATCTCCCTCCCTCTCTTGCTGTTGTTGCAATTGATAAAGATACTTGCGAGTTTCGGTTACTAACAGTTGCCTATCTTCTAGTGCCAGATTTGGATAGCTAGCAAATTCAGCCGCTAGTTCTTGCCAGCGGCGGCGTTCATCGCTTGGTAAGTCAGTGGGGAATTTGCCGAAAGTTAGGGTGAGAAACTCACTAAAGCGGTACTGTCTGCCTACCAAGTCGGTAAAGCCCTGTTCTGCTTCTATTGCTAAGGCTTTTTGTAATCGTATCCAATCTGGTTTGTCAATAGTCATTGGTCATTAGTCATTAGTCATTAGTCATTAGTCATTGGTCATTAGTCATTAGTCATTGGTCATTGGTCATTGGTCATTACTCATTAGCCTTGTACAAAGGACAAATGACAAAGGACAAATGACTAATGACTAATGACCAATGACTAATCTTCAAACCAACTAGCACGCCAAGCTGCTTCTGCTTCAGCAACTGATCGTTCCCGCTGTTTTTTTTGATAGTCTAACCCTAGTTTGTTGAGTCGAGTTAAGAGATTACGAATTTGCTTGCGTTCAGATGAAAGTTTCGCATCAGCAAATTCTATTTCCCCCAGCCGCAGATTAATAGCCATGATTTGTGTCAGGCTAGGTTCTTTTGTTTGCGGTTCGTTTTCAACTTCAATTACCAAGCTTAAGAGGTTGGGTGGACCTGGCATAACCTCGGCAGATGCTTCTGATGCAGCCACAGCCGCTTCTAAAATTGGTTCTGGCAATTTTTTTGGTAATATCCTGGCTTTTTGTAATAAAAGATTAGCGTCACGAGAAACTTTCTTCAGTGTTTCTTGGGCAGACTTCTCTATGTACTGTTGCCATTTTGCTAGTTCTATAGGGTTAGAGGTATTAGGTGTGAAGGAAGTTTTTAAGAATAGAGTAGCAGAAGCTTCTTCTAAAAATAGAGTGGGAGGAACGACGACTGTATCCTCTTGTTCTTCCTGTACTTCCCCTGGTTCTGGTACTATTGCATCTAACCGTTCCTCCTGTGGCTTTTGTTGTTCGTGTTCAGAGTTGGTAAGAGTTAGCAACTGCTCAGCTGCCTGTTCACCTAACTTGCGGATACCTTGTTGCAATTGTTGCCGTTTACTCAAGGACAATTTGAGGAAGCTTTCTGGATATCCTTGAGTACACAGATGATAACTCGCTAGAATCAACTGCTGCCGTATAGCTTGCCCCAAGGTAGTTAGATAATTGGTATAAGCGGCTTGAAGTTCTTGTGCGATCGCGCTTACCGCCTCTTCCAACACTGCAAGTTCCCGCTCAATTCGCTCAATTGGTCTGGCCATATTTTCTCATTACTGCCCATCTGAACCTTTTCATGGTACAAATGTACGCTTCCATTGTAGGATAACTATCCGGAGGATTTTAGATTTGTCATTAGTCATTAGTCATTGGTCATTGGTCATTGGTCATTGGTCATTAAGTCATTTGTTGGTTGTTTATCACTGTACGGGCTTTCTGGTCGTTCCCCCTACTAACTACTAACTACTAACAAATGACTAATGACTAATGACTAATTACAGTTAACGCAAAGACAGGCCAGCCTAATTTGCTTGACCTGTCTTTGAAAAAGTTAGTAGTTAAGAGTTATGAGTTAAGAGTTAAAATTCTTAATTCTTAACTCCTAACTCCTAACTCCTAACTCAAATTATTTACTGCCCATTTGTGCAGCAACTTCATCTGCAAAGTTGCTTTCTTGCTTTTCAATACCTTCACCGAGGACAAAGCGAACAAAGCGATTAACTTGGATGTTGTCACCAAGTTGAGATACGCTTTGCTTCACCAGTTCTTCTACTGTGATGCTTTGATCCCGAATGTAAGGCTGATCCAGCAAAGTCATTTCTTTCAGGCGTTTTTCAATTCGTCCCTGAACAATTTTTTCTTTAATGTTCTGGGGTTTGTTCCCCAAGTCATCCCGTCCCATTTCGATGTCTTTTTCTTTTTGGACAACCTGGGCGGGGATTTGATCCACGTTCACATACTCAACATTCGGACAAGCCGCAATTTGCATCGCAATATTCCGGGCTAAGCCTTGGAACTCTTCACGACTAGCGACTGATTCATTCTCACAGTTAAGTTCGACCAATACACCGACTCGACCGCCAGTATGAATGTAGCTGTCTACTATTCCTTGTGTACCGTCTGCGAGTGCAAACTTAGTGAAGCGGCGTACCTGAATGTTTTCACCCAGTTGGGCGATGCTTTGCTTGAGAAACTGTTCGACCGTTACACTTTCATCTTCAATGTAAGGTTGAGTCATCAAAGACTCAACGTTTTCAACGGTCGTAGCCTGCTTTGCTAAGCTCTGAACCAGAGCTTTAAAAGCCTCGTTACGGGCAACAAAATCAGTTTGGCAGTTGACCTCGATTAACACACCAACCCGACCTCCGGGTTGAATGTAGTTGTCTATTAGACCTTCTGCCGCAATGCGTCCTGCTCCCTTCTCGGCTTTGGCGATGCCCTTTTGTCGCAGCCATTCGATGGCTTTTTCTATATCACCATCGTTTTGTTGCAGCGCTTTCTTGCAGTCCATCATGCCAGCGCCGGTTTTTTGGCGTAGCTCTTGGACGATTTTTGCAGATATTTCCGCCATGTTGCCTCAATTCCTACTTGACTGACTATTGTATTAGCTCTCGGGCTTTGAGTATTTCTATCTTACTCGGGACACGGGAAGAAGCGATTTTGGATTTTGGATTTTAGATTTTGGATTTTGGATTGAGGGTTGTTAGTAGTTCATGGTTCATGGTTCATGGTTCATGGTTCATGGTTCATAGTTCATAGTTCATAGTTCATGGCTATTAATCATTAACTATTAACTATTAACTATTAACTATTAACCACTATCTAATTCCTCCCAATCTAAAATCCAAAATCTAAAATCTAAAATTGCTTGATTACTCTTCTTCTTCTTCGTCAGGAATCAGCGAATCAGTATATTCACTTTCTTCGTAATCGTAATCTTCTTCAGCGCCTTCGTAATCTTCGTATTCCTCTTCTACATCCAACTGACCGTGACGACCTTCATAAATCGCATCCGCCAATTTGCCGACAATCAGCTTAATTGAGCGAATGGCGTCGTCGTTTGCTGGAATAGGAATATCAACTACATCGGGATCACAGTTTGTATCCAACATGGATACAATTGGAATTCCCAGTTTAATACATTCTTGAACTGCGTTATATTCCCGGCGTTGGTCTACAATCACCACTACATCGGGGACTTTCCGCATGGTTTTAATCCCGCCCAAGTATTTTTGAAGTTTCGCCAACTCGCGGCGTAACATCGAAGCTTCTTTTTTCGGCAACAAATCAAGAGCGCCGCTTTCTTCGCGGCGTTCTAAGTCTTTGAGACGGTCTACCCGCGTTTTGATAGTCGCCCAGTTAGTGAGCATTCCACCCAACCAGCGCTGGTTAATGTAGTGAGCGCCACAGCGAGAAGCTTCTTGAGCAATAATACCCGCTGCTTGCCGCTTGGTACCAACAAAGAGGAATTTTCTGCCTTGCTCAGCTTGCGATCGCATGTAAGTATAGGCATCTTCCATCAACTGGGCTGTTTGCACCAAGTCAATGATATGTACACCGTTGCGAGCAGTGTATATATAAGGAGACATTTTTGGGTTCCACCTACGGGTTTGATGACCAAAGTGAACCCCTGACTCCATCATTTGAGCCAATGAAACTACTGGCATATTTTTTTACTCCTATTCGGGTTAATCCTCCATCCAAGTGTATTTCCAAGCTAGGAAACACCCGAATCCCTGGATGTGCGAGATTAGTGAACCATACTAAGGTAGCATATTTCCGGAAAGTTAAGAGTTAGGAATTAAGAGTTAGGAGTTAAGAGTTAGGAGTGAGGAATTTTGAATCAGACTTGAGTGAATTTTTTTGCTTTCACTCCTATCCACTAACTCCTAACTACTAACTCCTCACTCCTAACTCCTAACTCCTCACTCCTAACTCCTCACTTTACCTGGGCATAGGCTTCATATACGCCTTTAACGTTATACCAATTCAGGAAAATTCTGGCTATTTCTAAAGCTAATTGAGGTTTACCTAAGTTAATTAACCAGCGCAAAAATGGAGCCATTGTGCGTTCATTCAGGCTACCATTAAGTGAAAGAATTCCCCACAATATGCGATGTAACCAAGTCATTTGAATCATCATTCGCACTTCCCAAGTAGGATGTTTTTGATAAAACAAAACTCCCATCCTTCCCCGTTGCACTTCTTTGTCAATCAAGCTTTTAATTTGCTCTAAACTAAAGGGCGGATGCCAATGAAAACCAACAGCAGCCGGACATTTAATTAGTTTCAAACCTAGTTTTTTCAGCCTAACCCCTAGTTCTAAATCTTCCCAACCATAAAGCTGAAAACTAGTATCAAAAAGTCCAGCTTTATGTAACCAATGTTTAGGAATTGCCACATTACCTGTGGCAAAAAAAGCAGCAGAAAAATCTGTTAGCTTGTATGGTTCAGAGGTGGGATTCTCGAAATTACAAGTATTAATTACTGCACCGTAAGTAAAAAAGCGATCGCTCCCCAATTTCTTTTGTCCCTGCACCAATGCATCAGCATGAGCTTGCAGGAAATTTTCTGTCACTACTAAATCGCTATCGATAAAAATAATTGTATCTCCCAGAGCCTGTTCTACCCCCAAATTTCGCGCCGCCGCTGGCCCTTGATGGTCTTGCTTAAAGGTTCGTACATGGGGAAACTCAGCTTTGTGTGTTTCCAACCATTCCAAGGTGCCATCAGTGGAACCATCATCTACCAAGACAATTTCGTAATCAGTAACCGAACTGGAGGCACTCAACTGCTGCACCTCCAAAGCTCGGAGACACTTTTCCAAAATCGGTTTACGATTGTAAGTCGGAATAACAACGCTAAAAAACACAGTCTCACCCACAACACTATTGCCCATCACCAGAATAGGACAGTTGTGGCTTTTACACTGTTCCTCATCCTACTAGTTTAGAAATGGGGAATGAGGAGTGGACAAGGGGCAATGGGCAATGGGCAAGGGGCATCGGGCAATGGTAAGAAAACCAGTGCCCAATTCCCAATGCCCAATTCCCAATGCCCAATTCCCAATGCCCCATTCCCTACTCCCTACTCCCCATTTTCAATTGTCGGCGTACCAACAAACCAGCCCCAATTACACCAATACCGACAAGCGTTGTCGTGGCTGAAGGTTCCGGAACTTGCTGCGCGGGAGTCTGCACCGAGAAATTCAGTTTAGCTTGACCCTTAACAGGTGTACCTGGGGGAGCATTTGGATCTAGTTCGTCTTCCTGGGTAAAAGTTATTTGCCCAGTTGCGTTTTCAAATAAGCCTGTTCCTCCAGTGAGAGTTATAGTACCGCCACCACTGACTTTTTGATTAGCAAAGTCAATTGTAGCCATGTCGCTTGCTCTTCCAAATAATTCATTGGAACCGCCGAAATATCTGTCTCCTAGTATTGGTTGGTTCTCTAAGCCAAATACGCCTGGATCTGCATCGAATTGATATTTTTGGATTGTCGGAGTAGATTCCAGCAATTTTCCGTAGGTATTGCTGGTAAAGTTAGACAACTCAAAAGCTGCGTCTGAACTTGTACCTGTGATGGTTGCTCTGAAGATATTTTCACCCAAATCTGACCTGGGTGTTAATAAAAATTCTGTGTCGTATGTTACGGAAAATTCGTTGCTGGTCTGTGCGATCGCTCTTTCTACATTTGATCCAAAACCAAAACAAGTTAAGGCTAATGGAATAAGCCATCCAATGTGTGAACGGAGCATGATTAAGTTTCCTTTAAAAATACTCTCATACTGGGAATATAGAGTCGTTCGCTCTTAAATCTATCTAGGTAATAAATTCATAAATAATAAAGAATTGATGAAGTTTTCGTAAAATTACCTAAGTGTTTCACATACTTAGACAAATGACTGACAGCAGCATCAGACAAAAACCGCTTTAATCTGTGAAATTATTCTCAAGCTTGTAATAAAAAAAATTATGTTTGTCGGTATATCGGCAAACTATTTGTATTTACCAACTAGTAAAATTACTGAGGAGAATTTACTTAAATTAGTTAGATAATATTAGCTCGTTGTTTTGCAGCATCGAGAAATAATAAATGGGTCGCGCCAAAAAGGTTGTCCTGGCATATTCTGGCGGAGTAGATACATCAGTGTGTATCCCTTACCTCAAGCATGAATGGGGTGTGGAAGAAGTAATTTCCCTAGCGGCAGACTTGGGTCAAGGAGATGAATTAGAAGCAGTGCGAGAAAAAGCGCTGAAGTCTGGTGCAAGTGAATCGCTGGTGGCGGATGTTAAAGATACTTTTGTCAAAGATTACGCTTTTCCTGCCATTCAAGCCAATGCTCTCTACGAAAATCGCTATACTCTGGCAACTTCCCTTGCCCGTCCGCTGATTGCAAAGGCATTAGTTGAGACGGCAGAAAAATATGGTGCTGATGCGATCGCTCACGGTTGTACTGGTAAGGGTAACGATCAGGTGCGTTTCGATGTTTCTGTTGCCGCCCTTAACCCTAATCTCAAGATTCTCGCACCTGCACGAGAATGGGGAATGAGCCGCGAGGAAACTATTACCTACGGGGAACGATTTGGTATTCCTGCACCAGTGAAAAAATCTTCTCCTTACAGCATTGACTGTAATTTGCTCGGTCGTAGCATTGAAGCAGGTTGTCTGGAAGATCCAGCGGTGGAACCACCAGAAGAAATTTATCTGATGACGAAGGCGATCGCGAATACGCCTAACGAACCAGAGTACATTGAAATTGGTTTTACTAGAGGCATTCCTAGCAGTCTCAACGGTGAATCCAAGAACCCGATTGAGTTAATTCAACAACTGAATCAGGTAGCAGGAAATCACGGTGTTGGGCGCATCGACATGATCGAAAACCGTTTGGTGGGGATTAAATCGCGGGAAATCTACGAATCTCCGGCAATGGTGGTCTTAATTGCAGCACACCGCGATTTGGAAAGCCTGACATTAACACCAGATGTCACCCATTACAAGCGTGGGATTGAAGAGACTTATAGCCAAATAATTTACAACGGTCTTTGGTATAGTCCGCTGAAAGCTGCTCTCGATGGCTTTATTCAAAAAACACAAGAGCAGGTATCTGGTACTGTACGGGTGAAATTATTCAAAGGTAACGCTACCATCGTTGGACGTTATTCTGAAAATTCTCTCTACACACCCCACTTAGCAACCTACGGAGCCGAAGACCAATTTGACCACAAGGCGGCTGAAGGGTTTATCTACGTTTGGGGTCTACCGACTCGTATTTGGGCGCAAAAACACAAGAGTTAGGAGTTAAGAGTGAGGAGTTAGGAGTGAGGAGTTAAGAGTGAGGAGTTAGGAGTGAGGAGTTAAGAGTGAGGAGTTAGGAGTGAGGAGTTAGGAGTTAAGAGTCAAGAATGAGGAGTTAAGAGTCAAGAATGAGGAGTTAAGAATAAAAAAAATTCTTAAGTTATCAACTCCTAACTCCTAACTCCTAACTCCTAACTCCTCACTCCTAACTCTTCATTCTTCACTAACTTGCTTAACTTGACGAGCCTCCAGCCATATGGGGATAGCAATCAAGACGACAAGGATTAGTAAAGCGGCGATCGCAAATTTACTCACCCAAGCAACTAATTGTTCTAGAGAGATAATTCTGCCAGCAAAAAAAGCTAGTGTCACCATTACACTAGCCCATGCGGTTGCCCCTGCGAGGTTATATGCAAAGAATTTTGCAAATGGCATTTCCGCTATCCCTGCTAGTGGTGCAGCAAAGATTCGCAATAAGGCGAAGAAACGCCCAAAAAATACTGCTTTAGCCGCATTTTCACTAAATTGCTCTTTTATACTCAAAAGTCTGTTTTCTGATATTCTAAACAAACCGCCAAGTCTGACAAGCAAAGACCAGCCGCCTATTCTACCAATCCAATAACCGCAAATACCACCAATTACAGCACCTGCAATGGCATCACCCCAAACTAGCCAGTAACTTAGTTCACGACTACCAGCGAGGAAGCCACCTACTAAGGTTACGGTTTCACCAGGAAGGGGAATGCCCAAATTCTCTAATAAAATTCCCAAAAAAATTGCCCAATAACCGTATTCGTGGGCAATTTGTTGGATATTCTCTAGTGAGATGAATTCAAGAGACATTCAGCACCGCAGCCTTTACAAATTTTTACTTTTACTCTATCTTGGCTCGTTTTTATGTGGTGTGTCAATCAAGGCGCACCAATAAGAATGAACTACATTAAACGTCCGTGGGCTTTAAGAAACTTTAATACAAATTTATTTTTTCTTGACTAGCAAACCAAGACCCTGATAACTAATTTGACAAAATTAACAGCAAAGATATCATTAATAGTCTGTAGAAAAAATTCGGCAATATTCAAAGATTGGACTGGGATTCGCTTTAATTAAATTTATTTTGTAATGAAAAAATAGGTGCTATTTATAACATTAAGCTAATACGACTATTTACCACATCAGTACACTTACTGACGTGCTTCATGATTTTTTCATAAAAAATTTATAAAAATCCCGGATAATTATAAAAATTGAGTAAAAGATACGAATGCTACTGAAATTCTCTAGCTGTTATGCCTATATTGGGGAAAGTTAACACAAATTATACGGCATGAATACTGAAAAATTACTCAGCAACTCTATTGCTGCTAGCTCTGCAATATCAGGGTAAAGCGCTATTTTTTTTTGAGTTGTGGGTGAAGCGGTATTTGTGTCTGTTTTCTGTTTTTTTTAAAGATTCAACTACCCAGTTAAATTCATGACTCTCATATCAGAACGTCAAGTGATTTTGTTCAAACCTCAAGGACGCATCGACTTACAGAGTGGCATGGCTTTGAATGAAAAGATGGCTGGAGTAGTACCCCAGCGTGACCAACTTTGGGTGATTGACCTAGCCGAAGTGGATTTCATGGATAGCTCTGGATTGGTCTCTTTAATCAAAGGCTTGAAGGCTGCACATAAAGTTGGTTGTCGTTTGGTACTTTGTAACGTTCAAACTCCTGTCAGGTTGGTTTTGGAATTAACCCAGTTGGATTCGGTGTTTGAGATTTTTCACTCCTACGAAGACGTGCTTAAAATTGTTAATAAGAACAACCTACTATTAGCAGGTTAAACTTAAAATTTACACAATAAATAATAGCTACGTCAAGAATTGGCTTTGCAGTTAAGCTGTAGTACTATAATCCAAGCTGCTGATAGTCTTGATAAATTTTGCAGGGGGTTGCACGCCATCTGAAACAGACGCTTTTGCAAAGCATTTGTATCAGATTGAAAAGTTAGTTGCAAATTAAATCAAATACAAATAAATCTCCTGGTAATTTTTCTTTTACTATCTCTTCGGCTAGAGTTATTAATTCAGTATAGAATGGACTTTTGGCTGTAAGTACTGCTGGCAACCAAAAGTAGCCATTAGGTGTTGCTGCTTGTAACTTCTGTGCCAAATACTGAACATAGCCTCAGAGTATCTTGGCAAGCCCTAAAGATTCCACTACATGGAAATAGCGGACTGTCAGGTAATACGTTTGGGGAGTAAGAAATTACTTTTCCCTTGGTTTGCGCTACAATTGCAGCCTTAAGCATTTTGTACAGTGGAAATATTACTTTCGTCAGATGCTGGGCGCGGAAAATTAGGCAAATCTATGCCACTGTGAGAAGCCGTGCGGGTTTTCAATGCCAAACGGTAACTCACACTTTGTAATTCTGCTTGCAACTGGCGGTTTTCCCTTTGTAGGATTGCCACCTTTTCTCTCACTGGAGCCATGCGCTCCTCAAATTTACGACGATAGACTTGAGGAAGCTCCTGTACTACTTGTTCGAGCATCCGACTACGATCAGTTAGTTCTTGTACTGACTGTCGCAATTGGTAAATTTCAGCATCTCTAGTTGCAATTTGTTCTTGGTAGAACGTAACTTGCTGCTCAACGGCTTGCAATTGTTCTCGCAAAGCCATTAGTTCGCTTTGATAACGTTCAGACACTTCTGGTTGGGGCATAAAGTTAGTATTGCCCTTAACCAGCCGGAAGAGTTCTTGAGACAACTGTTGCACTAATTGATCGCGAAGTTGCAACTCTTGACGCAACTTCGATACTTCTGTTGAGAGAGCTTGGATAGTGGAGGTATCAGTTTGGCTCACAGTGGCAACTAGCTCCCATTGAGAATCTTTCCACTTTTAAGTATTAATACGGTTGTACTGCTTATGGCTAGTACTTCCAAGTACTAGTTAATTTAACATTCTCTGAGAAAACTGCAAGTAGGAAAAAGTAAAATTTTTAACTTTTTGTTTAGATTGAGGATTGTTAGTGGTTGGTGGTTAGTGGTTAGTTGTAAATAACTAACTACTAACCATTAACCATTAACCATTAACTATCAACCACTAACTAGTCCCTAAGCCGCTTCTGTGTCAGCTTTTGCTTGCTGTTCTTCCTGCTTGATTGTCAGGTAGCGAATTACTTCTTCGCTCAAACGCATAGCACGTTCTAAAACAGCGATCGCATTTCCAGGTCCAGTGTAATTCATCTGGATGTAAATGCCATCGCGCTGTTTTTTAATTTCATAAGCCAGACGACGCTTACCACGATTCTGAATTTGAATGTTTTCAGCGCCTTGCTCTCGAAGCAAGTTCTCGTATTTAGAAATTGCTTGTTCTACCTGCTCGTCTCCTAAGTCAGGACGCAGGATGTACATTGTTTCGTAAACTGTCTGCATAATTTCCATCTCCTCGTGGACTATATGGCCGCTGATGTCAATAGGTAGATCATAGTATTTTTGAATACAAGCTACTATCAACATCTAAAGCAACAAGGAACTATAATCTTACCAGTTTTCAATTATAATGCTCAGCCCAATTTGGCAAATTGGTCATTGGACATTAGTCATTGGTCATTGGTCATTGGTTGTTGGTGGTTCATGGTTCATGGTTCATGGTTCATGGCTATTAACTATTAACTATTAACCATTAACCATTAACTATTGACTTTGGGAGGCTATTTGTAGGTGAGAGAGGATATTCATCAAGGTTATGGCGCAGCGCTATGTCCGAGTTCAAAATCCAGAAGGAAAAATTTACTATGGGTTGCTACAACTATCCCTGAAAGTACAGGTGCTGGATGCTCCCCCTTGGTTACAAGGTCAACCGACTGATTTGACTTTGGAACCAGATAATTATCATATTTTGGCTCCCTGCGCTCCCACAAAAATTGTGGCGGTGGGCAAAAATTATGCCGACCATGCAGCAGAAATGGAAACAGAAGTACCTCCTGAGCCATTAATTTTTCTCAAGCCGCCGACGTCTGTGATCCCGTCTTTGGCGGAAATTCAGTATCCACCGCAGTCACAAAGGGTAGACTATGAAGGGGAGTTAGCGTTAGTGATTGGCGATCGCGCTTTCAGGTGTACAGCAGAAGAAGCCCAAACAAAAATTTGGGGTTATACAATCGCTAATGATGTGACGGCGCGAGATTTACAACGGTTAGATGGTCAATGGACGCGAGCAAAAAGTTTTGATACTTTCTGCCCTTTAGGGCCTTGGATTGTTCGCGAATTAAGTCCAGGAGCAAGATTACAAACTTTCTTGAATGATAGTAGCACTCCCGTACAATCGGCTACTATTGACCAGATGGTGTTTCCCCCGGATTTTCTCGTGTCTTACATCAGTCAAGTGATGACGCTATTACCAGGGGATGTGGTGCTAACGGGTACGCCTGTTGGGATTGGTCCTTTACAAATAGGCGATCGCGTCCGCGTGGAAATTGAAGGCATTGGTCGCCTAGAAAACACGGTAATAACTCAAAGTTAGCGTGGTAGTTGGGTGTATACTGCATTAGAAATCGCGGGAATTTCTGCATAACGCCCAAACAGCGACTGGATCATAGAATAAGCAACCGCTGCCACAATGCCGAGAAAAAGGGTGGTTGCTACTGTTTGCAGTGCAAAATTTAAACCAGGAAGCGCCACCAAGCGTAATAGTATGCTACACAAATAAACAATAATGCTTAACAATAGCGCTTGCAATGTGTTAAACCGAATAAAGTAACTGATTTTTTCATTTCTGACAACTAACAGAAACAAAGCAAAGAAAATAATTAGTCCGCCATAAGGTCCCAAGACACCATAGATGGCAAGTATGGGTTGAAGCGGTAAAAACAGCACTGCTAACGCTGGGAATTGTTGGAACAAAGAGAAGCCAAATCCAAGTACGTCAATTAAAGGCAGTAAATAAGGTAAGCAAGCAAATATTCTATCTCGAACCGTTGTAGACCCACGCCAAGTCATGCTGCGTTCTCCTGTACTTCAACTTCAATGGTCACATGACCCTAGAATAACGCAGTTAAGTTATCTATATATTTTTGTTAGTTGTTGGTTCGTGGTTGGTTTTTGCTTTTTCCAAGCAACAAACAACAGACAACAAACAACTCACAGATTATCTTATTCAATATTGGCAATGCGGAAACCCATTAAACACTCATACTGATCTGGCTGCTGTTCAGCAATTTTGCGGACTAGATGAGCGCAGCGCAGTTGACCTTGACGCCAGCGGGGTTGACCACTGCTGTCGGCTAGTAAACAAGATTGACAAACCTGCTGAGGGGCAAGGATTTGATCTTCCATTAAAATTACTAACATCCAATCCCTCCTAATAAGTCTTTATAGTTCCCCATATTGACCCTTGGGCTGGAAATTTTGGATTTTAAATTTTAGATTTTTGATTTGCAGGAATGGGCAGTAGTAGATAAAGTAGCGGATATAACAGATAACTCATCTGTCACATCTGTTATTTCATCCTTTGCTCAACTTTCCATGCATACTCTCTTTAAGAAAAAGGCGGCTAATAGTAACCCAAGAATAATTGCCCAAGTGGACTTTAAATTTATTGTAAGTTGAATATTTCGTTTTGTAGTAAAAACCAATACATAAATTCATGAGAACAAGTTGCAACCAGCAGTAGTTCGTACTTGATAGAAAAGAACGTTATGATTGTTAACGCCTAATCAGGCTTGCATCTAAATTTAGTTATTGGTCATTAGTCATTGGTGATTGGTCATTGGTATTAACTAAGGACAAAGGACAAATGACAAAGGACAAATGACTAAGAACAATTACCAACTGTGGAAATTAACCTAGGGATAGCTAAAGTGACTCTGACTAATTCAGATTTTCTAACCTCCAGTGATCCGGCTGTGGCGGAGTTAATTAACAAAGAACTACAGCGCCAACGCGACCATTTGGAGTTGATTGCTAGTGAAAATTTTACCTCTGCGGCTGTACTTGCTGCACAGGGTTCGGTGTTGACTAATAAATATGCTGAGGGTTTACCTGGTAAACGTTACTATGGCGGCTGTGAGTTCATAGACCAAATTGAGCAGATCGCGATCGACCGTGTTAAACAATTGTTCGGCGCTGCTCATGCAAACGTGCAACCCCACTCTGGCGCACAAGCTAATTTTGCTGTGTTTCTATCACTCTTACAGCCAGGAGACACAATCATGGGGATGGACTTGTCCCACGGCGGACATCTAACTCACGGTTCGCCTGTGAATGTGTCGGGTAAATGGTTCAAGGTCGTTCATTACGGCGTCAATAAGGAAACAGAACAACTAGATTATGACCAAATTCGACAGCTGGCGCTAAGGGAGCGTCCGAAGCTGCTGATTTGTGGTTATTCCGCCTATCCCCGTGTGATTGATTTTGAAAAATTCCGCAGCATCGCCGATGAAGTCGGTGCATACTTACTGGCAGATATTGCCCATATCGCCGGTTTGGTGGCTAGCGGTTTACATCCAAACCCCATTCCCTATTGTGATGTGGTGACAACCACTACCCATAAAACCCTACGTGGTCCTAGGGGTGGTTTAATCATGACCCGTGACGCAGAACTGGGTAAAAAACTGGATAAAGCTGTATTTCCTGGTAGTCAAGGCGGACCGTTGGAACACGTGATTGCAGCTAAAGCAGTTGCGTTTGGAGAAGCGCTAAAGCCAGAATTTAAAACCTATTCTGCCCAAGTAATCGAAAATGCCCGCGCTATGGCTGCACAACTGCACGATCGCGGTTTTAAACTAGTATCAAATGGTACTGAAAATCATTTAATACTAGTAGATTTGCGTAGTGTTGGCATGACTGGTAAAAATGCGGAACAGTATTTGAGTGTTGTGAATGTTACCACAAATAAAAATACGGTTCCCTTCGATCCAGAATCGCCATTTGTGACCAGTGGTCTGAGATTGGGTTCTCCAGCGATGACAACGCGAGGATTAGGAGTAGCAGAATTTACCGAGATTGGTAATATTATTGCCGATCGCCTATTGAATCCAGATTCCGAAACAGTTGCTGTGGATTGTCGGCAAAGGGTAGCGGCGTTGTGCGATCGCTTTCCCTTGTATGCTCATCTGGTAATTCCTACGCCAGCTTTAGCCTAATAGTCATTGGTCATTAGTCATTGGTCATTGGTCATTGGTCATTGGTCATTAGTCCGACCGCCTTGTACAAAGGACAAATGACAAATGACTAATGACTACTGACTAATGACTACTGACTAATGACCAAAATGTAAAAATTCCTGTGCTGATCAGTACCCCAAATGTAGTAGATATAGGTAGGAAAAAGCTTTGACAGATTTTTGTCCTACAATAACTTAATCTAAATACAAGATGCCTGCTCAGATTTATCATCTGATTGCCTTCCTTGCTGCTGCTGTAGTCGTTCTCTGGACTACGCCAGATGTCAGAAATATTGGGATTAAAAGTGGACGCCTCGATAAACCTAACGAGCGAAAAGTCCATCAACGCCCAATGGTGCGCCTGGGAGGAGTTTCTATCTTCGCAGGTGCTATCACTTCCCTGTTAATTGTTTGGTGGTTAGGCGGATTTGGAATTCTACCCCCCGAAAAAGAATGGCAAATTTGGGGTGTTACTTTCGGTGGTGTAGCTTTTTTTTTGATTGGCTTAGCTGATGACTTTTTTAGTCTGTCCCCAATCACCCGCTTACTAATGCAAGCTATTGTTGCAGCTGGTGCATGGAAAGCAGGCGTGAGCATAGATTTCTTGAGCATTCCTACAGGTGGACTAGTTCATCTTGGTTGGTTAAGCTTACCGATCACAGTCGTTTGGCTGGTGGGGATGGTAAATGCCATTAATTGGATTGATGGCTTAGATGGCTTAGCTGCTGGAGTATCTGGAATTGCTGCGACGGTAATGCTGGTTGTAGCATTATTTATGCACCAACCAGCAGCCGCCATAATTGCCGCTGCCCTTGCTGGTGCAACTTTAGGTTTTCTGCGCTATAATTTCAACCCCGCACAAATCTTTATGGGTGATGGCGGGTCTTATTTTATTGGATTTACCCTGGCATCTGTAAGTGTGATTGGTTTAGTCAAAACCGCTGCTGTGACTGCGGTGTTATTGCCTTACGTAATTTTGGCAGTACCAATTGTGGATATGTCAGCGGTGATTTTAACACGACTAGGCCGGGGCAAATCGCCTTTTGTAGCCGATAAAAGCCATTTACACCATAGATTACTACGCGCTGGTTTATCCCACAGATTGACGGTTTTATTTATTTACTCTTTAACCCTTTGGTTTGGGAGTATAGCATTGGCTGTCATCGGTGTACCTAGTGGCATTGCTTACGCAAGTGCTGCTACCTCCCTGCTTAGCTATGCTAGTTGGCGAGCATGGAAACACTCTCGAAATTAATTATATTCCCCACCCTCAGCTTTACTTGGTTTGGCTGAGTGAGTGGGTATTTTAAATATTTTCATGACAACTAAATTAAACTTCTTGCAAAAGTCAGCCCAGAAATAAATTTTGGAAAAAGCTTACTTTCACTTTTAGATTACTTAACAAATTTATAAAGCCTCAAATAAGCCCGGAAATAAATTTCTGGTTGTGTAGAGACGTGCCATGGCACGCCTCTACATTGGTTAAAAACCGACTGGTTAAGAGTTTTAACCCATTAAAATGGGTTTAAGCTATAAGCTTGAAATTTATTTCAAGGCTGATTGAAATTGGTACAAGTTATCAGTTTTAACCAATGTTAATGGGTTTGTAGAGACGTGCCATGGCACGTCTCTACTACACGAGCGGAAATTTATTTCACGGCTTCTTGCAACTGATCCAAAATGTAAGTTCTATAATAATTATTACACAAACTTTTTGACAAGGTATAAAAACTCAATAATTTAACAGTAATATTACTTATATTAAAGTAACTTTGATTCTACTTTAAGAGAAAATCATAATAATTATTAAGTGTTTAGCCTAAATATATAACTAAAGAGCCGTCATCATAAAAATGACTGGAGGGTGTATTTTATATGGATATTTACTGTACTCGTCCGAATTGCCCAAGACCTATAAATTCTTTTTCTAGCTTAGATGACAGCTCTGTTTTAAAGAATGTTACCCAAAAGTATTGCGCTACCTGTGGAATGCCGTTGATTTTAGATGGACGTTACATACCATCGAAAGGCTTAAAACGGGGTGGGTTGGGGACAGCATTTTTGGCGTACGATCGCCGAACTCCAGGTATGCGTCAGTGTGTAGTCAAGCAGTTACAGCCATCTGGAAATATCAGCCTAGAACAGATGGAAAAGGTGACACAGCTATTCCACCGTGAAGCAGATGTTCTAGAACAACTGGGAACTCATCCGCATATTCCCGAACTTTTCGCTTTCTTTGCATTAGAAACTCCTAGTTGGCAATATGGTGAGGGGCAAGAATTATTTTATCTGGTGCAGCAATATATCGATGGTGAGGATTTAGAACAAGAATACAGCCGTATAGGCAAGTTTTCGGAAGCTGAAATTTTAAATATTCTGCAACAAATTCTCCCAGTCTTAAAATTTGTTCATGAGAGAGGCTCTATCCACCGGGATATTAAGCCATCTAATATTATGCGCGATCGCTATGGCAAGTTATATCTTGTCGATTTTGGTGCAGTTAAGCAAGTAGTTGGAGCGAGTACCATAGTATCTGGTTCAGACTTGACAAATAGTATGCCTTCTGGGTTGTTAACAGGAATTTTTACCCCAGGCTTTGCACCACCGGAACAGGCTAATTGCCTTGCAGTATATCCCTCATCAGATTTATATGCTCTTGCGGCTACCTGTGTATTTTTACTTACTGGTCAGCAGTGGACACGTTTAACAAACCCTCATGCCAAAACCGTAAACTCGCGAACACTACAAGTAAAAATTAGCGATCGCCTTGGTTATATTTTGGGGCGAATGCTTAAAGAAGAACCTGCGGTTCGATTTCAGTCAGCCAGTGAAGTGATTGATGCTTTACAATCAGATTTACCACCTTTCCTCAAAGGAGCTTCACATCATCTAGAGTGGTTTATAGAACCATTTTTAATTGGTTTTGTGGTGGGATTGGTGGCGATCGCTTTGACAAATTTACTGCCTCTAGCAATTAGCATTGGTTTAGTAGGTATGAGTTTGGGCGGTTTAATCTATGCCCAATACCGGCAAATTCTGAATAAGAATAATTTACTAATTATTACTGGTTCTACATTGATAATTGTATTGTTATTAATATCAGGTTTGTCTCTTCCATCATTACAATTTGCTATTTTGGGTCTGTATAATTTGCCCAACAACCCTTTTTTAGTCGCATTTGTTGCCACATTAACAGGTATTTTTGGTGTTGTTTTATTTGGTTTATCTCAACTAATTTACCAATTACTTATCCGTATTCATTAAAAATTAAATATTAAATTAATTAGATATTGATTCAGGGCGGATTTATGTCACAAAATAAAGATATCATCAGGCTCAGTCTTGCCGTCGTTATTTCCTCATTAATCTTAGGAATTGGATTTTGGGGATTGAAAATGTTTACACAAAGCCCTCAAAACCCACCAGTTGATACAACTAGTCTTCATACTGGCTCTCTAGATGACAGAATGAGTTTTGGAGAAAAGATTTTAGTAGAAAAAGAGCTTTCTAGTGGGGATAAACCAAGTTTTCAAGCCTTCAAAAATAGGGGAGTAGAGGCAATACGTCAAAATAACTATCCACAAGCGGAGAACAATTTTGCACAAGCGCTGGAAATAGCACCAAACGCACCTGAAACCAGGATTTATCTGAATAACGCTAAAATTGGTAACGCCGATGCATACACCATCGCTGTTCAAGTGCCAATAGTTCCTCAAGATAACGGTAACGAGCATCCAGCTAATGCTTTGGAAATGCTACGTGGATTTGCTCACGCACAAGAAGAAATAAATCAACCTGGGAACAGAATTAATGGGAAGCCAGTCAAACTATTAATAGTTGATGATGATGATAATTCAGAAGTTGCTAAAAAATTGGCTGAAAAATTAGTAAAAGATAAGAAGATTATTGGTGTTATGGGTCATCGTTTAAGCGAAGTGAGTTTAGCAGTAGCGCCTATATATGCTAAAGGAAAACTTGTATTTATTACCCCGACAAGTGTATCTGCTGACCTAAACAGAAATGAATTTGCTCTGAACTCGGAAGACAATCAACGCTATGTTTTTCGTACGAACACCGATACGGAAATTGCTGGAAAGAAATTAGCTGATTACATACAGCATACTTTAAAAGTAAACAAAGTAGCAATTTTTTACGATTCTTCTCCAAAAATTCAGTATAGCCAAAATCTAAGAAAAGATTTTCTCAAGTTTTTTGAAGACAAGTCGCATGGGAGAGAAGTTGTTGACAGCATTGATTTATCACAATTAAGTGAAGTTTCTTTTGATAAACAAACTGTAAATTCAGTTCTGCAAAAAGGGGCACGAGCTATATTATTACTGCCCAACATTAGAACAAGGGAGACTGCTTTAAATGTGATTTCAGCAACACCGAAAACGATAAATAAAACTGAACGAGTACACTTGATAGGGGATATTAGCATTCTGTATAGAAGTATTACCTTGTCTCAAGGCGAAAAAGCAGAAGGTATGGTCTTGGCGGTTGCTTCTCGCCTTACTAATAAAGACAAGTTTTATCAGGATGCTTTATCGCTTTGGGGAGGGAAAATAGACTTGGCTTGGCAAACAACAAATTCCTATGATGCAGCGCAGATTTTTATCCAAGCGCTCAAGGATATAGAAGCACAAAATGGCAATGTTAGCCGTGAAGCTGTTCAAGAACAGATATGTAGAAACGGCTTTAAAGCAACTGCGGCTTCTGGCAACAATATTGAGTTTGATTGTGATAGAACTAGTACTCCTTTAGATAGGGTCAAATTGGTGCAAGTTAGTCCCCCTGATGCATCTAATTCTGACTATTATTTCAAGCCGCTATCCAATTCAGAAAGAAAAGTAAAAGCGCAATAGGTTGATTGCAGAAATATTATTTTTTTCTCACGCAGAGGAGGACACTTCCGTGCGGGGGTTTCCCCCGCCCTTGGAAAGTGTCCGTCGCGCACCAGGCGCAGAGTTTTATATTGAGAGAATGGGTTTCGCAAGAGTTATGTGGACACGGATAAAATCTGTGTTCACCCCCCTCTATCCCCCCGAAACGGAGGGAAGACAGAGGAAAAACTTTTATTTGTTGTCTATCTGTGGTTGTAGTATCCTAAAACCCCATTTTTGCAGTCTAAATAAGAAGCGCTATATTTGATTTGAACAATACCAAAATAAAGAGGTTATTTAGTGATTCGTGTTGGTTATTTACCCTATTTAAATGCTGCGCCTTTTTACTGGACACGTAATACATGGGATGTTGAGTTAGTTCCATCTGTTCCTAGTGAATTTGGTCAGCTAGCGGCTGATGGTAAAGTCGATGCTGGAATTATGTCTGTACAAGATTGGTTTTTACAAGAATCTGAGTTTGAACCGCTAGGGAAGTATGGAATTTGTAGTTTTTACAAAGCCCAAAGTGTGCTGCTATTTTCCCATAAGCCAATAACAGAATTGGAAGATGAAGTAATTGGAGTCACACAAGAAACTTCTACTTCGGTGAAGTTGTTACAGTTACTTTTGGAACAGAAATATAAGGTACGACCAAGAGATTATCAACATGAGACAAAAGGAATTGCTTGGTTGTTAATTGGTGATAATGCGTTACGGGAAAAAAAAGAAAGTAAAATGCCTTATGTTTATGATTTAGGTGAAGAATGGATGAGATGGCAGAATTTACCCTTTGTCTTTGCTTTTTGGGTAGTGCGTCGCAGTTTAGAAATACATCACAAAAAATTTTTGTTAGATTTAGTGTGCAATTCTTTTGCACAAAGTATGGTAAATTTAAAACAAGTTGCTGAATATCTTGCTAATGACTCTATTTTGTCTGCTGATGAAATTTGTACATATTTAAGTAACTTTAATTACCTGATTGGAAATCAAGAAGAATTAGGATTATTAAAATTTAGAGCTTTGATAGAGAAACTAAAGTGATTCTACAAAAAGATTTACGCTTGGTTTGTCTACTCCTGGGTGTAATTATTTCTACCATTGATTCTAGTGTTTTAACTGTTGCTCTACCAAATCTTAGTCAAAGCTTCAATGTCACAGCTAGTGAAGCCCAAATGGCAACTTCACTATATCTTATAGCTTCAGCAATAACTTTCATCCCTCTTTCGTCATGCGCCTATCTTTGGGGAACTGCAAGAGTATTTAGAGGCTCACTTCTAGCATTTAGTTTGTTGTCTTTGGGACTAACATTAACACCTAAATTTCATATCCTGCTATTATTACGATTTTTACAAGGAATTGCAGGAGCAGGTATTGTGGGATTAGTTCCAGGACTTGCAGCGGCAATTTTTCCACAACGTCGTGCTTGGGCGTTAAGTTTAGTAATTACAGCATCGGCAGTGGGAACTCTCTTAGGACAACCTTTAGGAGGAATTGCTGTACAATATTTAGGATGGCAAAGTGTTTTTTTACTGAATTTACCTTTAGGATTGCTAGCTTTTTCCCTCAGTAATAATTTACCTAATTTAGGAGAGATAAAGGTTAAATATGCTTTCAAAAAATTGGAAAGCGTTCCGAAGTTTTTTCTAGCATTACTAGCATCAATGCTATTTTTTGCTCATACGTTCGCAACAGTTATAATTATACCTTTTTATTTATCTAGTCAAAAATATACTCCCACTCAAATCGGCTTTTTACTTCTAATTCCTTCATTAATTACGCTATTATTGTGTTCTTGGTCTGGAATTCAAGCTGATAAATTTGGTTGGAAACAATTTACTATATTGGGAACTGGAATATTAGCTATTTCCTCTTTTTGGCAAGGTTTTACCCGTGAAGTTGTAATCGGTGCTGTCGGACTAGGTTTTGGTCGGTGTTTTTTCCAATCAACTAATAGTGCTAAGATATTGAGTTTAGCTCCAAAAGGTACAGAGTCCTTGGCTTCTAGTTTGCTGTCTGTTACTCGCGTGTTTGGACAAGCTTTAGGTAGTATCACCGGAGGTTGGCTGTGGACTACTTTAGCTTTGAGTGGTGATAATTCCGCTTTTGCGATCGCTAATTTTGTCCTCGCATTTTTGGCTATATTTGCTGGTATTTTGGTTTATTTTATTTGAGTTACAATCAGCCGTGAAATAAATTTCCGGCTTATAGCTAAAACCCATTAAAAATGGGTTAAAATTCTGGCTGTGATTCCTGATATCTTGCACCTTTACGAGTAAGCCACTAAATAATTGTATTCAAAAGTCATAATTCTAGTTTTAGTCCATTTTAATGGACTTCTGCTATGAGACTGGGACTTACAGTCCCAGGCGGACAAGAACCCAGTCCAATAATCTGTAATTATTATGATGTATGTTTTGCCCGGTGCAGGCTGTAACATTCCCAATTGCTAAAGATTTTTGCAAAAATGGAATGCACCTCACTGCTGATTCTCATGAGCGCTGAAATTATTTGTGTTGGAACCGAACTACTACTGGGAAATATCCTCAACAGCAATTCTCAATATTTGGCTATTGAGTTAGCCAAATTAGGTATTCCTCACTACTATCAAACAGTGGTAGGAGATAACCCGCAAAGGCTAAAGCACGTTATCGAAATTGCTAGTCAAAGAGCGCAAATATTGATTTTCACAGGTGGTCTTGGTCCCACACCCGATGACCTCACCTGCGAAACCATCGCCGATTTTTTTGGCGTTCCTTTGGTAGAACGTCCAGAAATCATCGAAGATATCACTCGCAAATACACTTTGCGCGGTCGGGTCATGACCCCTAGCAACCGGAAGCAAGCTTTGATACCCGAAGGTGCAGAAATTTTACCTAACTCTACCGGCACAGCACCGGGTATTATCTGGCAACCCCGTCCAGGGTTAACAATTTTTACTTTCCCCGGTGTACCGAGTGAAATGCAGCGGATGTGGGAAGAAACAGCAGTACCTTTCCTAAAAAGTCAAGGTTGGGGCAAGGAAATTATCTACAGCCGGATGTTAAAGTTTTGGGGAATTCCCGAATCTGCTTTGGCGGAAAAAGTCGTAGCTTATCTCAAATTGCCCAACCCTACGGTAGCGCCTTACGCCAGTAAGGGTGAAGTTAAGTTGCGAGTTTCGGCAAAAGCTGCTTCTGAAGCTGAGGCAGAAAAATTAATTGCGCCTGTAGAAAAACAAATTAAAGAAATTGCCGGATTAGATTTTTACGGTGCTGATGATGACACTCTTGCTTCTGTAGTTGGTGAGTTATTGCGTGGGGCGGGAGAAACCCTTTCCGTGGCAGAATCTTGTACTGGTGGTGGACTGGGGCAGATGTTGACGGAAATTTCTGGTAGTTCTGATTACTTTTGGGGTGGGGTAATTTCGTATGACAACTCTGTGAAAGGGAAACTTTTAGGGGTAAACCCGGAAGATTTAGCAAAATTTGGGGCTGTCAGTGCTACCGTCGCTGAACAAATGGCGTTAGGAGTGCGATCGCGTTTGGGTACGACTTGGGGAGTGAGTATCACTGGTGTAGCTGGCCCTACTGGCGGTACAGAGACTAAGCCAGTTGGTTTAGTTTATATCGGTTTAGCAGCACCAAACGGCGAAGTAGAAAGTTTTGAATATCGCTTTGGTGGAGGAAGGAGTCGGTCGTTAGTTCGTCATTTGAGTGCGTGTTCGGCGTTGGATCTGCTGCGGCGAAAGTTATTGACGAGGTAGCAGATATGTTAGACTTGTCATACAGAGGTATGACAAGTAATCATGACTATGCGAATTAACGCTCGATTAGATGAGGAGTATGCTAGCAAACTAGCCTATATTCAACAGCAGACTAATCAGGTAGTAACGGATGTGATTAAGTCTGCTATTGACCTGTATTATCAGCAGCTTCAGCAGCAGCAAAATAATCCGTTCTCAGTGCTGACACAAAGTGGTTTTATTGGTTGTGGTCAGGCAGATCCAAATTTATCTGCCAACTATAAGCAAATTTTAAAAGATGGTTTAAAAGAAAAATATGGTTATAGTTGATACGGGTTTTTGGTTAGCTTTAGCAAATCGAAATGACCAGTATCATGCTCAAGCAATAACGGTACTTGCCAATATTAATCAACCCCTAATTACAACTTGGGCTGTTGTTACAGAAACTTGTTATCTACTTCTAACAACGATGGGGAACCATGCGCAAGTCAGTTTCATAAATAACTTATTTTTAGGCGGATTTACTGTTTTTGATTTGCAAGCTCATCATGCTAGACGCATTTGTGAATTAATGGAACAATATGCGAATTTGCCAATGGATTTTGCCGATGCTTCACTAGTAATTTTGGCAGAACACTTGGGACATGGAAGAATTTTATCGGTAGATTTTAGAGATTTTAATGCTTACCGGTGGAAGAATCAGCATCCGTTTGAAAATCTGATGTTGTTGAATAGTTAAAAGGTAGAGGTTTGCACTTTAAATTTCACGCAAAGCCGCAAAGGCGCTAAGAAAAACTTTGCGCCTTTGCGTCTTTGCGTGAGATTATCATAGCTAAGATTTTTTAAGTAAAACTAAAACCTCAAAAGAATTGCTTCAAATAAAAGGAAAATCGGAATCTTGTTTAACCACTCTTCCTCAGGATTGGAAGGTTCGCTGAACTGAGGCGGTTCATATAGTCTAGAAACTGCCATACCACTGTTACATAAAAGTTCAAAATAATACGTTAGTGAGCGATGATAATGATTATGTCCTCCAAAAGAACTAATCCTCCAAACTTCAGGCTCAAGATAACGTCCAATCATCTTGCAACGCTTGCCAGTTAATTCATCAAGCTGGCGAGGAAAGTTGAAGAAACAGGGGTGAGGTATAGTAAATATAAACTTTCCTGTTTTTTTCAATGACTTGCTAATGTCAGCCACAAGAATATTAATTTCTGGGATATCCATTAGCACCATGTTAGATATTACCCAGTCAAATTTTTTGTCCTCAAATGGCAGTCCAGTTATCAGGTTATGTTCATAAAATTCAATTTCAGGATAGCGAGAACGAGCGATTTCAAGCATTTCTTTTGAGCCATCAACGCCAATAATATCAGCGCCTGCGTTAAAAAGTTCCTTACTCAACCATCCGGTTCCACATCCTAAATCAAGAACGTCTAAATTTCCTACATTCCCCAAACATTCCCACAGCACATCTTTGAACATCTGGTAAGTTCGGTTATTTGTATCAGCCTGTTCAGCGTAATTGGCTGCTACTCTATTCCAATCTTCTATATCTGATAAAGATTGCTTGTTTGTCATAGGTGGACTTATTGCTCAAGTGCAATACGCCTTTATGCGTTAAGCTTAGCTTATCGCGTTCGTTTAAATGCCAGTGAAATCAGAACGACTTGTTAGCATAGACAAGTTGCTGCAAAAACAAGCGCAAAAATAAGCAATAAAAATCGATACATTTACCGCTCTATCCCCACCTATCAGCATAATCAATCCTCAGACGCTTGCTGTATTCTTCACAATTTGTTACAAAAATACAAAGAACTTCTAGAGACCTGAACTCAAATGTTAGGCGGACTTACTGGTTTCACAAATCCTCAAGGGACGGACTGGGGAGAGCGGATGCTCAATACCGTTGCTAGCCAAACGATTCGCCATTTATTCACTAAGAGCGAGTCAGTAGAAGTACTTGTGCGTTGCTATCCCTCCAGCAAACTCTTGCAAGGGAGTATCGACAGCTTCAAAATGAGCGGTCGTGGTTTGGTGATTCGTAAAGATTTTGCCGCCGAGGAAATTTTTATAGAAACTGATGCTGTAGCGATTGATTTCGGCTCACTGTTGAGCGGTAAGCTGCTTTTGAAGCAACCTACGCAGGCGATCGCTCAAGTCATACTATCAGAAGAAGGCATTAACCAATCTTTTAAAGCAGAATTGGTAAGAAAGCGCTTGGAGAATCTATCCCTACCTGCTTTGACGGCAATATCAGGTGGCAAACCAGTTTCCTTTAGTGACGTTCAAGTACAGTTATTACCACAAAATCGTATACAGCTTTTTGCAAAAGCGGATTTAAATGATGGTGAACTCGTGCCACTAAACATGACTATGACTATAGCTATAGAACGGCGGCGGCGTGTTTCTTTTCAAAACCCTGAGATTGAACTTGAGCAATTGCCAGAACCGCAAAGGGAAAAGTCTAGAACCTTGAGTCTGGCTTTGGCGGAAATTTTGGATAATATGGTCGATTTAGACCGCTTTGACTTGGATGGAGTCAAAATGCGACTTAACCGCTTGGAAACGGAAGGAAAACGATTAATTTTCAGTGGATATGCGGAGATAGAGCGTATACCTCGCAGCGGTTAATCTTAATCGAAGGAAGAAGTCAACTTCTATTTTTTCAAAAGGGGTTAAATATCAATACAGTTCAGACTTCTTCCTTTTTCCAATGTTTATATTAAGCAATAAGAAAAAATATTAACTATTAATGCAAAATTATATTTTTGATTGGTATTTTTTGGTAAGAAATTCACATGAGAACTTCAATTTATTAACAAAATATAAGGAGAAAATCAGTTGCTGACATCAACTTTGCTAGCTGCTGCAACCGCACCCTTGCAATGGAGTCCAACAGTTGCAGTAATCATGATTCTCTGCAATGTCCTTGCTATTGCCTTCGGTAAATCTACCATCAAGTATCCCAGTTCAGAGCCAGCCCTACCAACACCCCAATTTTTTGGTGGTATGGGTTTACCTGCACTATTGGCTACTGGAGCCTTCGGTCATATCTTAGGAGCGGGTGTTATTTTAGGGCTGCATAACTTGGGTAGATTCTAGGTTTTTAGTCAAGGTGACGCTAGTTTGATGTTTTTTGTCTCCAGCTACGAGCCAGAGAATTAGTTCTCTGGCTCTTTTATGTTGCCAAGGCATCACCAGCTACTAGCAAAACGCAAAATCAACAATAGTGGTAAGAATGTAAGGTGGGTGTTCAATAGACCTCTTGCAAAAGTCAGCCCGGAAATAAATTTCGGGCGTCGGGCGCGCATTCATCTAAAGATGACTGGGTAAACTTTTCAACCCGTTTTAACGGGTTGTCCCAGACGTGCCATGGCACGTCTCTACATAGCCTGAAATTTATTTCAAGGCAATGACTGCAAGATATCTAATTTTTAGCGCAGCCACAAACAGATTGACATTGATTACATACTTCACCGTTTTGATGACTGTTAGCACAAGCTTCACAGCAGTAGGGTTTGTCATCTTTCATGATGGCATCCTCAACGGAAAAAACGCATAGGCAAGTATCACAGGCACATTTCACTTGAGTTACGTTTGCCATAACTTTGCCTTCTCCTTTTGTTTTGTGAAATCATTAATAAGTGGCAAGGGTGGCGATTTTCACACCAGCTTGACAAAAATGGATAACATATCAGCATTCACTGATATGTCATAATAATAGCACTTTTATGGAACATTTATGCTTGCTAAAAGTAAAATTACCAACACTCCAGCAGATGAACTAAAGGTCAAACTGTTTCGAGGATTTTCTGATCACTCGCGGATGTCTATCCTCAATGCATTGCGTTCTGGGCCGTTAACTGTCAATGAAATTGTTGAGGCGACAGGACTTAGCCAATCTAATGTTTCTAACCATCTGGGGTGTTTGCGCTGTTGCGATTTAGTAGTCCGTCAACAGCAGGGACGTTTTGTATACTATCAACTCAGTGATGAACGAATAGCCAAGCTTCTCGATCTAGCAGATGAATTATTAGCTGATGTCGCTTTAGGTGTTAACAAATGCAACCGTTATGATTAATTCCCAACGATAAATCGTGAGGAGTGGTAATAGGTGAAAGAAAACCAATCACCAATTACCAATTACCAATTACCAATTGTCAATTACCAATCACAAATTAGCGATTATGCCTCTTATGCCACTTTCCGACAAAATTTTGTAGGGGCGGGTTTAGCATCCGAATTTTCGGTTTGCCGACAAATCATCAACAAAACCCGCACGGCAGTAGCTCATGGGGAGCCACTGCGTTGCGGGGGTTTCCCCCGTTGTAGCAAGTGGCGTGGAAACCCCCTTTTTGCGCGCTGCCTCCCCTACCAAACGCCTGGATTGTGTCTTGATAACTAAAATGCCATAGGAGTCTGACCGCGCATTTGACGGACAGCATTAAGGCAAACTACACAGTCACAGCCAAACAAAGTTATGGCTGTATCGCTCTCTTCTTCGGTAAAATTTAATTCAGTGATGTCACTGGGATTGTTGTTTTGCGCCACCTTCATCTCTGGTTTACGTGTAGGAGCAGGATATTTATTACTAACCCGCGCACATACCGGCTGAGGTTTTGCTGAGTGGGCGTCTGTTACACAAGCAAGGTGGGTTCCTCTGGGATTGACTCTTTGATTTGCGTGTGCTGGTTGGGTCATCATCACCATAGACAGCATAGATGCAAACAGTGCGGGACTGGAAAGCAAGGAAAGAGCAAATTTTTTATTCATCTAAAAATCTCCGGGAGTGTGGAAACCTTGTGGCTTTAGCCCAAGGAGGAAACACGACGCGCTGGATTTATCCAGCGTCCCCTTTTGGGGCTGGATAAGCAGAGGAGTAGTACTTATCCAACTTCCCTGTATGCCGGGAAATGCCTTGCTACTCCAGTAAAGTTAGCTTCGACAATGTTATTGGTCGGCACTTCCGGAAGACACTAGCTTAACCCATACACCTGTTTAATCTTCCGGTTCTAGAGCTACAAACTAGCTACGCATTTGTAGGTAGGAACTTTAACACTTGCCAATAACGTAGTACTCAAGGTACTTAGTCTGGTAAGCTGGGGCTTCAACATTTGCTGAAGCCCCCGGATTGAATCCGGGGGTTGCTTACAATACTCAATACGTTTGTGATTAATGATGGTACAGCAATAATCTTTCCACATCATTTAGGTGAATTTCTGTAAATCCTATACAAAGTTGCCCGAATACATATCCCAAGTATTACCGAAAAAGTGGAGTTAATTTTACTTTACTCGTTCTTGTCCCTGGTTTTAAGCCCATTTTTGCAGATACCACTTGGAATTTCAGTCTAACTTTGAACGTTCTGATATCTTGCACGCCTATGCAACAGCCGGAGGCAAAGCCTCCAAAACATCGTTACCAGGTTCAACCTGGTAACGAGAATTAGAGCCTCTGGCTCTTGTTGAGAATAGTGCAAAATATTATAACCATTGCACAACCAAATGAGTGAAAAATTAGGTTGAATTAGTTTAAGCCATCGACTAAATTAACAATGAATGAGTTCCCTGATCAGGGAAATTCTGTTAGTTAGTTCGCCAAATTCTCCTACAATTCGCTTGTTGGGTATAAAAGCATTTCTCGACCTATGGCGAATCAAAATCCAATCCCAGTTGTTGTTAATGGTGCTGCTGGTAAAATGGGCCGCGAGGTAGTCAAAGCAGTAGCGCAAGCATCTGATATGAGTCTTATGGGTGCAATTGACACCAGTCCCGAACATCAAGGTAAAGATGCAGGGGAACTAGCCGGTTTAAGTGAACCTTTGGAAGTGCCAATTACTAATCAATTAGAACCGATGCTGGGGTATGTGGCTGGTGAAAGGCAAATGCAACCAGGTGTGATGGTAGACTTTACCCATCCTGATGGAGTGTATGACAATATTCGCAGTGCGATCGCCTACGGTATCCGTCCAGTTGTTGGTACTACGGGGTTAAGTCCCGAACAAATTCAGGACTTGACAAATTTTGCTGACAAAGCAAGTACCGGTTGCCTAATTATTCCTAACTTCTGTATTGGTGTAGTGCTGTTACAGCAAGCAGCGATCGCAGCATCCCAATATTTTGACCATGTGGAAATTATTGAACTACATCACAACCAAAAAGCTGATGCTCCCAGCGGTACAGCCATTCAAACTGCTCAGTTGTTGGCAGAAATGGGTAAAACATTTAACCAACCTGTAGTGAAAGAAACGGAAAAATTAGCTGGAGCAAGGGGTAGCCTGGCAGACGAAGGTATAAGAATTCACAGCGTACGTCTACCAGGATTGATTGCTCATCAGGAAGTGATTTTTGGTGCAGCAGGTCAAATTTATACATTACGGCATGACACGAGCGATCGCGCTGCCTACATGCCAGGAGTACTCCTAGCAATTCGCAAAGTCCTTCAGCTAAAGACGTTAGTATATGGATTAGAAAAGATACTCTAAACGTTTCAATCCAAAATCCAAAATCCAAAATCCAAAATCCAAAATCCCAAATGCTTGTCCCACTAACTCGCGAAAAATTCAGTCAACTCATTCCCCTAATTGCCACTGGTCCGCAGTACAAATACTACTGGGGAAAATTTCAAGATTTTTTGCCACGGCTGTTAATTTCTGTAGTCGCAGCAGCTATAGTTCTGGTTGTGAAAGTCATCTTCGGTTTTGATTTGGGCCCAATATTATTTGTACTAGGACTAGTTGGCGCTCTTTACTGGTTGTGGGGACCGGTGTTTTGGGCAAGCCTACGGAATGCGAAATGCCGCCGTTACAAGTACAGCGGCTTTTTCCGTGGTCGGGTTTTGGATTGGTGGATAACAGAAGAGTTGGTTGGTAAACAAGAAACCGTTAACAATAAAGGCGACTTGGTAATAGTAGAAAACCGGGAAAAGCGGATAAACCTAGAAGTGGGCGATGAAACGGGATTTACAGCGCAATTACAAGTACCGCTACGGGTTGAACATAAAGTAATTACTCGCGGTCAAAGAGCAGAAATGGTTGTGATGTCAAATCGTCCAGATTTAAGCAAAATTGAAGACATCACTGATATTTATATTCCCAGTCGTGAATTGTGGGTGAGTGACTATCCTTATCTGCGGCGAGATTTCTTTACTGAAGTGAGTCGCCGCATACGACGTGATGACCAACAGGAAAGACCCCGTAGGCGTCGCCCTCCAGAAGAAATGGAGAGGGAGAGTAGAGGAAGTAGGGGAATTAGAGAAAGCCGGAGGAGTAGGGAGACATGGGAAGATGAGGAAGATATGGAGAGGGAGAGTAGGGGAAGCCGCAGAAGTCGCAGGAGTAGGGAGACATGGGAAGATGAGGAAGAAATAGAAAGAGAAAGTAGGGGAAGTAGGCAGAGATGGGAAGATGAGAATAGTCAGGGACTGTAAGTCCCTCGCTGAAAGCGCGCATTCCTCTATAAGAGGACTGGGAAGACTCTTTAACAAGTATTTTGGCAAAATTGGGATACTCTCGCCCTAACTCCTAACTCCTGTACAGACGCGCTGTTTGAAGCGTCTCTACAACTCCTCACTCCTAACTCCTAACTCCTAGCCTCCCCTCCATAGGCTTGCCAAGCCAAATCTACCAACCCGTCAACAATTGCAGCCGCTACTACTGCACCACCTTTACGACTGTTAATTGTGATGTTAGGTACTAAAGAATCTAGCAAACGTTCTTTTGCTACATCCACATCGATAAATCCCGCAGGCGTAGCAATTATCAAAGCAGGTCTAATTTCTTCAGCTTCAATTAAATCAACCAGTGTTGTGAGAGCAGTTTGGGCTTGCCCTACCACAAATATACCCTCTGGATACCGTTTGGCTAAGGTTTCTATTCCCCAGGCTACACGAGTTTTTTCTTTTTGCGGACGAGTAGGCGTGTCCATGCTGCAATACACTTGATTCGCAAAGGTATTTTGAATGTCGTAAGCAATACCTACTTGTACCATCGGTACATCTACCACGATAGTCGTACGCGCCGCCAGTGCTGCTGCCCCTGCTTGCAAGGCACGCTCAGAAAAGCGAATCAAAGATTTATACTCAAAATCTGCCGTAGCATAAATAACCCGTCGTACAATTTCATACTCAGCGGGTGAAAAAACATGATCGCCAATTTCACTATCAATTATTGCCAAACTTTGAGCATCAGTTACGTGCCATTCCATTGCATTTAAGCCGTCAGCTACCAGCTTTCAGCTTATCAGTTCCCAGGGAAAAGTTAGGAGTTAGGAGTGAGGAGTTAGGAATTAAAACTCATAACTCCTGTAGAGACGCAACAAAGGCGCGCGTCTCTACAACTCCTAACTCTTAACTCCTAACTCCTAACTCCTCACGTTTCCGATGTGGAAGACCGAGTAAACACAGGGGATAAGTAAGCAACCAAAGCACCGATGAGAAAACCGGTGATGTTGCGAACTAAAGGCAGCCAATCACTAGTACGCGATATCACTGGTCCAATACCGAAGGCAATAAACAATATTCCCCACAAAGGAGAAAAAATTAAAGCCCATTGCCAAGCTACAATTTGTCCGTCGCGCCGTGGTTGAGCAGCAAATCCACAAATAAACCCACCAATTACTGAGGTAATTAGGGTGAGAATCCACTGTTCTCTTGGCAATCCGGGAACAACACGGCAACCGTTTTGACGCAAACAGGTTTCAATTGATTGTAGAGATTGCAATATTGCTTGGTCTTCGCCTTCTTCTCTGACAAAGTACAAGTTACCAAAACGTGTTTGCAATTCTACCCAAAAGGTACGAGGTAGCAGTTGATAAACAGCATCACCAACGTTGAAGTTCAGAATATTTCCGCCACTAGCATCGGCTACTAGCAAAACACTTTTGTTATCCAGTCCCCAAAAATCTTTGACTGCTAAACCTGGAGTACGGTCATATTGGGTTAGAACTCTCAGTTTCCATCCAGTTTCAGCTTCAAATTGCTCTAATTCTTTAACGAGATTCTCCTCTTGAACTATGGTAAGAGATTTGGCTAAGTCTATAACTGGGGTTGGGGTGTCGGGTAACAATTCGGGATTGTCGTAAGCGTAAGCGCTGGGAGAATTTGCCGTCCAAATTGACCCTGCCAAGATGAATACCGCAATGAATATTAGAATTCGTCGCCAAAAACAATGCTGCATGAGCCTTTTTATACAATTATCCTCAGTAGACATGAACAAGTTGTTTTAAAAGACTAGGGAAAAGTGATAATTCTTTACACTTTTTAACTTTAATCTAATTTATTTTACCTGAGTCAAGTACCGGATGTTGTTGACGAATTGTTGAAAATCTCAATTTGTAGTGGGGCACTGCCCACCATATGTTGGATTCACCAATAGTATCAGTAGCGCTTTCGCTCCCTAAAATTTGAATATTAGGAGGCGAACTTAGTATTTTTCTGTATTAAGCTTGTCTAATTTTTTGTGTTAATCTTCCTCTACCCAGTCTTCGTCACTGCTTTCCCAGCTAGCAGTGTCCCTGTAGCTGTCCTGATTCTGGTAGACTTCTGGTCTTGTGCTGCGATTATACTGCTGCCTGAGCGCTTCTCGTTCTCGCAACCTCAGCGCCGCTTTTTGATTTGCTGAAGCGCGATCGCCTCGCTTGGAATATTTTTTTGGACGTGTAAAGGTTCTCCATGCTGCTTTCACGCCAACCACAAAGCTACGTGTGCCTACTTGAACGTTTTGAGCTTGCTGTTTGGCACTGCTAAGGCTTTGATCAACTTGCTTAACTACTCCAGAAGCGCTTTGAACTCCTTCACTGACTTCATCAGTCAAATCAGTGATTTCCAAGCTTGTCATGCGGATTGCATCTAGAGTCGGGGGTAACTCCCGTGAGAGAGTGTCAAATAACTTTTCCGCACTGCGTGCAGCACGCGCTAATTCCTGCAATGCTGGTATTGCCGCCACCAGGACAGCAGTCAAACTGATGGCGACTAGGAGTATGGACAGTCCCAGCCAAAACAGGGGTTCACTCACAGTTATATTGTTGATTAGCTATTCTTCGTGCTGGGAAGTGGAATCTGAATTAGCTTGTGCATTTTGCTGCTTCATTACTTCGCTCTCCCTTTGACTGGCGATTATACCAGCTGCGATCGCTTCCCGCAGACGCTCTAAAGTGTCATCCCAGTTTCGTGCTGCATTTGCAGACAGACGATCTGCCTGAAGTTGAACACTGGTTGATAAATCCTCTGCCAATTCTGGCAAAGCGTTGGCAGATTTCTTTAAGATTCGGCGCGTTTCGCGCCCTGTACGTGGAGCCACGAGCAACCCGGTTAAAGCACCGATGGTAGCTCCTAGCATCAAACCCCCAAAAAATACTCCAGAACGGTTATTAGACATTTTACTGTTTCTCTCCTTACACCCATTCTATGCGGGTTTTCAGGTCTTGCAAGCTCAAAGGATTTAACCTTTCTCATATTAAAGACAATATATCAACTGTAAAGGTTGCCTTAATTTTTCTGTTGTGATGGATTTAACATAAATTGGTTAATGGTTAATAGTTAATAGTTAATAGCTATGAACTATGAACCATTAACCATTAACTATGAACTACTAACTTTTTTTTAACCTGACCCTCCGAAAATACCGACGCCAAATTCGCTGTCCAATCACTAATAAACTCAGAATCTGCCGTAGTTGTTGGACTTGTAACTCTAGCGCTTGGTTTGTTTGCCGCAGGTTCTGAAAATTCTGCTGACCAACATAAATAGCTTCGGGTGCCTTATTCAGTAATGCATGGGCACAACGCTCAGTCAGAATAAACCGATTGGTTATTCTAACTAGTCGCAGCCGCAGCCGCCATACTCGCCAAGCTATATACAGTAGAGTTACTGATATTAATGTGTTTATTAAAACTACAATAGTAACCATTGCTTTCCTTTCTCAGCACCAGCAACGCCGGAATTTTTTTGGAAGCTTATTAACCAGACTTCTCAATCAATCATAGCGAGAGAGCTTTGAGTCTATCGGCTGTGTACTGAGGTGTATGCAACGGACTGCTATATATTTGCTGATTTAATAAATTTATAAAATTTTGAATTTCCCGTGTATTTACTGTTTAAATTATAACATGACATTCCTAAATATAGTAGTTAATATATAACTTGATAAATCACTTGTTAGCTCGACTTTATCCATTTTTACAAAACCCAAAACATGACGCTGAAACCCTTATGGAACGGTAGTTTTAGTTTTTGAACTTTATCGAGAATCAGTGACATGGAAAAAGTATTTGCCAAAAAGCCAGGGTTTTTGCCGGATAAAGAAAACCGAGTTCTTAATTTTGGATAAAGTCGAGGTTAGAGGATGTTTGAAAAGTCTTAAGTGACACATCAAGTTCTTGCAGATCCCCCCTAGCCCCCCTTAAAAAGGGGGGAAATCTTCTCAAAGTCCCCCTTTTTGATTTTGGTGAAAGCGATCGCTATTTTCGCGGAAGCATTTGTGATTTTGGTGAAAGCGATCGCTATTTTCGCGGAAGCGTTTGTGATTTTGGTGAAAGCAATTGCTGTTTTCGCGGAAGCATTTGTTATTTTTGTGAAAGCAATTGCTGTTTTCGCGGAAGCATTTGTGATTTTTGTGAAAGCAATTGCTGTTTTCGCGGAAGCATTTGTTATTTTTGTGAAAGCAATTG
>JBHYDF010000026.1:55509-59890 GCA_051861145.1 Nostocaceae cyanobacterium
CTGTTTTCGCGGAAGCGTTTGTTATTTTTGTGAAAGCAATTGCTGTTTTCGCGGAAGCGTTTGTTGATTCTGTGATATCAAGTCCGGTTGAGTACTTATCATTCCCGAAGAACCCCACCCCCGTAACGCTACGCTTCACGTCCCCTCCCCGCTTGCGGGGAGGGGATTGAGGGGTGGGGTAAACTACCTACACTGATGCAACGCAAGTCAGTGTAGGCTTTTAGTAGCCCTGAACTGTCTGTGTTGAGTTCACAACATAAACAGTTCGAGCCTCTGGGATGGTTTACAAGGGCATCCCCAATAGCAGATATGTTTTTACTGCCGTTGTAGTCGGCATCCCCACTCCAATTGCAAGATTGATTCACACACTTGAAGCGCTTATCAGAACGCATCCCGATATGTAGGCACTGATGGCAAGTTTGGCTTGTCCAAGCTGGAGGAACAGCAATTACTTTTACTCCGAACAGGATTCCTTTGTATTTTAAAAAAGACCTTAATTGATAGAAAGACCAACAATTTGAACGCCTACGTTCTGTCTTGTTTCTTGGTTTTTGGTTCGTCCTTTCACGAATACCCGTCAAGTCTTCAATTGCCACTGTTGCATTATTTTTTAATGCGTCCTGAAGGCATCAATGGCTGTTTGGTTGCCTGGGTCAATTTTCCCTAAGCTTTCTGCCGCATAGTATGTGGTAAGGGAGTTATCCACATTTTGGTCGCCGATGAGTTCAACCAAGGCATCAATGGCTTTTGTGCGCTCTGTTTGTAGGAGTATTGTATTTGCTTCCCTGCTGATTGAGTAATCAAATGTCACCCATTGCTGTTTTGCAATATCGAACTTACCAAAAGCAAACTTAACTATTTGTGTAACAATTTCATCAGCAAGTTTACATTTAGGAAATTCTGCAATCCCCACAGCAGCTAGAAAATAAGCTTGATAGTAATAAAAATCCCCACACCCAGCATCAAACTCCACCAACGCCTTGATAAACTCTTCCTTATTCTTCACATCCTTTCTTCCCAACCACAGCAAAATCACCTCTTTCCACTGCGGCTCAAAAACGCGATATCTTTCTGAAACTGGCTTAAGATGATTCTTGTTATGAGTGCGAGGTAGAAAAAAATCCCAATCATCAATTACCAACGCCGCAAAATATTCCTGAAACGTGGGATGGTAAAAAGCATAAACAGGCTCATTCGGATTATTCGCATCAACCCCAACTTGATTTAACCAAGCAAGCTTATTAATTGCCAAATCAAACAGCGAATCATCTGCAAATACATCTTCAACAAATTTCTTTTGCAAACAAAATCGCTTCTCTTCCTCATCAATTGCTTTTAGCGCCAACTCTCCCAGCTTGGCGTTAAGTTGCTTTCTTTGTTGAGATGTTGTGTGAAATTCATCTTTTTTCCAACGATAAAAATCATCCACATACATTTGATAAAGTTCTGCTTTGGTATCGGGTAACTTACCATCGCGTAAATGCCAAGTGGAACACAACAGCGTCAACCGCAAAGGATTTTTCACTAAATCTTGAATTCGTTCTTTCCCTGGTTGATTTAACGCCTGCTGCAATTGTTGTGCATCGTTGGGGTTTTTAAACCAAGCTTTGATAAACTCCTCTACTTTCTGTTGGCTAAACTGCAACGTGCGGTAGGTTTGAAAACCATTGAGTGCATAAGGGTTTGCTTCCCAGACATTCAACCGACAAGTTAAGACAACACGACAACCTTGACACCAAGTTGGTATCCATCTATCAATAAATTTCAGATAATTTCCGTCAGCTGCCATTTCATCTACGCCATCCAGCAGCAGCCACACCTTACCATCACTCAACAGCTTTTTAAAGTCAGCGTTTCTCTTCTGTGCTTCGCTACCTAAAACATCCTTTAAGCAATCATCAAGAACACCTTCAAACTTTCGTGTAGTAGGATTTTCCAAATTACCCAAGCTTATAAAAATTGGTAAATTATCGGTTTGATCCAATATCCAAAAGGCGATGCGTTGCAACAGCGTCGTTTTACCTGCGCCTGGTTCGCCAATAATGGCAATATTTTTGCTTGGCTGTGGTTTTAGAATTTGGCTAAGAAATTCTTCATACTCAAATTTCTCCCGTTCTTCGTATTCTGGTTGATATAACCGCGAAGATTCAGGCTTATCATCGCCACTGCGTTTATCTGGCTTTTTGCGTTCAACTAATGCCAAAGGTACGTGAAGTTTATCGATATCAAACACCATTTCATCCGCACGCATCAGTTGCTTGGAAGTTAGTTGCTTATGCTTTTTCAATGCTTGGCGACAGACTTCACGCCAGTCGATGGTGTCCCCGACTTGAGGAAAGTGTCCGTCCGCAGAGCCGCAGAGAGTTCCTAACTCTGTTCTTAGCGATCGCTCGCTCAAATTCCGACTAGCACATCTGGGGTGATTTGAGTATAAAAAAATAAGATAAACTAACTGAGTATAACTGAATGTTTAAAATAATTAATGTTTTAGTTTAGGAATTGACATTTTACAAATATAGTGCAGTCGGATAAACATAGAGAGTAAGTTTACTTACGCCAGAAGATTTTTGGAGGCGTCTGCGTATGGTTATTCTCACTGCTCGTTCTGAAAATACCAAACTGCAAGGTCGTTTGACTATGCAAACAGTCGAGATTGGTGCTGAAACGATCGCTATTCGTTCTCTCGACTGGGATCGCGATCGCTTTGACATTGAGTTTGGTTTGCAAAATGGTACGACTTATAATTCGTTTATTATTAAGGGCGAAAAGACTGCTCTGATTGATACGTCTCATCGTAAGTTTCAGCAGTTGTATTTGGATGCGTTAACTGGGTTAATCGACCTCTCAACGCTGGACTATTTAATTATCAGTCATACTGAACCGGATCACAGTGGCTTGGTGAAGGATGTTTTGCAGTTAGCACCCCAAGTAACTGTTGTTGGGGCAAAAGTTGCGATCCAGTTCCTGGAAAATATGGTACATCAGTCATTCCGCTCTTTAACGGTTAAGAATGGCGATCGCCTAAATTTAGGTAACGGACATGAGTTAGAATTCGTTTCTGCTCCAAATTTGCACTGGCCAGATACTATTTTCACCTACGATGCTAAAACCCGCATCCTTTTTACCTGTGATGCGTTTGGTATGCATTATTGTGATGATCATACCTATGATGAAAATCCAGACCAAATCAAAGAAGATTTTAAATATTACTACGATTGCCTGATGGGGCCAAATGCCCGTTCCGTGCTGTCTGCTATTAAGCGGATGGAAAAATTAGATATAGGTACAATCGCCACAGGACATGGGCCTTTATTACAACATTATCTATCAGATTGGGTGATTTCCTACCAGCTATGGAGTCAGGAACAGGCTAAAACGGATACTCTTGTTGCCCTATTTTATTCGGAAGATTACGGTTATAGTGATGAGTTAGCAAGAGCGATCGCTCATGGTATCCTCAGAAATGGGGTAGAGGTGGAACTAGTAGATTTAAGTACTGTCGAACCTCATGAAATCAGGGAATTGGTAAACCAAGCGGCGGGTTTAGTGATTGGAATGCCATCCCAATCTAACCAAAATGCCCATGCAGCTTTAAGTACTATTCTTGCAGCGGCGCACGGTAAGCAAGCTGTCGGACTGTTTGAAACTGGCGGCGGGGAAGATGAACCAATTTATCCGCTACGGAACAAGTTTCAAGAAATTGGGTTAACCGAAGCTTTTCCCCCAATTTTGATTAAAGAACCGCCAACGCAAGTAACCGAACAGATGTGTGATGAAGCGGGAACAGATATCGGACAATGGTTGACTCGCGATCGCACTATCAAACAAATCAAAGCTATAGATAATAATTTAGAGCGGGCATTGGGACGGTTGAGTAATGGACTCTATATTATTACCGCCCAAAAAGGTGATGTCAGCAGTGCCATGTTAGCTTCTTGGGTAATGCAAGCTAGTATGAATCCTTTAGGAGTTGCTATTGCAGTTGCCAAAGATAGGGCTATTGAATCTTTACTTCATATAGGCGATCGCTTTATCCTCAACGTCCTAGAGGAAGATAATTACCAAAATTTAATGAAACACTTTCTTAAGCGGTTCTCTCCTGGTGCAGATCGGTTTGCAGATGTCAAAACCTATCCCGCTAGTAATGGTTGTCCCATCTTGGCAGATGCACTGGCATATATTGAATGCGAAGTTACGACGCGAATGGAGTGCAGTGATCATTGGATCATTTACAGCAGCGTACACACCGGAAGAGTTGCCAAATTAGATGCGCTTACCGCCGTCCATCATCGCAAAGTGGGAAATCACTATTAGTCATTTGTTGATTGTTCATGGTTCATGGTTCATGGCTATTAACCATTAACCATTAACCATTAACCAT
>JBHYDF010000027.1:0-26186 GCA_051861145.1 Nostocaceae cyanobacterium
ATGCCCAATGCCCAATGCCCGATGCCCAATGCCCAATGCCCAATGCCCGATGCCCAATGCCCACTCCCTACTCCCTACGCTAAAAGACAAGCGATGGGGAAAATCAAATATTCGATGAAAAAAAGCTTCCAGATAAATTGATAAAAACGAGCGATCGCACTTTTATCTTGCAAATCTATTTCCCAACTGCGCCACCACATTACAAGAAGCGCTACTAGATGAGTTATCACCAAAAATATAGCGTTCACTTGGGCAAGACGCAGTAAACCAACTAAAATCATTCCTAAATAACACGCAGTCAACACCCAACGGGCAAGATTAAACACTGCTGGCTTGCCAAGTTGAATGGTGAAAGTAGTGATATGGTATTGCAAATCGCCTTCCATATCGGGGATGTCTTTAAAAATGGCGATCGCAAACGTAAATACCAAAATAAACAGCGTCAACACCCACACCGCCGCCGGAATAAATTGGTTTTGTTCTAATACCCAACTAAAGTGCAAAAATAGCCCTAAATTAACAATTGCTCCGCGTACAGAGAAAATACATAGCGCCGCCCAAAAAGAAAACCTTTTTAACCGGATGGGAGGTAAAGAATAAGCCGTACCAATTAACAAACTAATCGTCACCATCCCAAACAAAAATGGCCCGGTTAAACCTGCTATAACTAGCGCCAAAATACCAGTAATTGCTACTATTAATTTTCCTGTTCGCCGAGAAAATTCCCCAGAAGCAAGCGGCAAATGTGGCTTATTAATTTTGTCAATTGCCACATCTTCTAGTTGATTTAAACCCACAATATAGACATTGCCACATAAACAAGCAATCCATGCGGGGAAAAGAGGGAATAGGGAATAGGGAATAGGGAATGGGGAAGAATTAAGATTGCTAACAGCAACTGCTATGAAATATAACCCCAAGACACTCAAACTCGTGCCGATAATAGTGTGTGGGCGTGAAAACTTCCACAAAGCATAAAGCCAATTACTCCCCACATCAGACTGTGAAATTTGACTCATAATTACAATTTTGGATTAGTCATTAGTCATTAGTCATTAGTCATTAGTCATTAGTCATTAGTCATTAACCATTAACCATTAACCATTAACCATTAACCATTAACCATGAATCATCAACCATTAACCATTAACCTTTATTTCCACACAACAACCCAAACCGAATTAATCCACGCTCATAACCACTACTCATTAATCCTAAAGACAACGCTCCAACAATCGTACTCCAACCCGATCGCACTAATCCAAAAATCGCTTTTGGAGTTAGTGCTGAATCAATAACTATATTCCAAAATGGTGCTACAGCTTTTGACCAATCAGCAATACGGATATTTTGCAACCTGAGTTGGCAAGCGATCGCTTCATATTCCGGCAAAGAAATCACATACGGCAAACAATATACCTGATAAATTTTCGCCAAATGTCGCTGTTCATCCATCGTCAGTGGTGAATCATCCGTAGGCCGATGACACCAAGTCACCATAATTAACTTTCCACCAGGTTTTAACACCCGATAGCACTCCTGCATAAACTTGAGTTTATCCGGCATATGCTCGCCACTTTCCAACGCCCAAACTAAATCAAAAGAATTATCACTAAAGGGCATTTCCTGAGCATCTGCGACTTGAAAATAAGTCCTGTTATTTAAACCCAGTTCCTGTGCGCGTTCCCTGGCTCTTGCAGCTTGCACGGGACTCAAAGTAATACCCGTCGCGCTAGCATTAAATTTTGCTGCCAAGTATAGAGAACTACCACCTATTCCACAACCCACATCCAGGATATTTTCAGCTTGCTGCACATCTGCCCAGTTGAGGATTTCTTCAATTAAATCAATCTGTGCCTGACGGCGGTCTTTTTTTTGCTTACCATCTGTACCATAATGGCCGTGGTGCATGTGTTCACCCCATATCTCCTCCCACAATCCGGAAGAAGCATCGTAAAATTGCTGAATTTGTTTGTATAGAGTTGCACTCATGAAAAAAACAGTGATAAAAAAAAGCAGAATTCTAATACACTTACTGGTAGGCTATCATGTGTGTTGCTAATTAAATAAAAGATTTTTGTTGTCAGGAAGGGTAAAACTTACCCAGAATTCCTGAATTTGTTTTTTTTACCTAATTTATGACTGTTTCTCGGACAATTTGCTTGGGTTTTTTGGCGGTTATTACTGTAGGAACTATCCTACTAATGATGCCTTTTTCTACCAGTAGCGGTACGTGGAATGACCCGATTGTGGCGTTATTCACTTCGACTTCCGCAGTTTGTGTTACAGGTTTATCGGTAGTTGATCCTGGTACTTATTTTTCCTTTTGGGGTCAGTTGTTTATTCTGATGCTGGTACAGGTTGGCGGGTTGGGTTATATGACGACTACAACCTTTCTGATTTTGTTAGTTGGACGTAAATTTGACCTACGACATAAAGTCGCGATTCAACAAGCATTAGACCGTCCGGGAATGAGTGGTAGCACCCAAATTATTCGCTCCATTATTGCCACAACAATGATTTTTGAAATCACTGGTATATTTTTACTATTACCAGCTTTTGTTCCTGACCACGGTTGGAATCAAGGGCTGTGGTTGGCAATTTTTCATAGTATTAATTCTTGGAACAATGCTGGTTTTAGTTTGTTTAAAGATAGTTTGATTGGATATCAATCTTCGGTTTTAGTAGTTTTCACAGTGACAGGATTAATTATCTTTGGGGGCATTGGTTATCAGGTAATTCTGGAAACATATGTTTGGCTGCGCGATCGCTTGCAGAAAAAACAAGAAAAGCTTGTGTTTTCTCTGGATTTTAAAGTAGCAATTAGCACAACAATTATTTTGTTAATTCTAGGGACAATTGCGTTTTTCTTGATAGAAATCAAAAATCCGGAAACATTTGGTAATCTAAGTTTTCGTGATAGATTATTAGCCGCTTGGTTTCAATCTGTTACTCCCCGAACTGCTGGATTTAACACCATTGATATTGGCAAAATGACAACAGCAGGTCTATTTATTACTATTGCATTGATGTTTATTGGTGCAAGTCCAGGTGGTACGGGAGGCGGAATCAAAACAACAACTCTCAGGGTACTTACCAGTTGCACCAAAGCAATTCTACAAGGTAAGGAAGAAGTATTGTTGTATGAACGCAAGATAGCACTACCTTTAATTTTAAAAGCAGTTGGTGTGTTAATTGGTTCTGTAGGAACAGTGATTATTTCAACAATTTTAATTGCTTTAACAGATCCAGAATTTGACTTTATAAAAATCTTGTTTGAAGTGATGTCAGCCTTTGCTACGGTAGGACTTTCTACAGGTATTACGAGCAGTGTTTCCACCGCAGCAAAACTGATATTAATTGTCACAATGTATATTGGTAGAGTCGGTGTTTTATTGCTAATGGCAGCAATACTAGGAGACCCTCGCCCCACCAGAATTCATTATCCAGAAGAAAACTTGCTTGTAGGATAGTTATAAGCAGGAGAAAGGACGGGGTAGAGAAAAATATTAATAACTAGATGGAAGAAGGAAGAAGAGATAATTCTTTTTCCTTCTTTCTTTTGGAGGTTGTTTATTCTCTCTAAAATCTTCAATTCAGAGGTCAAGAATACGATGATGGCCCGCCAATTCCCCAGCAATTGCCCTTATTCCTTATTTCTTTTATATTCAATTATGGACAAATAATAAATGACAAAAAACAAATAATAAATGACAAATGACATATGACAAATGACATATGACAAATGACATATAACAAATGACATATAACAAATGATATATACAAGTGATTAATTAAATATAAGTTGTCTAAACTGATAAAATAGAAATTATTAGGCAAAAAATAAATATATTAATTTATTCGGGATAACCGAGTTTTTGTCCTAAGACCTAAATACAGGGAACGACAACAAAGGTAATCACTGTGGATCTGTCATCATTGGGATTTTTTCGCAGTCTGCGTAAAGACAATCATCAATTTGCTGTGATTGGTTTAGGTCGTTTTGGTCGTTCTGTATGTTCAACACTGCACAAATTAGGGTATCAAGTGTTGGCAACAGATGTTGATGAAAAGCGGGTATCCGAAGCGTTGACGGATCAGATAACCGGTCATGCTTTGCAGCTAGACTCAACCGAACCGGCTGCACTCAAAGAAGCGGGAATTTTTGAATTTGATACAGTCATTGTGGCGATTGGAAATTATGTTCAAGAAAGTATCATTACTACCCTAAATGTGAAAGAGGGGGGTGTACCCCACGTAGTTGCAAAAGCTTCTAGTGAAGTTCACCGTAAACTACTGCAAAGAGTGGGTGCAGATCATGTTGTTTTTCCTGAGTATGAAGCGGGATGCGCTTTAGCGCGATCGCTTACCAAGCCATCAATACTAGAAAGATTTGACCTCGACCCGGATCACAGTATTGTAGAGTTGATTGTCCCTGATGAATTTCATGGCAAAACAATTGCTGAGTTGCAACTTCGTAATCGCTATGGTTTGAACTTATTGGCGGTAAGTCAGGATGGTAAATTTCAAATTAATCCTGACCCCTACAAACGTCTTGAACGCGGTTCAGCAATTGTAGTGATTGGTTGTAATAAAGATATCAATCGCTTGCCAATTTAAAGGATAGTTAGTGGTTCATAGTTAATAGTTAATAGTTAATAGTTAATAGTTAATAGTTAATAGTTAATAGCTATGAACCATTAACCATGAACCATGAAGCATCAACTCCTAACTCATAACTCCTAACTCCTAACTCCTAACTCCTAACTCCTAACTCCTAATTAAATTCTTCTTGGGTAGGATTTTCTGATTGACTGGGTATCTCTTGTTGTTGTAGTGTGGGTTGTTGTTCAACCGAAACAGGTTCGCTAGTAGTTTCTACTTCAGTTGGTTGCTCTTGAGGGGTTTGACTGACTTGAGGTTGCTTTTGTTGTTGCATTTGGGCAACTTGCTGCATTAACTGCTCAATTTTATCAGCTTGCTCGACGTTACCCTGTTGGCGATATTGGTTACTAGCGCGTTTGAAAGCGCTGTTAGCTTTTTTGAACTCGCCTTGATTGTACCAAGTTACACCCAAGTTGTAGTAAGCTTCAGCATTGTTAGGAATGCGGCGAATAGCTTCTTGGTAAGTGGTAATAGCCTCAGATGTTTGTCCTTGCACACTCAGAAGACTGCCCATGTTATTGTAAGCCACAACATTATTAGGATTGAACTGTAAGGCTTGGCGATAAGCAGAAATAGCAGCTTCTAATTGTCCTTGCTGTTGTAGGGCGATCGCTAAATTAAAATGAGCATTGGCATTGCTTTTATCCTGTTGAATTGCTTGTTGGTAGGCTGCGATCGCGTCGTCAATTTGTCCCTTTTCATACAAAGCTAGCCCCAAATTATACTGCCCATTAGTCATAGTTGGATTAATGACAAGAGCTTGACGATAAGCGGTAATAGCCGCCTCTGGTTGTCCTTGTTTGTGCAAAGCCAAGCCTAAGTTATAATAAGCCTCGCCTAGATTGGGATTCAGCCTAATCGCCTCTGCATACTCTTGCACCCCTGCCTCGAGACGATTTTGCTGTAACATAATATTGCCCAAGTAATTGCGTGCAAGAGCAAGATTGGGGTCTAGCTGCAAAGCTTGGCGAAAAGCATATTCAGCCGCCTGTAAATCTTTGCGGTTATAGCGCATCACGCCTTGTTGAAAAAAGCTAGCGGCTTCCAAATCCTGAGAAACAACATTCTGTGCTAGCAGCTTGCTTCCCGGTAACTCAGTAATTGTCGGTATTGCCAACACCAAAAACGCAGAGGAGCAGAATAACACCACTTTGGCTAGACCGGAAAACCACTGAGAAAGCTGATATTTTTGAGACATAATTGGCAGACCTGCACTGATTGCGAGATGCTTATACAGTCAGAGTACCCAGTACGTAATTAAAAATTACAACTCTTCGTTGTCTTTAATTTGCACAACTCCCCGCACTCAAAGGTGTAATTATGTTTGCTCTGCATTCCAGAACGAGATGAGCGACAATTGCGATAACTTTCAATTATCTGTATACTAACGACATAAACGACTTATGCGACATAAGCGACAAAATCAATCACTTGAAGACAAGCAAGAAGATAATCAGTTCTGGACTACTCGTGAAGTTGCAGAACATCTTCGTGTTCACCAGAGAACAGTACAGAGGTGGATTTCATTAGGTCGTCTTAAAGCCACTAAAGTAGGGCCGAGGGTGTGGCGAGTTCGTGGAGAAGATTTAGAATTGAACCAAGAAGTAATCCTGGGCCGTCATTTAAGAAAAGCACTTTGAGCGGTACGTTGTAAGTGCTAGCATACTGAATAACTTCTGTTACTTTATCTCGGTTGCCACCTGTTCTATCATCTTCTTGAGAACCGCCTCGGTCAGAGTCATAACGAGCAAATCCTACTACTAAGGGAGTGCCATTGGAACGTGAGATTAAAAAATCAGCAGGGGTTTTTTGTCCCCAATTGTCCAATACTTCATTTAGCATTACGTCCCTTCCAGCTCTGATTGGACCCTGGATTTTATAATTGTCACCAAATGTTTTGTCAAACCAGAGAAAAAAAGCTTCTGTGAGGTCATAACCCTTTTGCCCTCGCTTACTTTGTTCTAAAAGACTTATCATAAGAGCTTCATCTGGTATTGGTCGGCTTTTGAGATTTCGTCTAACTTCTTCCAGAGGTCGAAAGCGTACTCCAAATTCTGCGATAATTTCAGGAATTTTGCTTTTACGTTTAGTCATTTAAACTGATGTATCTGGTGAGACATAACGTCGAAAAACCCGAAGAAGTTGTATGCGTATTGGATCTGGTTCTCGTGTAATTATCTCTAGCAAGTTAGTAGAACTTTGAGCTATCTCTACTAATTCCGTAAACCGTTCTACAACACTGCCATAGAGTATCTTAGCTTCATCTAATGAGTCGGGATAAAATTGTGAATCAAATATAGTAATCCATTTAGCTGCGTTTGCTTTATAGTTGCTGAACGAACTCAATTAAATTTCTCCTACCTTCAAATTAGGAATAAATCTTGTGGGACAGGCTAGACATCCTGTCTCACAAGAAAATCATCACTTTTATACACTTATAGTCTTGCTTCCGGCAAAATCAACATCGCATCACCGAAAGAATAGAAGCGATATCGAGAAGCGATCGCTTCCTGGTAGACATTCAACAACCGTAGCCTACCAATTAAAGCACTCACCAGCATTAGCAAACTCGATCGCGGTAAGTGAAAATTGGTAATTAAACCCTCTACCACTCGCCATTTATAACCCGGATAAATAAACAAATCAGTCTTACCGCAAAATGGCTGTAACTCGCCTTTCGTTGCTGCTGCTTCTAAGGCACGTACAACCGTTGTACCCACGGCAATAATCCGACCGCCAGCAGCCTGAGTGGCGCGAATTTGCTCTACAGTTGTGGGGGGTACTTCAATCCACTCTTCATGCATTTTGTGAGTGGTTACGTCCACCACTTCCACCGGGCGAAATGTTCCCACGCCCACATGCAGGGTAATAAAAGCTTGACTAACGCCTTTTTGCCGCAACCGTTCCAGCAATTCTGGGGTAAAATGCAATCCAGCCGTAGGAGCAGCTACCGCTCCTGGATTTTGAGCATAAACTGTTTGATACTGTTCGCTTTCCGCCTCAGTTGTCGTAATGTAAGGTGGCAAAGGTACTTCACCAAACATATCCAACATCTGTACCAAAGACACTCCCTCTGGCAAATCAAATTGCAGCAAACGTCCCCCAGTCGCCTCGTCTGTTTCTAGGACTGTCGCAGTCAGTAATTGAGTGGGGGAAGTATTTTCTCCCCCTACTCCAGACGCGCCATGGCGCGTCTCTACACTCCTATTCCCCACTCCCTCATCTCTAGACTTTCCCTTTGCCTCAAAAACAATCTTTGAACCGTGCTTAAAACGTTTCCCTGGCTTCACCAAAGCTAACCAACAGTTATGCTGTCTTTCCTCCAACAGCAACACCTCTACCTCAGCCCCAGTCGATTTTTGACCATATAGCCGTGCGGGAATGACTCGAGTATCATTCATGACTAACAAATCTCCTGGGTGGAGTAAATCCGGTAAATCGCGGAAAATATGGTGCAGGGGCGGAGTTTCTTTACCCGTACTCAGAGAATTTACAACCAATAACTTTGAGCTATCTCGGGGAATAACTGGGTTTTGGGCAATCAGTTCCGTCGGTAATTCATAATCATATCCTGTTAATGAACGGTCTAACTCAACATCTTCCGTTGTTGGGCAAGAAGTCGAATTTAGGTTTGTTTTTGCTAGTTTTTGCCGCATTTAGTTCCGGATTTTTTCAGACTTACTTAAACAAGCTGCTTTTAGCTATGCTTTCTAAAGGAACTCTAAAGGATTAGTGATGAATTTGATCCCTGGATTTTAAGATGGAAACTATTAAGTACCACGTAAGCACCTGTATGAAAATTGGGTAAACCTCCCCATCGAAAAACGGGGACTTTTACCCTAGCCTGTAACAGGGTGTTTCTAACAATAATAGAAATGTAGGGTTGGCTTTGATCCCAAGCACCAAGAAGATGGAATACTTGTATTATCTGGCAAATGCCAGTCTCACTCTCAGAGTTGTTCAATACTTGCACGCCAAGCGCCAAATACCTGTTTCCTTCGTCACCGTAATTCATCAAATTGATGGCTGGGTGGTTAGGATCAAACTAAAACATCAGGTATCACCCCAGGAAGAAGGCGATATTCGAGCTTTCTTAAATGAATTGGGAATTAGGTACGAGCCGCCAATGCGGGTACAGATGGCGCTTTGGAGTTTGGAAGCAGGACAGTGTCCAGTTGACGTGATGCGTCGCTACCAAGTGGCTATCGTTTCTCATGGTAGCCCAGAAAAAGAAGAAATTGAAGCTTTTCGGCAACAGTTTGTGAGGGGATTAGGTTACTGTCCAGAAACGCTAGCGTGATCAGTTTAGTTTTTAACCCCGCGACAAATGAATAATTTGGTAAGAGGTAATTGTTTGTTAGTTATCGAGTTATCATACTCATGACTTAATACAATTACCCATTATCATTTAAAGATTCAAAAGCAGCAGGAATGTATTCTTGGAGTGTGAATTGATATCTTGCTGCTGATGAACTGGTGTCATATTTTTCTATATTTGTAACCCCAGCAACTTCTGTTAATATTTGCTGACAGCAGACAATAGCAACATCAAATCGGCACAAGTAATCTGCCTTTTCAGGATATTTAACTAGAAACATCTGTGCGGCGCGCGAGATTTTCGCCTGCTTTTGGGGCGCGATCGCATCTCTTCCCCCTGCATCCCAATTACCCGGACTGCGAGTTTTCACTTCTACAAATGCCAATAATGGGGAGTTGGGAATTGGGCATTGGGCATTGGGCATTGGGAATTGGGCATTGGGAATTGGGCATTGGGAATTGGGCATTGGGCATTGCCCTACTCCAGAAGTTTCTCCATCATACTGAGCAATAATATCAATCTCTCCCCAGCGACAACGCCAACGCCGATGGAGAATTTCCCAACCTTGAGTTTGTAACCATTGTGCTACTAGGTCTTCTCCTGCGATGCCGATATCGAGATAATTATAGGGAGGATGGTTTGCCATTGGCTATAAGTACGATGAAATCTAAATTAAGCGATCGGGTTTGGACAAGAATACTAAGTGTATTGCTTTTGACAGTGATTGCCATCACAGTTACATTAAGTTTTCCTGAAAACGCTATGGCAATCAACTATAATAACCGCACTCTCATAGAAGCTGATTTCTCAAAGCAGGACTTAACTGATTCCAGCTTTGACCATGCTAATCTCCGTAACAGTAAATTCAGTAACTCCAATTTACGTGGTGTGAGATTTTTTTCGGCAAATTTGGATTCAGTAGATTTTACTGGAGCAGATTTAAGTTATGCCGATTTAGAATCAACTCGGATGACTAAAGCAAATTTGACAAATGCGATATTGGAAGGTGCATTTACCACCAACACCATGTTGGATGGTGCGATTATTGACGGCGCAGATTTTACTGATACCTACCTGCGTCAAGATGTGCTGAATAAATTGTGTAAGGTAGCGAAAGGTACTAATCCAGTTACGGGACGCGATACCCGCGACACTTTGCTTTGTCCCTAGTCTGTAGTTTGTAGTTTGTAGGGTGGGCATTGCCCACCTTCTATAAATTATTTTATGTAAAAAAGTATAAAAAAACCTGATTTCGGGCTAATTTCTCAAAAAAACTCTTACACAGTAAATAAATGCGATACACCGAAGGCGTAACGGCTAAAGCCGTACCGCTAAACTAAAATTAAGCTTATATTCGCAATCAGCCGTGAAATAAATTTCCGGTCGTGTAGAGACGCGCTGTTTGAAGCGTCTCTACAAACCCATTAAAATGGGTTTAAACTCTTACCGAGTCGGTTTTTAAGTAATGTAGAGACGATTATTGTCTACAAATTTCCCCAAAAAAGCCGGGAGGAGATTGAGCAAATGTTGGGATTAAGCGAATTAAAACAAACTAAAGTCTATCAAGAAGCCAAGTTAGAAGGCAAGATTGAAGGCAAAATTGAAGGCAAAATTGAGGGCAAGATTGAAGGCAAATTAGAAGCAGTTCCATTTATGCTTAGTTTAGGTGCAACTGTAGAACAAATCGCCCAAGAGTTAGGCTTAGACATAGAACTGGTAAGACTAATAGCACAAAACACTCAGTCCAAACAGAACACTGAAGAATCAGACACCAGTAACTGAATCTCGCTCTTGTGTAAAGGTGCGATACGCGAAGCGTTAAGCCAGAGGCTTATCGCTTATATGTTGCACCTCTAACGAGAAACCACGGATCGTTTGATAAAAAGTAATAAATTTGACACTATTTCAATTCTGCTTCAGTCCTCTTTTAGAGGAGTTCTGCCATAAGACTGGGACTTATAGTCCCAGGCGGATATAAGCGAAGTCGAAAAATTCTTAAATACTTAGAATATTTAGTTATTTTTATGATGTGCTATTTGGCGCTTTGCAAGATGTAAGATCGCTCACAATAAATCTGTGAGAGAAAATTGCCGCTGTTTATCTAATTCTTGCAGTCGTAGCTTTTCGTTATGATAAGATTGCCATAGCTCCGGTTCCGCGTTTGGATCAGCTTTCTGCCATAATTCCAAATAGTAACGACAGCGCTTTTCCCCCAACACCCTTTCCATACAAGCTGTCGCAGCTTGAATGACTTGCGGTGTACGAAGAATTTCTGTTTTCGCTTTCTCGTTCAAATGAAATAGATGGGTAATTAATCCCATTTCTTCAGGAAACTCCAAGCATCTGTCTTGCACTGTTGATATTAAATCATGCTCGTTTCCAGGTGGAGCCTCTAAAATTTGTCGCCACAAAAATCGATGGTGAGAAAGGCTAAATTGCAAATCTCGCTCCTCTAAGGCGTCATTAATAATTTGACGCTGTTCGGGACAATGCAGATAAATTCGCAGTAATAAAGCTTCTGCTTGTTCTAAAAGACTGCGTTCCGTAGTGGAGCATTGGGCATTGGGCATTGGGAATTGGGAATTGGGAATTTCCATTGCCCGTTGCCCAATGCCCAATGCCCTACTCCCTACTCCCCATTCCCTACTCCCCTTTTGCGGAGTCACCTGAGTTAGAAGATTTTCTACTCGTAAAGGTATTAGTCTGGTATCCCCTAAACTGAGTATTTCTGCACAGTGGGAAATATAATAGTTAAGTGTATCTTTGTTAACTATATTTTTAAGTAATTTCACTAACTGTTGCGAGACTTGCTGAAAATCTGTAGCCTGCTTCAAGTCCCGGTCTTTAATGATTTGCTGAATTTGCCAATCTAGCCAGAGGGGTGCATTTGCTAAAAGTTGCCGATAATCCTCTGGTGTGTGGGTATGCAAATATTCATCGGCATCTTTACCATCAGGTAAGTTGAGAATCTTTAGCTGAACTTCTCCTTTATATGCTAATTCAGCAATTTCACCTATCGCTCTTTGGGCGGCGATAGTTCCGGCTTTGTCTGCGTCAAAGTTAAGTATCAGTTGTTTTGAGTCGCTGTAGCGCAATACTAGCCGTACTTGCTCTAAACTAAGGGCAGTACCAAGCGAGGCGACAACGTTGTTAATTCCGACTGCGTGGAGAGCGATCGCATCAAAATATCCCTCTACCACCACAACTTGATCTAGTCCAGATATACCCGATTTTGCTTTATCGAGAGCAAATAGAGTTTTACCTTTATTAAAAAGTTCAGTTTCTGGTGAATTTAAATACTTCGGTTGTTCATCTCCCAGACTTCTACCCCCAAAGGCAATTGTACGCCCCATCACGTCATGAATGGGAATCATCAGGCGATCGCGAAACACATCATAATAACCGCCGCCTTCCTTGCGGGGTTTAATCAATCCAGCTTTCTCTACCAGTTGGACGGGATAGCGCTTATCTTCCACCAAATAGCGATAAAGGGTTTCCCAGCCACCAGGGGCGTAACCTAAGTGAAATTGCCCAATCGTTTCATCTTGCAATTGGCGTTTATCTTTGAGATACTCAAGGGCAAGTTTTCCTTGAGATTGTTTGAGGGCGTGCTGATAAAATTGGGAAGCTGAAGCGAGAATTTCAAACAGGTGCGATCGCTCTGATAACTGGCGTTGTAATTCTTGCCTTTGTTCGGGTTCTAGAGTTTGTACCGGTACTTGGCAACGCTGCGCTAAATCCAGCACTACTTCCGTGAAAGAACGCTTGTGCAAATCCATCAGAAACTTGATGGCATTTCCCCCCGCTTGACAGCCAAAGCAATAGTACATTTGCTTACTAGGGCTGACGCTGAAACTGGGAGTTTTTTCTTCATGGAAGGGACACAAACCCACAAAATCTTTGCCACGCCTGCGTAAAACAACGTATTCTGAGATGACATCTACTATGTCAGCTCGTTGTTTAATTTCCTCTATAGTATCTGGGTGCAAGCGCTTAATTTGCATATTTAGTCATTGGTCATTGGTCATTAGTCATTAGTCATTAGTCATTAGTCATTAGTCATTGGGCATTGGGCATTGGGCATTGGTCATTGGTCATTGGTCATTGGTCATTGGTCATTGTTCATCGGTTATTAGTCATTAGTCATTAGCGTTGTACAAATGACAAAGGACAAATGACTAATGACTAATGATGGATATTATATTCTTGTTCCCAAATTCAAGAATAATGTAAAGAATCGCTTACGCTTAATTTTATAAAAGGAAATACTGAAAATGGGACGTATTTTTATTTCAGCAGCACACGGAGGCAAAGAAGTAGGAGGAATTGATCCAGGTTCAGTTGCTGGGGGTACCACCGAAGCTAAGGAAATGATTTTGCTACGGGATTTGATTGTAACGGAACTGCGATCGCGAAATTTAGAAGTCTTGGCGGTTCCCGATGACTTGAGTGCGAAACAAACTATCGACTGGATCAATTCTCGTGCCCGTCAGGGTGATGTCGCCTTAGAAATTCATATCGATGCTGCTAGCAGTCCTTCGGTGCGTGGGGCTAGCGTCTTCTATATCGCTAGCAATGACGAACGCAAAAGCAATGCTGAACTTATACTAATGGGTTTACTGCGCCGCGTCCCTCAATTGCCCAATCGCGGAATCAAGCCAGATACAGCTTCAGGTTTGGGTAGTTTGGCATTCTGTCGTCAATCTAAAGTACCTTCTATGGTAATGCAAGTTGGTTTCTTGACCAATCCAGACGATCGCTCTTTACTGCAAAATCGCCGTCGTGATTTTGCCCTCGGAATCGCCGATGGGCTAGCATCTTGGAGTCGTGCTGTTAACTCTGATACCAAAGAGGGACAAGAACCAACTTATCCGGCAATTAATATCAATATTAACGGACAAAATTATTCAGAAAAAGGAATATTAATTAACGGTAATGCTTACATTCCCATTGACTTAGTGGATCGCTTGCGGGTTGATTTGTCGAAAGCTGCTAATGTCCGCCGCATTACCTATCATCGAGTTGTTTACATTAAAGCAATTGAATTGCGAGACTTTAATGTTTCCGTAGGCTGGGATAGTGGGACTCGTACTGTTAGTTTACGTTCCAACTTGGTAATTTGCCCCGGTCAAATGGAACGGATTATGTCGCCTGGTCACACCTCAGAAGTACAATTACAGCTATTCCTAAAAAATAATCATGAAAACGCCTTAGTGCAGTTTCCTGACATTGCCAAACTTTACCGGGAAGAAGCTTCGATTGAAGGGGTAAGCTATGACATTGCCTTCTGTCAAATGTGTATAGAAACTGGATTTTTACGCTTTGGCGGCGATATTAAACCCCAACAAAATAACTTTGCAGGCTTAGGGACTATTGGTGGTGGTACAGAGGCGGCGTCTTTTGGGAGTGCCAGAATTGGTGTACGGGCACATATCCAACACTTGAAAGCTTACGCTAGTTTAGAACCTTTAGTACAGGAAGTAGTAGATCCGCGATTTCGCTTTGTGACACGCGGTATTGCCCCTTTGATAGATCAGCTATCCGGGCGCTGGTCGGCAGATTTAGATTATGGTAATAAGATTAGAGCGATGCTCAAACGCCTGTATGAGTCGGCGGGATTGATGTAAATCGAGAGCAAATATACAGTTTATACGAGGGGCGATCGCGAATTCAGCCTAATTATATTGATGTGCGATCGCTCCTTACTTAATAGCTATAAAGGCAATTTCCTAAACCTATGCCCACTTGGTTCCACAACTACAAATGCACCTGCTAATTCAATTTCAGAGTAGGTTTGTAGAACTCGTGCTAGTTCATTAGACATCTGGTGAAAAAGAATGTAGAGACGCGAAATTTCGCGTCTCTACATTCCTAAAATCGAAGCGAAAAATCCTTAACCGAGCAGTATTGACACCTGTCCCTATTGCTTTTACGAAAACTAGATTCCCGTAATCTCTATCCCGCGTAATGAGAATGCGATTTTGTTCCTGTGCTATCTTGAGTATCTCTTCATCGCTAGATCGAGAAAGACCCATTTCGGCAACCAAAACCACATCATGCCCAGTATCTATAGGAATCCGGTTTGATTATTGAAAAAATCTAAGTCTGTAGGGTGGGCAGTGCCCACCAAAACCTAAAGTATGGTGGGCAATGCCCACCCTACGTGTATTTCAAAAATCAAATAGTAATCCTATATTAAGAATCTTGCCGTTAGTACATATACATCTTGATCAAGTATGAGTTTCATCGCTAGGCTGATGTAAGATGAATTTCCTCTGCGGCTACCAATGCAATAGCATAGTTCAAGCAAGCACGAATATCTTCAACTTGAATGTCTGGATAATAGTCTTGGATAATTTCTGCAAATGAAAGCCCTTCATTCAGTAATTCAAGAATACTCTGCACTGTGATTCGCGTACCTGCGATACATGGCTTACCGAAATGGATTTGGGAATTGACCGAAATTCTGTCCATAGTTATACCAATCCTGGATTTTGGATTTTAGATTTTGGCTCTTTTAATATTTAATATCAGCTATGCAGTCTTAAAAAATCTAATAATCTCGCGAACGTGGTCAAGAAATTGACCATCCGTGGAAAGTTGAGCGATCGCATTTCGGGCTTCCCGCGCTAAACGTTCGTGTTCAGTTTGGTTTGTGGCGCGTAATTCTTCTAAATTCGCAGAAATTCGAGCTAATTCTTTACGTGTTTCTTCCCAGTAGTGTTGTTGATTTGCTACTACTGAATAAGTATTTTCTGGGTTAAGCTGTTCTTCTAAACGTTTAATACTATCTTCTAGAACATAGAAGCGGTTGCGAAGTTCCACGATATCTTCTCGAGGATATCTCCATTCTTGGCTAATCATCGTCAAACGTGCATATAAATATTCGTAGGCGCTGATAGCCGGACGTAAACCTGTTAATAGCAAAGCTGCGCCAGAACCGATATATCCGACAGCACTAATACCCGTAGCAGCGAGGATATAAAGACCAGCAGCTGAAATTAAGTGTAAGGCAATTGCAATCAAGAGCGATCGCTTTGCCAAAACCTTCACATAATCAATTTGTTTCTCATCTACGGGAATTTCTTTTTCTGTTGATTGTGTCCCTTCTGCTAATACTTCTTTTGCTTTAAAATACACATTCCATGGCACAGTCACAATTACTAGTAACCACCAAAAACTTGCACCACCAATTACCCAATCTAGGAAACTGCCAGTAGGTATGTGAAACCATTGCAATACACCAAAAGCTAGCAGCACTACAACCACTATTCCGATAATGGAACTGATAAAAAAGTTAAAATACATATTGCTTTATCTCTTGTAAACACACATATTGTAGTTAGCCGTGAACTAAAGTTCCGGCTAAAAGCTTAAACCCGTTAAAACGGGTTTAAATGGTCATTTCAAGTTAGCTAAAACTGAATTAAAGCTATCAGCCAGTTATCGAGTGCGATTTCTGAGGCATTATTTTAATTCAGGGCTATGAATCAAGGAATTGTTTCCATCATGTCTGTGGAAAAAGAGAAAAGCATAAATGCTTGTGATGGTTTTTAGAGTTACACACGGTTAGTGGTTAATAGTTAATAGTTAATAGAAAAAACATGAACCATTAACCATTAACCATTAACCATTAACTATTGAATAAGATAACTGTGCCAAACCGGTTCTGTATCTTTTCCTTCTTTTTCTGAAAGCAACAACCGCCAAGTTTTACCCTCTTTCTGAAGTTGCAAATAAACTTCAAAGGGTTTTTGCGGTTGTGACAGTTGTCGTTTTGGCAGCTTGAAGGTGAGATCATAGGTTCCGCGAATGCGGTAGGTTAATAAATTTTGAATCGTCAGGGGTTTTTCTTCGTTTATTGATAAATGATTGATTTTAAATCCCTGAAAATTTAGATCCAACTGTTGATTTAGTTGCTGTTGGGTTTTCTCCAACTGAAGTGCGATCGCTTTTTCTACTAACTGGCTAGTCGGTGCAAGTACGCTGGTGCTACACGCACTCATTAGCCCCAGCAAAACTAGGATGATAATTAGCCGCACCATCACTACTACTCCTTTCTTTTTATTAGGCATCTACGGTTCCAAAGCGATAGTATAGGCTACCCTTAAGTGCAATTATTTCAGTAGATTGATTAAATTAAACATAAAACCCTCTTTTTTAGAATAGGGCGGGCAATACGGCCCACCCCACAAAAGTTTAATTATTCTTGTGGAGTGGGCGTCTCGCCCGCCCGATTTTTACAGATTAATTATTCTTGTGGGGTGGAGAGAAGTATGAGCGCCGGCTTCCGGCGATCATAACTTCGGAGCGTCTCGCCCGCCCGATTTTTACAAGGTAAAATCCCCGCACAGAGGACGTTTCTTCTGTTCTAAAACAAAATAGTCACAAACTTTAAAATATTTTTATTTTATTAGAGAATTTCCTGATTCAGAAAATTGTCAATTGGAAACTGTGTAGAATCGAATTTTGGTGTTCTAGGATGCTTTCAAGCTCTATTTGATTAATTGCTCGGTAATTTGATTGAATGAAAAATAAATAACTCTACGAATATCAGTAAAAGTTATGAAACTTATTTTACACCATGTTATGACGATAAATATTTTAATATCAGCCATAAAAGTAAATTACTGAGTATTTTTTCAACCAAATGTTCCTAAAAAATAATCCTAGCAATGCTGATTTTTAAGCATAAATACATATATATTTTTAAATAAACAAGCAAGAACACAAGCAGTTTTTGTAAAGCGAAGATAAATTTTTTGCAAAAATTACAACATGCTATTGCAAATATAACTGTAATTATACTTAAAATGAATGATGTTCATTGATGTAAATAAATAACAAAGAATATGAGTACTATTGTTAAACAGGTGCGAAATAAAATATTAAGAAATCTTTATGAAATTTCGTTTTTACAAAAACAAGCTGATTTAAATTATCAAGCAGCAATAGAAAAACATTTTCCTCATTTACCTGTTCTTTCTACTACAGACTTAACTTTAGTTGAGACTATAAAGCGTGAAGGAGTGGCTGTGACATCATTAGAAGCTTTGTCTATTCCTTCTACAGATAAAATGTTTCAGGCTGCAAAAAGCTTAATGCCAAAAATTCCAGGAACCATTTCTGGTGATAAAAATGAGTACGTTGTTCATGCAACTTCTGGGCAAATGATGGAGTACCCGGAAATTTTTCTTTGGGGACTCGAACGACGTTTACTTAGTATTGCTGAGAATTATCTTGGTTTGCCTGTAGCGTATCATGGCGCATATTTTCGCAGAGATACCACTAATCAAATTGAAAAAAAATCAAGATTGTGGCATATAGATACGGAAGATAGAAAGCTTTTTAAAGTAATTGTTTATGTAAATGATATAAATAATGATGGTGGACCTTTTCAATATATTCCTCAAGATTTGACAGCAAAACTTGTTAACTCTCTGAATTATACACATGGATACATTCAAGAGAAAGTTATGCAAAAAGTTGTGTCACCATCATATTGGAAATCATGCACAGGTTCGTCTGGTACAGTAGTTTTTGCAGCCACTGCCAGTGTTTTTCACCGAGGAAAGATACCTATAAATAACGATAGATTTGCAATATTTTTTGATTACACTTCTAGACAACCAAAATATCCATTTTATTGTAAATCTTCCTTGGCTCAGGAAGATTTACTTTTGCTTGCTCCTCAGCTACACGAATATCAAAGACAATGCATTTTTTGGCGACACAATTTTGAAAATAGGGGCTAGGGACTAGGGGCGCTTGGACTAGGGAAAGAGATATTTTCATCAGTTTGTCGTGAATTTTTTTCATGTGGTATCTTGCATAAATATTTTTTTACCTCACAATCTTAAGCGCGACCATCGCAGAGAAAGAGACTAGAATTAGGACTTTTGCAAGAAGTCTAATATCTTAAACCGCCTCAAAATATGCAGGATAGCGCACAGTACCACTGATATTTGTCAAAGCACCAGGTTTCACTGACCGCGCCATAAAAGCTTCATCAGGAAACGGTAACGATGATTCCAAGCCAAATTTGCTAGCTGTTTGGAAACCAAAGCGTTGATAGTAAAGCGGATTGCCAACAACTATGACAATAGAATGGTTTAATTCACGACATTTTGTCAAACCGACTCTGACTAACTTGCTACCAATACCTTGATGCTGACGTGGCGGTGTTACAGCTAGAGGTGCTAACGCTAGTGCTGGAATAATTTGCTGTGGGGTTTCTATCGGAATGCGGCTAAAAAGTATGTGTCCGACTACCTCGCCATTTTCTGTTGCTACTATTGATAATTCGGGTATAAAATTCGGAGAATTGCGGATTGTGTCTACAAGGTTAGCTTCACTTGTTTGACCAAAAGCAGCTGTGACTACTTGGTGAATATTTTCTATGTCTTTGTATGTTTCGGGGATAAAATCTAGCATCTTTAGATTTTAGATTTTGGATTTTGGATTTTGGAGCCAGCGCGTTGCGGTGAACCAGTGCTGAAGAAAGGTTTCCTTTCGTAGGCAACTGGTGAACCCGAAGGGGGGTCTCCCCCCATCCCCACGGAGTGGGGACCCCGAAGCCCCCCGTTGTAGCGACTGGCGTGATTTTGGATTAGAATTGTTCCTATTCTGATATCTTGCACCAATCGCAACAGCCAGGAGGCGGAGCCTCCAAACCCTCGTTACCAGGTTGAACCTGGTAACGAGAATAAGAGCCTCTGGCTCTTGTTGAGAATGGTGAGTAAGCGTGCTGTTCGCGTAGCGTGTCCTCTTAGGACAAACGGAGGGTTTCCCTCCGCAGGCAACTGGCGAACCCGGAGGGTGCAAGATGTAAGTATTCTCATTTGAGGTAGAATAGCAGTCCAACGCCAGCGATCGCTATTATTACACCTGCGATCGCTCTCCAACTAACTTTCTCTCCTAACCAAATCGCAATGGGAATAATGAACACTGGACTCGTTTGCAACAAAGTTGAAGCAATTCCGGCTGCTGTAAATTTTAACGCCATCTGTTGCAACCAAATTCCTAAGTAAGTTCCGCAAAAAGCAGCAATAAAAATCACTAATAACAATCGCGATGATTGTAATACATTTAACTGGAACCGACTTTGCCGTTTTGGGATAGATGCCCAAATCATCAGAATTAATACCCCTGCACTCAACCGCAACAAAGCAGCCCACAACGGACTAATACTGGTATTATTGGCGAATGCTGCACGAGAGAGAACAGATCCTGCGGCATTTGCTATTGCTGTTAACATGCCAAAACCTATACCCCGCCATAGGTGCGTTACAAAATTACTACTTGTATCGGGAGTACGTTCCGTCACAACCCAAGCAACTCCCAGGATAGTCAGCAAAATACCGCCCCAAGCACTGATATTTAGCCGTTCCTGTAGAAAAATCATGGCTACAATAGCTGTTATTGGTGGCGCGAGAGTTCCCAACAACAAGGCGCGACGCGCTCCTAGAGTATTAATAGTAACAAAGAAGGCTGTATCTCCTAAACCAATGCCCACAACGCCACTGAGGAGGAGGAAAATTAGGGAGACTGGGGTAATGCTGGGAAATAATTCGCCGGTGATGAGGATGGTAAAGAGGAGGAGAGCGATCGCAACTATCCCTTTCATCAAATTCAGTTGCAACGGTGGGATACGTTCTCCCAAACGTCCATACATCACAGACGCGATCGCCCACAAACAAGCAGCAGATAAAGCCGCGATTTCACCTTGAAAAGCTGTCAAGGGAGATTTTAACAAAATATTAAAAATAACATGCACCCCTTTTCAAACACTATAAAAGTTTCATATTTTAAGGTAAATACATTTATAAACTTTAGCACTCAATGCGCTTTACTGCTAATTTTTTGAGGAATAAACTTTAGCACTCAACCTTAGCAAGTGCTAATTAATTTCTCAACTTTATTACCTACGATGTAGGTAAAAATAACACTTTTTTCAGATAGCATTTTAGCTTTTTTGAAGATATAACAAAATAAAAAAATGAGGCCGCATAAGCTAACTAATATCTTGCACGCCTATGCAACAGTAGAGAGGCAAAGCCTCCAAAACCTCGTTACCAGGTTCAACCTGGTAACGAGAATTAAGAGCCTCTGGCTCTTATTTAAAGTGGTGCAAGATGTCAGCTAAAGCACATCTAATTTGCACATTTAAATTTTTTCAAATTCTTGTGGGGTGGGCCGAACAGTCCGCCTTACAAAATAGCAAGTTAAATGTGTAGCGGTTTACAACTAACTATGTGGAGGACTGGTATGAAATACACTTTCGATATTGTCGGAATATCTCCAGTTTTGCATTTTTTTAGTCACCAACACCAGACTTTGCAAAAGCCACAACACCAAGGAGTAGAATACGTAGCAACAGATAAGTGTACGCTGGATGCTATGATAGAATCTGTAGAAGAAGTGCCGCAAAAATGGGATTGGAATAAGGATGAAGTTGTTGGTACAGTAATTAATTTTTGGATGAATAATTCTGATAGTATTCGCTATTGGAAATCACGTTTAAGTGATGCTGGTCAGGAAAATATATTAGTAGCAAGAATTGCAGATATGAAGTCTTTAAAATTAGAATTAGAATATCTGCTTGGGGAGAATTGGTAAAAATTTGCCGTCATTCACCTTAGCAGCCAATATGGTTGGTGATAAGCTCACAATCTTTTAGACTTCTTGCACGCATTCATGATTGAGGATAATTAACCACAGATGGACAATAAATAAAAGTTTTTCCTTTGCCTTCCCAAGCCAGCGCCGTGGGCGGGTCTCCCGACTTGAGGCGACTGGCGTCCCGTTTCGGGGGGATAGAGGGGGGTGGACACAGATAAATTATCTGTGTCCACCCCCCTCACTCCCACGCCAGTTGCTACAACTCTGGGAACCAGAGCAACGCACTGGCTCCCCTCTTGAGGGGGGAAGATAAGGAAATAATTTTATTTGTTGTCCATCTGTGGTTTCATCTCAAAAAACATCGACTTATGCAAGAGGTTTTTTGTAGAGACGCGACGCCCTTCGGGTTCGCCCTTCGGGTTCGCCCTTCGGGTTCGCCAGTTCCCTACGGCGGGAAACCCGCCTACAGGACTGGTCTCACCAGTTCCCTACGGCGCGGGAAACCCGCCTACAGGACTGGTCTCACCAGAGCCGGCACGAGGGAAACCCTCCCGCAGCGCTGGTCTCACCAGTCGCTACAACTAAATTTTACCTAGCTTACCTTGTAAACCATGAAAAGTGCCTATGAAACAAGCCAATATTTTTCTTAACTTGTCCTCATGGTCATATAGAATAATAAAAATAATAGTTCGTATCATGTATTTTATACGCCGCAGACAGCTTGTTAGGCGATACCAGCTTTTTGCATAGCGAGTATCTAAATAAGTGTGGTTACGGCATATATAGTAATGGCGTAAAACAGAATATTGTTGTACAATCTTCTCTTTTCTTAAAAATTTAACTTTAAGAGGATTGCCAAATTTGTGTTCCAGAATTGTTTGAGGGACAATCAGGTTGTGAAACCCATTTTGTTTTAAGCGCAGTCCATAATCGAGGTCAACACCATCAATAAATAGCTCTACATTAGGAAGAGAGATAGTTTTAGCAGCAGCTATAGATATTAGAGAACCAGATGTTATTGGAGCATCGCATTCGTAAGGCTGTTCCTCACTTTTGTGCTTACACGATGTAAAACAATCACGGTCAAATATTGCAGCTTCTACAACTTGGTTAGTCCTAGAATCTATAGAAGTTGGAGCTATGATACCAATCTTGTAGTTAACCTCAGACAATTGATTATATACATTTAGAAGAATTTTTAAACAGTCTGGTTCAGGTATACTATCTTGGTCAAAAGACCATAAAAAGTCATATTTGTGTTCGCAAGCGTACTCTAAGGCTAGTTTTAAACCACCAGCAACGCCTAAATTTTCCGGATGACGCTCAATCATTACATTCTCATCGGTGCAAAGTAAGACTGGCTTGTTAAGAGAATTATCTACAATAAATATTTTCTCAACCGGAAAAGACTGGTTTTTAATAGCTGTTACACAATTCTCTACTGCTTTACAATCTTCATAGGCAGTAATGTAAGCTAATACTTTAGATTTTTTCACTTTTTAAGTTTCTTAAATTTTCAGGTTCAGGTAAGCAGGTCGGCGTAAATAATTAAAGGTATGTAGTAAGCGCTGTCTTCGCTAAAGCGCTTACTACGAACTAATTTCCAAGTATTACTTATTTACATAGTTTTATTTTTTCTTGCCTACTTACTTAAATACACTTTTTATTTGCCAAGAATAGTATCATATAAGTTTTCTAATTCGCTTACCTGCTCATCAATTTTGCGAATATAATTAGCTTCTACCGGAAGCTGCTGCTGATATTTCTTCGGCTCAGACTCTATTTTTTTGAGAATAGCTACTAATTCATCAATATGGTGAGGCGAAAATACATCTCCGTTCACTCCTGAGCGTATATCTTCTGCTAATCCTCCTTTATTAGAAGCAACTACCCATACTCCTGCCATAATTGCCTCACGAGTAATCAAACCAAAACTTTCTGGCCACAAAGACGGAGCTACAATAACATCAATCTGACTGAAAAATTCTGGCATTTTTTCTGCTGGCACTTTGGGTATAAATGTAACTGGAGTACTTCCCCAAGTTTCATGTTTTGGTGAACCTGAAGAAACGAAAAGGTCTATGACAGTTACCTCAATGTTGTGAAGATTCGCCGCTATAATCGCCTCTTTCAGAAAGAAAAACCCTTTATGTACACAAATACCACCTGCATAGCCCAAGCGTACTCTATTTGAAGAAGCAGGTTTACGTGGTAGAACTGGTTGAGGCAAAATTCCATTCCGGTTTACCTTAACCTGAGTAAAGCCATTTAAACAGTACAACTCCGCCTGAAACTCGGAAACAGCAAGTTGAGCTTTTGCTTTACTGAGGTATTTCGCCAAATAGCGACGACGCTGGATAGAACTATTTATATTGTCCGTATAACGTCCTGCAATTAAAGGATCGCTTTGATGATAATTACGTTCTGCTCCCTGGCTATCAAGCATAAATTGATGATCGCAAATCCACCAAGCATCGTGGAGGGTAACAATGTAGGGAATATTTAAATCGAACGCCGCCTCAAGCGTTGAGCCTGTTAATCTCTGAACACAATGAAAATGAATTAAGTCAGGCTCAGTAAAGGTGAGATATTGCCTAAATATTTCATAAACTCTCGGATCTTGATACCGCCAATCTATGTCAGGCCAAGGTGGTAAGCTGAGCTTAGTAACATGGACTCCATCATAGGTATACTCGGATAGTTCGTATCCATTAGGGTTGTCTAGGTCATAGGTAAAGAGAGAAATTTCATCGCTATCGCCTCCTTTGGCTTTGAGAGTATCAACAATATTTTTTAAAAGGCCAGTCGCGCCACCCAAAGCTTGTGGAGGATATAAAACATTTACAAATAGCAGTTTCTTCTTCGGTTGTGATAAAACAACTAACCCCGCCGATGCTGCTTTTTCCACACCTGAGTGAATAATACTCCTCAGATTCTGAGCCATTATCAGTGGATCGTAGTTTTTAAGCGCTTTCTGCTTACCACCCTCAGCAATAGCATTACGCAAGTCGGGATTGCTGATTAAAAGGTCAAGTTTATCAAACCATTCCTCAGTAGTTTGAGCAATCAAGACATCTACATTATCCTGCAATATTTCAATATACATTTGAGTGCCACTAACAACTGAAGGCACACCTAAGACAGCTGCTTCCAGCCATTTAATTTCACTTTTACAGTCGTTAAAAAGACTCTTCTTTAAAGGTGCAATGTTGATATCAGCTTGTGACAGAAACTCCCAATAAACATCTACACTACTAAGTAATCCAACTCGGTCAATCCGATCTACATAGGGTGTTAGCGAATCAGGCAATGTCAGATAACCAACGATAGTTAGTCGGACATTTGGGTATTTAGCCATGATTCGTGCGATCGCAGGAGCCGCTATTTGGAAGTCGGCATCATGTGTCTTAGTACCACTGCCGTAAAAAATGGAAATATAATCCCGATGGTGCTTGGTTAAACCTGAGTGTACGAATTGGAATATTGCATTATCAACTGCATTGCGATGACAAAAGCTTGTACCTCTACCAGTCACTTTCTCCATTTCTTTAGCCAGTGTTGGTGTTGAGGCAATTGCGTAATCACAAAGAGATAGTGCTTCACGGTAAAGTGCTACACCTTTAACAAGTCCTTCGTATTCTTCAACTGAAACCTGTCCACTAAAGTTTTCAAAGGGATCGGGATAAGCTTCAGGATTAAAAATCAGATCGTCTATATCAAAAAAAACAACTTTTTTGAGTGCTTTTGCGTACTTAATAGTGTGAATCACATCTGCAAATGCTGGCACTCGATAAAAAATTACCACATGGCAGAAGTGCAGCATTGCTTCAGCAGTTTTGCGATCGCGCCAAGAAACCCAATTCACTTCGTATTTCAAAGCTTGCAATTGTTCAAGCTTTTGCTGCACTCGATAACGAAAACATTGGGGAATAGTCTCTTCAACAATTAGTAGAACTTTGGGATTTTCAGGGATAAATTGGGGTAAGTCGAGCTGAGGAAGCGGATAGTCTAAAGGTGGTGTATGATTTGGCGTTGGTAGAGAAGCTTGAATTTTTTTGGGAAACAGTTGTTGGAATTTTTGCCTAAATTGGAGAAACTTTAGACGTGCCTTCCAAAATTTACTCGTCTCCATCCAAGCAATCACTCCCTGACAATGTGCCAATTCTGCTTGAGTTTGTTGCAGTTGGGATTTGAGTTGTTCTATTTCTAACTGATTTGTGCGTAGTTGAGTTCGTAATTGTTCTGCTTCAGATACTCTAGCCATCGATTACTGTCCCACGATTTTTTTAAGATTGAACCATGCTGTCCGTAACTTCCAAAATTTGCTCGTCTGCATTCCAGCAATATTAGCTTCAGCTCGTTGCAGTTCTGCTTGAGTTTGTTGCAGTTGAGACTGTGTTTGCTCTAGTTCTGCCTGAGTTTGTTGCAGTTGAGACTGTGTTTGCTCTAGTTCTGCCTGAGTTTGTTGTAGTTGAGACTGTGTTTGCTCTATTTCTGCCTGAGTTTGTTGCAGTTGAGACTGTGTTTGCTCTAATTCTGCTTGAGTTTGTTGCTGTTGAGTTTGCGATCGCTCTAATTCTGC
>JBHYDF010000027.1:26286-34596 GCA_051861145.1 Nostocaceae cyanobacterium
GCTCTAATTCTGCTTGAGTTTGTTGCTGTTGAGTTTGCGATCGCTCTAATTCTGCCTTAAATTCCTCTAATTGGGTATCGGAAGATTTGATTTCCTCAAGCAGTTTGGAATACTGTTTATTCAAGGCTGAATATTTGCCCTCTAATGAAGGAAATGCCTTAATCACAAATTGTAAAGTATCTGCATCTTCATCTTGTTCAATTTCCTCGATAACTTTAATATCAAAATTATTCTTATTTATATGCGGTATTAAATTAGATTCAGAAAAAATAGGTAACTTTGTCCGCTCAATTACATCTACAAAATATCCTGTTCGCTCAAATAATTCCTCAACTGTTTTGCGGGTAAAAAATCTTAAATGTGTGTTATCTAAAATGCCCATTTCCATATATTCAAATCGCCCCTGCAAAAGGGCTAGCCTAATAGCTGCATGAGCTATATTAGGAATAGAAGCAATTACATATCCTTCTGGCTTTAATAACTGCCTAGTTTCCTCTAGTAATCTCCACGGAGTGCGCAGATGCTCTAAAACATCTCCATATACAGCTACATCAAATACTTGCTCTGGTAAAATGTCAGCTAGAGAATTAAAATCTAAATCAGCAACTATAACTTGTTCGCAATATTGCTCAGCAACTTTAGCTGCTTGTGGATTCACCTCTACACCGATAACTTGACAACCTCTTTTAGTCAGCAATTGAGAGAATTGACCTGTGGCACAGCCAAAATCAATTACTCGCTTGTTTTCTCCCACTAAGCGCAACATTTTTTTAAAGCTGTGGTTTTCATCGAGTTCCGCTTCAGACAAATCTGCTTGGGCGGGATAATTTTTATGTGAATTACTATTCATGCAATCAGACTCTCATCCAAACTTGCCAAAATTGGTAATTTCTGTTGAGACACCTTAACATTCATGGGAATATCTACTAATGCATGAATGCGTTTACCTGTATCAGGCGGTAACACCTGAAATACTATTGCATTATCAATCCAATCAAAAGTCATTGCCGTATAGTTTTCTGCTCCTGCTACTGTCAAGCTGTAGGAGCCAGGACGTAATGGTAAATTAAATTGGAATTCTATATGTATTCGGGTTTCTGGCTCTAATTTGCCAAGAGGATGGTTTTCTTCTATAGTGTTGCTACCAATCAATTCGTTACCATTTTTATCACATACATAAAAGCCGACAATACACCCTTGTAATGGCTCATAAATCTGCACTTCCACAAGCAATTTTACTTGCTCATTAAACCCAAACATGGGAGTTTCTCCAGCATTTTCTCCTGACTGATTGAGCATTTTTATATTTTCAATCAGCGCCTTGCGGTTTCCCCTGCGAGTTGGCTTGACTTTAACTATTGTTTGCTGATGAATGTTTATGTCAGAATTTGTTTCTATTTCCTCCTCAGAGGATATAAGTCCCAACTCTGTTTCTGTAATCAGCTTCATGTATTTTATAATTACATGATTGGGCGATCCAGAAGTGTAAATTTTGCCTTGATTAATCATCACAGCCGAATTACACATAGTCTTAATTGCCCCGGAATCATGAGAAACAAATAGCGTTGTTACTCCTGAATCCATCAATGATCTCATCCGCCGCATAGAACGATGTTGGAAAACTACATCTCCTACAGCGAGTGCTTCATCAACAATTAAAACTTCTGGATCAACATTCACGGCTACCGCAAAAGCTAAGCGGACAAACATCCCGCTAGAATAAGTTTTAACAGGCTGATCTATAAAATCTCCAATATCTGCAAACCCAGCTATTTCATCAAACTTATCTTCAATTTCCTGTTGAGTTAACCCCAATAATCGCCCATTAAAAAAGACATTCTGACGTCCGGTAAACTCTGGGTTAAAACCACTCCCCAGTTCTAACAAAGCCGATACACGGCCATGCACTCGCACCTCTCCCGTGGTTGGTGTCAGCGTTCCTGCAATAATTTGGAGCAGAGTACTTTTTCCAGAGCCATTACGCCCTACAATTCCTATTGTCTGTCCCTTGGGAATCTCCAGATTAATATCTCGCAGCGCCCAAAATTCATCAGCTCTGCTCTTTCCCGGTAGTAAAATCTCTTTTAGCCTATCTATAGGATGACCATACCGCTTAAAGCACTTTGAGACATTTCTCAGAGAAATTGAAATTTCTTCTCCCATGCTTTTACTGCCAATCCTCACAACTCTACACCAGAAAAATTTACGCTCTTTAAAGCTTGCCTCAGCTATTAACTACTCTATAGCTAATAAAACTTTACAATACATCAGCAAAAGCAGGACGCAGGCGGCGATAGCACCAAAGTCCTCCACAAAATACTATAACTGCAATGATTGAAGAAACTCCCCACTCACCCCAGTGTTTTACCTCTCCTACTAAAACTAAATCGCGATACACTTCTACAATCGCAGTCATGGGATTTAACCAAAACACCCAATTGCGCCATTCTTGTGGAATTGCTGTCGCTGGATAGACAATTGGTGTCAAATATAACCAAATATTTAAAATGACTACTAAAGTCTGGGGAATATCGCGCAAAAAAACTGTTATTCCTGCCATTAAATAACCCAACCCCGCCGTTAATAATAACTGAGTTATCCAGATCAACGGCAGAAGGGCTAAAGTAGTATGTAAATTATGAGAAGTTATCGCCACAAACAAAATCAATACCATTAAACCAAAAGCACTTTCAATAAACGCTGATAAAATTGGCACTAACGGTAACAAAGCCAGAGGAAATACTACCTTTTTGACTAAATTTGGCTGTCCTACCACCGAATTAGCAGATTGCATCAGTCCACCTGTAAAGGCAATCCAAGGTAGCAACCCCGCAAATAGCCATAATCCAAAGGTGAAGTTATTTTCTGGTAGGCTTTTGAGACTCAGCTTTATCTTCAATACAACTGAAAAAACATAAGTATAAATTAGTAACTGCGATAACTGATTCAGTAAAGGCCATAAGTTACCTAAAATAGAACCCTTGTAGCGTGCTTCTAAATCGCGCCGTACTAGGATTCTCAGCAAGTCGAACTTTGCCAACCACGCTTCATTTATTGGCAACCAACGTCTCAATTTCCCTGCCTTTCGGACAACTCCTCGCATTGTTCGTAACAATTCCCGCTTCCTCGCTCACTACCTACACACATCAAATTTCTTTCTTTAGAAGCTAATTAGCTATGAAAGTTTCCGTTGTTTTCTTGAAAATAATTGCTGTACAGCAATTTTAAATAGTTTGTGAACAAAACTGTGTTCACGACCTATCTTTGATTGTTGTACAAATTTGTAGTAAAAATTTTTAGGCAATTATACCATTAATTGTTGATTGAGCATTGTCACTTGTCTATTTTTTATACTTTGCTTGGCTAAATCAAACTTTCCGGATTGATTTTCAATAATTTTAACTGTTCTGCCAAGATTTGCGATCGCGACTATTATTCAAAGTCAATAGCCAATAGTTCCCTTATCTTCCTTTTTCCACATCTCCCCTCCTTTGGATCTCTCCCTAAGTACTGGATTGAACTGCACAGAGTTCTGACTTTTCACGGGAAGTCCGAGCAACAGAAACAGCGTAATTTTTTTTACAACTTAATTATCAATATTTCCGACTTAATGAAAATGTAAGAGCGAAAAAAATCAGAATCAGACAAATGAAATTATACAATCGTCCACTTATCAATTTACATCTTGCACCTAAAAAACATCACATCACAAAAATCACTACGTATTTACATAATTTTCGCCTTCGTTTAGATCCGCCTGGGACTATAAGTCCCAGTCTTATAGCACGCATTCCTCTCTAAGAGGACTGATTAAACAAGTTTTAAGCTGGTAATATTTATCATGCTTTATCTATTGTTTAGCGGTTTATACTTAAAGGTGCAAGATATGTGTCAAGCAGATATTTTCCAGATGCCATGAAAATTTAACTTACGGGTACGGTTTATCCTTCCGTTACAAATAAAACAAACACAAACTCCTAATCTTTGAAATAGAAGGCTTTAGAGAATGTTTGAAAAGTATTTTTTCAAACATGTATACTGCTTAGATTGCCCATTATCCTCCTTAAAACAGGGAGAGTTTGAGAATATTTTCCCTCCATTTTAAGGCTAGGGAGGATCCGCAAGAACTTGATGTGTTATGTAAGACTTTCCAAACATCCTCTAATACCTCTGTAAAAGCACAGTTGCTGTCAAAGTATTGGAAAATAGGAAATATACAGAATAACCAGTTGTGCATCTAATCATTTTTTCTCTATTTATTACGTAATAATATGAATACAAATGATGAAATAAAAATGAACTATCTGCCTTGTAAGCCTTCAATTATATCTTTACCTACAGAAGTCCAAGACAGGTACAGCAAAGTCATAATCACAAATTAACTGACGATAAATGTTATGAATAAAAGAAGCTTTTGCCAAGAATAATTTACTAAATTTTGGGAACTATAGGAATCCGATTTGATTGTTGAAAAAATTCCGTACATTTGAAACTTAGAGGATGTCTGAGAAGTATGGTTTTAAACCAATTAATCTTAGATCCCCCTAAATCCACGCCCAACGGGAGAGGCAGTTTGCTGGCTGCCGGGAAACCCGTCCACCGCAGTGGCTCCCCTTAAAAAGGGGGACTTTGAAAGACTTTTTGCCCCCCAATTTAGCGGGGGGTTGGGGGGATCTAAATGATGTTGGGTAATAAATATGACTAATTAAAAACTTTTCAGACATCCTCTTATTTTGAAGCTGCTGTATGGCGTTAGTGCCAGTCTTCAAAAAAACTCTAACGGCGATCGCCAATCTTCCCTAGGTCATCATTTTTCTAATCAACGAGCCGCAACAATTCCGGTAAAGACCCAGATTCAGCTAAACTGAGTTTTGGTTAATTGCATTGTGAGTAGGCATGGAAATCGGACAGAAAGTAAAAGTTTATCGTTTGCGCGATCGCGTATCTGCCCCTATCGCTAAAAGATTAGGACAAGTTGGTACTATTGAAGGCTTCAAAATGACTGATGCTAGCGGCGTTGGCATTGTGGTGAAGTTTGATGATAATTTTACCACTTGGTTTTTTGAAGATGAACTTAAAGTAGTACAGTAGGAAAAAGTCGAATAGCGGCGTCTGGAAGAGACGCCTATTCATGCGGCTTTTAACAAGAAATCAGAACTTCGGAATATGTTATCAAAACAAGCCGAGTGCTAAGTTGGAGTTGAAAAAACCGGCGGTAAAAGTAGGAATTAAGTAATGGCCCTGATACTGACATTTTTGGGCAATGGTGGCTCAGTTCGCACAAAAGTAGCGATCGCCACCGCCAAACTATTAGCAAGCCAAGGAAAACGTGTACTTCTGGCTGGTAGTGCAGAACCAGCGTTACAAATTCTATTGGGTATCCCTATTGGCCCTGACCCACAGGAAATTGCTGCTAATTTACAAGTTGTACAGTTACAAGCGTCTGTACTGTTAGAACGCAGTTGGGAAGATGTAAAAAAACTGGAGGCGCAATACTTAAGAACACCCATCCTCAAAGATGTTTATGGTCAAGAATTATCAGTCTTGCCAGGGATGGACAACGCGCTTGTATTAAATGCCATCCGTGAATATTACGAAAGCGGCAAATATGATGCGATCGTCTACGATGGTAGTGGCGACTCTTCCACCGTGCGCCTGTTCGGAATGCCAGAGTCTCTCAGTTGGTACGTGCGGCGATTTCGGCAATTGTTTGTCAGTTCCGACTTAGGAAAGACAATTTCCGAATCACCCTTGATTCAACCGCTGATTAGCACCTTTTTCAACGTCAACTGGACAGCTGATAACTTCTCCCAACCCAGCAATCAAGTTAACAATCTATTAGACAAGGGTAAAGCCGTCCTCGCCGACCCCAGACACGTTGCAGCTTTCTTAGTCACAACCACTGACCCTGTTGAAGTTGCTTGTGCTCATTACCTTTGGGGTAGCGCTCAACAAGTAGGTTTAACCGTTGGTGGTGTTATTCTTGTCTCTGCTGATACGAATTTCAACCTCACAGAAGAATTTACTCCCCTAACTGTCAATGTTGTTCCAGATGTGAAAACAGACGACTGGCTACCGATGATGGATGCCTTACCAAACTTTGTAGACCAAGCGTTACAGGCTCCCAAACCTATCGAAATTGACGTTCAAGAACGCAAAGTACGCTTGTTTTTGCCTGGTTTTGACAAAAAACAGGTCAAGCTCACTCAGTACGGTCCAGAAGTTACAGTAGAAGCAGGAGACCAAAGACGGAATATTTTCCTACCTCCTGCTTTGAGTGGCAGATCCGTAACTGGTGCGAAGTTTCAAAATAATTATTTGATAATCTCTTTTTAAGAGAGTTAGGAGTGAGGAGTGAGGAGTTAGGAATTTAAAGTTAGGAGTGAGGAGTGAGGAGTTAGGAATTTAAAGTTAGGAGTGAGGAGTGAGGAGTTAGGAATTTAAAGTGAGGAGTGAGGAGTGAGGAGTGAGGAATATAACATCTCCCAACTCATAACTCCCAACTCATAACTCCCAACTCCTAACTCCCAACTCATAACTCCCAACTCATAACTCCCAACTCCTAACTCCCAACTCCTAACTCCCAACTCCTAACTCCTCACTCCAAACTCCTCACTCCTAACTCCTCACTCCTAACTCATAACTCTTCAAGACAGTACGGCTTATGTCTGAATCAACTCCCGTTACCCCGGATTCTAATCCACCTCAAACAGCTGACTCAGTAGCAGCAACTGAGGAAACTAAAGCTGTTGTGAATCGTAGTGCTAAAACCAGGCAACTTTTAGGTATGAAAGGTGCTGCACCTGGAGAAACTTCGATTTGGAAAATCCGCCTGCAACTGATGAAGCCTATTACCTGGATTCCCCTGATGTGGGGTGTAATCTGCGGTGCGGCTTCTTCTGGCGAGTACACTTGGACGCTAGAAAATGTGTTGAAGTCCTTGCTGTGTATGTTACTGGCTGGCCCAGTCATGGCGGGTTACACCCAAACCATGAATGAATACTACGATCGCGAAATTGACGCCATCAATGAACCCTATCGCCCTATTCCCTCCGGCGCAATTCCCTTACCCCAGGTAATTACCCAGATTTTTGTATTGCTTTTCACTGGATTAGCGATCGCCTTTACTTTGGATGTTTGGGCAGGTCATGATTTTCCCACTATCACGGTTATCGCCTTAGTGGGTGGCTTTATCGCCTATATTTATTCTGCCCCTCCTTTAAAACTAAAACAAAACGGCTGGCTGGGTGGCTATGCCCTTGGTGCTAGCTACATCGCTTTCCCTTGGTGTACTGGCCATGCTTTGTTTGGCGAATTGAATTGGAAGATTATAGTTTTCACCGCGATTTACAGTTTAGCTGGGTTGGGCATTGCCGTTGTCAATGACTTTAAGAGTGTAGAAGGCGATCGCAAATTTGGATTAAAATCATTGCCCGTAATGTTTGGTGTCACCACCGCCGCTTGGATTTGTGTGGTTTTGATTGACGTCTTTCAAGCCGCGATCGGTGCTTATCTAATCTACGTTCATGAAAATTTGTATGCGGCAATACTGCTATTGCTAGTCATTCCTCAAATCACCTTCCAAGATATGTATTTCTTGCGTGATCCCCTTAACAATGATGTCAAATACCAAGCCAGCGCCCAACCTTTCCTAGTCTTAGGAATGCTAGTCGCCGGTTTAGCAATTGGTCATGCAGGCATTTAATAATACTTCTCGAGTCAGAAGTCACCAGTGAAAGTTAAGAGTTAAAAGTTAGGAGTGAGGAGTTAGGAATTAAGAGTTATGAGTTTGAAAGAGTGAATTATAAATTATGAATTAAAAACTTTTTTATCATTCATAATTCCTCACTCCTAACTCCTAACTCCTAACTCCTAACTCCTAACTCCTAACTCCTAACTTTGATTGAGGATTGCCGTGTTACAAATACTCTATTTTCTTTTGCAGACAATTCAACAGTTGATAGTACCGATTTGCTTTATCAGCGCTTGGGTGTTAATTATTCTTGTGGGGTGGAGTATGTGGGCTGCGGCGCGTGATAGCGTCAAAACAGCAAAGCAAATGCATCAAATTCCTTGCGCTCACTGTCAATTTTTTACTGACGATTATCGTCTCAAATGCACTGTCCATCCTTCTATCGCCAACACAGAAGAGGCAATAAGTTGTATGGATTATCAACAAAAGACGAATCCGATGTTGTATTAGTCATTGGTTATTGGTCATTTGTCATTTGTCATTTGTCATTTGTCATTAGCAAAAGTCAGCCCGGAAATAAATTTCGGGCTTAAAGCTAAAGTCAGCTCAAAGCTGAC